>NZ_JBNZCE010000051.1:82928-114480 GCF_050589265.1 Actinoplanes sp. G11-F43
CCGGCGGGACGGACCGTCACACTGCGGCCGGGGTCTCCCGGACCTCCGTGGCGGAGAGCGACGACGTGTCCGCCGCCAGCATCATGAGCTGGGCGAATGTCGGGCCCGCCAGCGCCGGGTCACCTCCGGCCTGGCGCCACTGGCGGTATTTGGCGGCGTAGCTGATGACGGTCTCCCGGTCCTTGCGAGAGCGGGGACGGGTGAACGCACCGGCCCACAGGTTGTCCCAGGCGGCATAGGTGGGGTCCTGGAGCAGAACCCGATGTGCCCGGCCCAGGTTCCAGTGCGGGATACCGGTGTTCAGGTGATGGACCAGGTGGTACCGGTCGTTGTGCCGGCTGAGCAGGAACTGCTCCAGGAACCGGCCGTGCCGGTTTCGGGTGAGCAGCACCTGCTGGTGCTCACTCTCCGGCATCGGGTAGTGCTCGGACAACTCGGCGAGCCAGCCGATGGCCACGTTCGTGGTGAACAGCGGGACGAACCAGAAGAGCAGCAACTGCGGCAACCAGCCGAACCAGGCGCACACGGTGATGACTGCCGCCCACTGGGTGAGCAGGACGGTCCGTTCCACCCACAGCGGCACCGGGACCGACACCGTGATCTTGGAGCCGTCGTAGAAGACCCGTTCGGTGATCACGTAGCGCAGATAGTCCACAGTGCGCAAACCCAGCGCGGACAGCACCAGCTCCTTGAAGAAGAAGTTCCGGTCGGAGCGCTCTACGTCGTAGAGCCCGCATTCGATGTGGAACTTGTAGTCCGGGTCCGTCTCCTCGTCACCCAGATTGCGGTGGTGGGCACCGACGTGCGAGCTGCGGTACGGACCGTACAGGTGCCAGATCAGATATCCGGAGAAGACCGAACCACCGAGCAGGTTCAGCGTCTTGTTCCGGGCGAATACCTTGTGCGACGACTCGTGCAGGAAATGGGCGAGAAAGCGCTGCACCGAACCGATGACGACAAGAGCCACCGGATAGAACCAGTACGACACCCCCACGCACAGTGCCACCGAGCCGGCAATGAGAGCGTACTCGAAGAGTAACGCCATCGGGCCGTGGTAATTGTCGAGACGGCACAGCTCCCGTAGTTGTTTTCGCACCCCGGGTGCCAGCCGGTCGAAGTTCAGTTGCTCGATTGCGGACACGTACCCGCCCTTCGGTTGGATCACGCCTTGTACTGGGATTTCGGATGGCGGAGGAAGGCTTGGACGCGGCTCTCCACCGAGCCGATCGAATCCCTGCGCCGATTCGTGAAATTCCGGCTCGGCGTGGACGCCCCCGTCGACCGGACATTACGTGCGGACCGATGCCAGGGGCGTCCGCGCGAGGTTCATCCTCGGCAACGCATCACGTTTAGCGGGCGGTTCCGCATTCAACATCTCGCTTATTTGATCCCGGCCACGCGCGTGTGAGGCTCGATGCCCGGCACCAATCCATCCGCAGCAGACCCCGGAGACGCGAAATGAAATCCGTGCTGATCCTCTCCTGGATATCCATCGGAAACGTGGCTTCCGCGGTCCACGAACTACGGGCCCGCGGTCTGCGGCCGGTGCTGGTCTCGGAATCACCGGAGGACCGCAACGCCGCTCTCTGTGACGAGCACGTCGTGTTCGACTGGGACGGCGCGGATCTCGCGACCCTCGTCGGCCGGCTCGACGAGCGCGGCATCGAACCGATCGCGGTCGTCAACATGGTGGAGAAGCTGATCTCCTGGCACGTCACCATCGCCGAGCACTACGGCCTGCCCGGCGGTGACGCCGGCCGGCGCACGCTGGCGAGCAAGACCCTGGTCCGGGACCACATGCGGACGCTCGGCCTGTCCGACGTCAGGTACGGCGCCGACCCGATGACGGTGGACTTCTTCCCGGTCATCGTGAAGCCGGCGCGGGTGTCCGGGGCCTCGTATCTGGTCAGCCGTGCCGACGACCCGGCAGCACTGCTGGCCTACCAGGAGTACCTGGCCGGGCGGGGGGCCGCCGATATCGAACTGCTCATCGAGGAGTACGTGCCCGGCACCGAGTTCTCGGTGGACGGCCCGGTGATCGACGGTCGTTTCCACCCGGTTCTCGCGGTCGAGAAGCCGGAGCACGACGACGCCCGGCACCACGACGCGGGACTCGAGTACCACCCGCCGCAGCAGGAGCATGTCCGCGCCGGGGTGCACGCACTCTGCGAGAGGATCAGCACGCTGTGCACCGATCTCCACCTCGACCAGATCTGGCTGCACTTCGAGGGTCGCAGCACGGCGGACGGCCGGACCGAACTCATCGAGATCAATCCACGGCCGGGTGGCGGTCAGATTCCCGAGGCGATCCGGCTGGTCAGTGGAATCGACCCGTTCGCCGCCGTCATCTCCATGGCGCTCGGCCGGTTCCCGGCGGAGCCCCCGGAGCCGATGCGTGAACGACCGATCATCGGCTGGATGGACGTGGAGGCCGACCAGCTCGGCACGGTCGAGGTCAGCACCTCCGCGGAGGAACTGTCAGCTCTGCCCGGTGTGATCAGCGTGCGGCTGATCAACGGCCTCCGGGCCACCAGCTTCGACAAGGAGAACTTCTTCCTCTCCTTCGCGGCGGTGGCCGACTCACTGCCCGAGCTGCGTGCCCAGGCGGAGAAGGTGGTGGCCACCCTGGACTACCGGGTGACACCGTAGAACGCCGGCGCGGNNNNCCGCGCCGGCGTTCACGGATCGGCTCAATGTTTGAGCGTGAAGACGAAGTCCCGGGAGACCTTGCCGTCGAGCGAGGTCGCCGAAACGATCCTGCCGTCCGAGACGAGCTTCTCCGTCTCGGAGCGGGAGATGCCGCAGCCCTCCGCGATCACCCGCATCGCGCGGACCGGGAACGGTGTCGGGAAGCGCACCTCCACATCGGTCACCTCATCGCCCGGAGGAATCGCGCCGCCGGTGTCGAGACGCCACGCATTCCCCCAGTCCAGGGCGATCCGGTTACGGCGCCGGACACCTGGGTCCTGCAACAGTTCGGCGGCCAGCGAGAGGTCGTTCTGATGCAACCGGTCCAGAAATGTGGACGGTATGTCCCGCACGTTGGTCCGTTCCATGATGGTCAGCTTCGTGGTCTTTCCACAGCCGGTGCAGAGGGCGAGCAGCCAGACGTCCAGCAGCTTGTGATTCGCATTGATCCGGAACTTTCCGTTCGGCCGGAAACTGTCCGACGGGCAGACGTTGCACCGGCGGCGGATGAGCGGCAGATCGACCGGTTCGATCACCCAGTTCACGAGCACAGGGATTCACCTATTTCCGGGAGAGAGCCCGCAGCGCCGGCATGCGCGACGTATCCGCACGGTGCCGCGGCAGGATCAGAGGCTGACGAATCAGGCACCACGCTACGAATGCGCCCCGGCCCGGCGCGTCCGCGCGACGTTCACCCCGATCGACACGTCGCGTTGACGCCGATGACGGTCCGCTACGCGTTTCAATTACCCGCGTCCTGTCTCCCGCCGGTAAGCGGGATGCGTAGGGGCGGGGACCGTGGCTCACCCCGATATGCCCCGCGGGATGCGTTTGCCGTGGACGCGCTCGACGGTCTCCGGCTCGTACCTTCTCCTGGTACGGGTCGTCTTCTTGAACGGAAGGGCGGTGTCATGCCACATCACGGTGTGTCGGTGAGGGAGGTGCTCCCGTGCTGCGGGTGACGGTGGTCGGTGCCGCCGGCTACATCGGTGGGGAGTTGCTGCGCCTGTTGCTGGGGCATCCCGAGATCGAGGTGGCTGCCGCGGTCTCGTCCCGGTTCACCGGCAAGCGGGTCGACGGTGTGCACCCGAATCTACGATCGGTCACCGACCTGTCGTTCTGCGCCGCCGAGGCGGTTCCGGAGTGCGACGCGGTGTTCCTGGCCCTGCCGCACCGGGTTGCGATGACCCAGATCGATCAATGGGCCGAGCGGGCTCGGGTGGTCGTCGACCTGACCGGGGATTTCCGGCTCGACGACACCGACGTCTTCCAGCGGTACTACGGCGAGCCGCATCTCGCGCCGCACCTGCTGGCCGATTTCGTGCCCGGCCTGCCCGAGCTGTACCGCGACCGTCTGCGGACCGCCGACCTGATCAGCGTGCCCGGCTGCATGGCCACGGCCGGTGTGCTCGCGCTCCATCCTCTGGTCGCGCACGATCTGATCGACCCGGGACAGGGGGCTCAGTTCGACGCCCGTACCGGATCGAGCGGTTCCGGCGCCACCGCCGGGCCGGCGAACCTGCACGCCGAACGCAGCGGGGCGATGCGCGTGTTCGCGCCCACCCGCCATCGGCACGAGGCGGAGATCACCCGGCACCTGGGCCTGGCGGCCGCGATGACGGCCACCGGGGTGGAGGCGGTGCGCGGGGTGCAGACCATCTGCCATGCCACCCTGCGCCCGGGGGCGGACAAGCAGGCGGTACGCCGTGCCTTCCGGGACAGTTATGCCGGAGAGCCGTTCGTGCGCGTCGTCGCGCATCAGCGCGGCATCTTCCGTTACCCCGAGCCGAAGATCCTGCTGGGTACGAACTACTGCGACGTCGGGTACGCCGTGGACGAGGAGACCGGCCGCCTGACCACCATCGGAGCCCTGGACAACCTCGTCAAGGGTGGTGCGGGCAACGCCCTGCAGTGCTTCAACATCCGCATGGGCCTGGCCGAGAACCTGGGCCTCACCTTCCCCGGCCTGCACCCCCTCTGACCAACGGCGACCGGAGAGACCATGACCACCACACCGCTGATCGTCGTCAAGTGCGGCGGGAATCCCGCCGTGAACGCCGCGAACATCTGCGCCGACATCGCCCCGTTGATCCGGCAGGGCCGGCGGATCGTCCTGGTGCACGGCGGCTCCGGCGAGATCGCCCGGCTCGCCGGACGGCTCGGGGTCCCGCAGCGTACCCTCGTCGCGCCGGACAACGTCTCCACCCGATACACCGACCCGGCCACCCTCGAAGTGGTCGTGCTGGCCCTGGCCGGCGCGGTCAAGCCCCGCCTCGTGGCCGAACTGTCCCGCCATGGGGTACGCGCGGCCGGCCTCACCGGCATGGACGGCGGCATGCTGCGCGCCCACCGGAAATCGGCCGTCCGCACCGTGGTCGACGGGCGTACCGTGGTGGTCCGCGACAACCACAGCGGCCGGATCACCACGGTCGACACCACCCTGCCGGAAGCCCTGCTGCGCAGCGGCCACGTGCCGGTCATCTCGCCACCGGCGATCGACGAACGGGGCCTGCCGGTCAACGTCGACGCCGACCGTGCCGCGGCGGCACTGGCCGTCGCTCTGGGCGCCGATCAGTTGCTCCTGCTCACCGGCGCGCCCGGGGTTCTCGCCGACCCCGACGACCCCGACAGTGTGCAAACCCGTCTGCGGGTCACCCCGGACGGGGCGCCGGCCCCGTCCGCCGGCGGCGGCATGGCCCTCAAGCTGGTCGCCGCCCGCGAGGCGCTCGCCGGTGGCGTCGCCACGGTACGCATCGCGGACGGACGCTCCGACGAACCCGTCCGTCGCGCTCTCGCCGGAGCCGGCACCGTGGTCGGGCTCGCGGGCTCGGCGCCGGAGCACGGTTTCCACGCCGAACCGGCCGTCGTCTGAGCGGACCGGGGAACACCACAGCCCGGTGGCGGATGTCCGCCACCGGGCTGTGGTCCATTCGTGCGCCACCGGTACCCGCTCGTCATCGCACATGCCGAGGGCCGTCCCGTCATGATGACGGGACGGCCCTCGGCATGTGCGGGCCGGCGGCCCGGGATCCTGACGTCCTAGACGGCCGGCTCGGTGGCGGGTGCCGCGGTGAACCGGTGCCGGATGGCATATACCCCCGCCGCAACCGACAGCATGACCACGACCACCGCGAGGAAGGCCACCCGGGTGCCGGTCGCCTCGATGATGAGACCACCGAGCTGGGAGCCGATCGCCGATCCGCCCAGGATGACGGTCATGGCCCAGGTGAAGGCCTCGGTGATGTAACCGGCCCGGGCGGCCCGCGACACGAGCTGGTAGGAGATCGCCGTCACCGGCGCGGTCACCGCTCCGAGCAGGACGAGAGCCGCCCCGATCGACCAGTTGTCCCAGGCCAGCATGACCAGAGCGGCGCAGGCCGCCATGATCAGCGAGCCGGTGGCGAAGGCGATGACCGGCGGCCGGCGGAGGGTGTGGGTGCTGTACCAGACCCCGCCGATGATGCCGCCGACCCCCCAGATGCCGAAGATCAGGCCGATGTCCTGGGCGGACCCGTGGGCCTCGGCGAAGGCGGGCACCGCCACGTTGTAGATCCCGGTCGCGAGGCCGCAGCCGAAGAGCACGATCAGCATCCGGGCCAGGATCGGCGATCGCAGCGCGCCCAGGCGGTCGCGCTCTTCGACGGAGTCCTGTCCGGCATGCGCCACCTGGGTCTCCCGCGAGGCCCGAGAGGTCGCGAACCCTATCGCTCCCACCCCGGCGAGCAGGCCACCGACGATGAGCGCGGTGCCCTCGTCACCCCAGAACAGCACCACGCTGAGAAGCAGCGGACCACCGATCGTGAAGACCTCGCTCAGCACCGCCTCGATGGACAGGCCGGCCTGTTCCAGGTGACCGCCCGCGGTGCTCCAGAGCGAACGGATGCATCCACTGAGCGGAGGGTTCATGGCACCGGCGACGACGACGAGCACCAACTGGACGGGCAGCGACGCCTGATCGGCATAGACGAAACCGACCAGGGCCACGGGATAGACCACCCCCGTGATCAATAGCACCGGTGGCTGTCCGTACCGGTCGACGCGCCGGGCGACGAACGGGGCCACCAGGGCGACGCCCAGGGTGTACCCGGCCAGCAGCAGACCGGCCGAGATGTAGCCCGACCCCCGGGAGGCGGTGGAGATCACCAGAGCGAGGCCGACCATGTAGATCGGGAACCGGCCGATCACGCTCCACAGCAGTGGGGCGCGCATGGTCCGGTCGCGGAGGACGGCGACGAGCGAGTTCGTGGCCGGCGCCACGGTGTCGTCGGGGACTGGTGTTTTCGGTGCGGTGGACTGCGACATCGTCTCTCGCCATTCCTGCGGATGCCGTCGCTGTGACACGGGATCCGCGCAGAGTCGGGATTTAACTGAACAATCAGCCTTGGGGGGCGCAGAGGACCGCGTCGGCCGCGAGCCGTTCCCGCAGGAATCCGGCAATCAGTCCGAGCGCTTCCCGAGCGGTCTGCAACTTCGCCGCGACCGCCAGGAAACCGTGCGGCAGGCCGGCGTACTGGTGGTATTCCACGGGCACTCCGGCAGCAGCCATCGCATTCGCGTACGCCTTGCCCTCATCTCGCACCGGGCACAGTTCACCGGTCATGATCAGCGCCTCGGGAAGGCCACCGTGGTCAGCGGCTTTCAGTGGCGAGGCGTAGGGGGATTCACCATCGGCCGGATCCGCTAGGTAATGGTTCCAGAACCACGCACTGGAATGGGCGTTGAAGAACATCGGGTCTTTGTTCTCAAGCATCGACTGCGACACCATGTTGCTGTGCAGCGGCGGGTAGACGAGCACCTGCGTGGTCAGCTCGGGCCCGTTCCTGTCGCGTGCCATCAAGGCCATCGCCGCGGCCAGATTGCCGCCGGCGCTGTCCCCCGCGACGGCTACGCGCCTGCTGTCGGCACCGAATTCGGCGGCGTGTTCGACGGCCCACCGCACAGCGGCGTAGCAGTCCTCGACGGCGGCCGGGAACGGGTCCTCGGGCGCGAGCCGGTAACCCACCGACACCACGACGCAGGGAACCATGGTGCTCAGCGCCCGGCAGATCGAGTCCGACGTGCTCAGCGAGCCGACGACGAAGCCGCCACCGTTGAAGTACAGCACCATCGGAAGCGGTTCGTCGCTGCGCGGGCGGTAGACCCGGACCGTCTGCCGGCCGGCCACACCGGCGAAGTCGACGTCGAAGACCTCGTCCGGGTGCTCGTGCCAATCCCAGTTGACCGCTTCGGTCTCCGCATCCGCACGACGGGCGTCAGCCACCGACATCTGGTAGAGCGGCGTGAATCCGGTCGCCTCGCGATAACGCCTGATCATCGCGTAAGTGGGATCGAGCGGCATAGGAAATCCTCGCACTTCTCGCCATCGACGGGGTTATTCGAAAAGAGGGCGCGAACCGTGCGCCGCGCCTGAACGGACGTTATACGGGACGGTCGTCATATGCGTCCGTACCGCGCCTGCTCGGGCCGAAACATTGCGCTGACCATCCCCGCCGACAAGTAAGCCTGCCGTTTACTGTGCGGCGGTTACGGCCGTGCCAGAATCGACTCCACATCCATTGACCGTTCGGCAACCACAAGGAGAAGTGATGTCTGACGTTCTCGACGAGAAAATCGTTAGTATCCTCAAGGAGGTGGCTGAACTTCCGGACGATGTCGAGGTGACCGGAGAGCAGAACCTGCGGTCGAACCTGGGCATCGATTCCCTCGGGATGATCGACCTGGTGATGCACGTGGAAACGGAGCTCGACATCAAGATCGGCGAGGAGTCCGTCAGCAATTTCGCCACGGTCGCCGACCTTCAACGTCATGTTCGCGAGCTGGCCGCGAATCCGGTCGCATAAACGTCCGGGACCGTATTCCTGAAACTACGGAGTGCCGCGTGTTCGAATTTAGTCTTCGTCAGGTCGCGCTGTGCGGACAGCAGTCCGGGGAAGCGCCGGGAGAACTGGCCGAACTCCCCCCGGATCTGCCCGCGGTCATCGGCACCATCGGTGACCAGTTCCGCGACTCCTTCACCCGGCTGTGCCTGTATCTGGCCCGGAACCACGACGATGCGCCACAGACCCGCACCGACGACACCGTGGTGATCGGCACCGAATACGGCAACACCGCAGCACTGGCCCGGCTCCAGCGGGGCGCGCAGGCCGACGGCCGACGGCTGTCCGCCAAGCACTTCCCGAACGCCACGTCGAGCTCCGCCTCCGCCTTCGTGAACATCGGCATCGGCGCCACCGGCCGCAACCTGACCCTCAGCGCGGGACTTCTGACCCCGGTGGTCGCGATGTGGCAGGCATTGTTCGCGCTGGCCGCCGGCCGCTCCTCGGTGAGCAGAGTGCTCGTCGGCGACGTCTACTCCCCGGAGGCCCTGCTGGACGCCGGGCGCGAGTCCCACGGCCTGCACTGCCGGTCCGGGCTCACGCATGCGACGTTCGTCCGGGGCGGGGAGTTCCGGGCGGAGTTCGACTTCACCGCTGACCGGGACACGACCGGGATGCCCGGTGGCCACATCGGCCCACACCGGTCCAGTGATCGCAACGGCGCGTTCGTCACCGCCGAGTTCCTCGACGTGGTCCAGTCACTCGACGTCGGCGAGCAAGCGGTCCTCACCTGCCGCGGTTCGTTCGCGCGCCGGGGGAGCTTGACCGTCACCCGGCAGCTCGCCGGCACCGCACCTATCGGAGGTTCCGGTGAGTAGTAGCTCAGGACGTATCTTCGTCACCGGTCTGGGGATCATCTCCCCGGCCGGCGCCGGCACCGCAGCCTTCTGGGACGATCTCTGTACGGCCCGGAGCCGGTTCACCGAACTCACCCCTCTGTACCCGGGGATGAACGCGGGCGCGCTCGGCGGCCGGGTGCCCAAGGACTCCTGGGACCTGGCGGTCGAGCAGGCCGGCGAGCAGACACGGATGCGGCCGCGGGCCGCGTCCGTGTTCGCCGAGTACGCCGCCTCCGAAGCCCTCCGGGACGCGGGGCTGGAGCCCGGCGACGACCGGATCCGTGACGCCCTCGTCTGCATCGGCAGCAGCGACGGTCAGGCCGACGCGCTGGAGGACGTCGTCGGCGACCGCCGGGGCATCACCGAGACCGGCGGTTTCTCCAGTCACTCCATCTCGGAGGGTGTCGCGGACGCCATCGGTGCCGGCGGGCCCGCGTTCACCACCCAGAGCACCTGCGCCTCGGCGAACGTCGCGGTGTCCTGTGCGACGGAGATGCTACGCAGCGGAGTAGCCGACATCGCGGTGGTCGGCGGCTGTGACCCGTACTCGGAGAAGAACATCATCGGGTTCAGCTCGCTGCAGGCGATCGGCGCCTCCCGGTGCCGGCCGTTCTCGGCGGACCGGCGCTACGTCACACCGTCCGAAGGCGCCGGCATCCTCGTGCTGCAGACGGAGAGCTCACTGCGGCCCGGCCAGCGCCGGTACGCCGAAGTGCTCGCGACGGCCGTGAACAACGACGCGAACCATCCCACGGCGCCCGCCCGGGACGGTGTCGAGGCCTGCCACCGCCGCGCCCTGGCCGAAGCCGGCATCACCGCTGACGACATCGACGTGATCTACGCACACGGCACCGGCAGCCGGGCCAACGACGCCGTCGAGGGCGGCATCTTCACCGAGATCTACCCGCGAGCGGCAGTGACGGCGATCAAGGGCACGGTCGGGCATCTGATGGGTGCGGCCGGCGCGGCGAACGCGGTGGCGGCCTGCCTGACCCTGCGGCATGGGCTGGTGCCGCCGACCGCCGTGGACGCCGGCGAGGTCGAAGGCGGCGTGAACCTGGTCACCGGAGCGCCCCTGGCATTGCCACGGCTGCGGTACGTGCAGAACAACGCGTTCGGCTTCGGTGGCAACAACGCCATCAGCATCTTCCGGAACGTGGAGTGAACCCGCCGCTGCGGCTGACTCATGACGGTCCACTGGCGATCCTCATCCTGGACAGCCCGCCACTGAACCTGTTCGACCTGGCGATGTGGGACGCGTGGGAGGCGGCGGTCACGCGGCTGTCGGCCGATCCGCCCCGGGCCGTGCTGGTCCGGGCGGAGGGCCGGGTGGTGAGCGCGGGTGTCGACGTACGGGTGTTCGCCGACACCGACCCGGCCGCGGCGGAGGCGTTCTGGGCTCGCCGGCTACGCATCGCCCAGGACCTGGAGGCGCTGCCCTGCCCGACGGTGTTCGCCGCGCATTCACTGACGCTGACCGCCGCGTTCGAACTCGCACTCGCCTGTGACCTGATCGTCGCGACCCCGGCGGCACGGTTCGGGCTGGTCGAACGCAAGGTCGCATTCACTCCGTCGATGGGCGGCACCCAGCGTCTGGCCGGGCGGGCGGGTCCCGGCCGGGCCCGCGAGCTGGTGCTGACTGGTGACCTGTACCGGGCCGCGACGCTCGCCGAGTGGGGAGTCGTCAACGCGCTGTTCCCGCCGGCGGGGTTCGCGGAGGCTGTGCACGGCTATGCGATGCGGCTGGCCGCCGGACCTCCCCGAGCCCATGCGGCCACCAAGCGTGTGGTTCGAGCTTTCGTCGACGGTGGGGTCGCGGCCGCCGACGCGCTCGTGCCTCCCGTCGCCGCCGCGCTGGTGCGCACCGAGGATCATCGCGCCGCCGTCGCGGCCTTCCTGTCGGACGGCCCGGACCACACCACCACCTATCTCGGTCGTTGACTCGCCGCCACCCGGCACCCCGCCGAGAGGCTCTCAGTGCGACGAGTCGATCGAACCAGTCACCTCTATTCATGAAATCGGGCTCGTGACATGGCTCCGGCCCCGGGCGAGGAGTGGGAACAGCAATGACCAGGACGATGACCGTGGCTATCGTCGGCGCCGGCCCTCGTGGCACCTCACTTCTCGAACGTCTTGTCGCCAATGCGGCCGAGTACGCACCGGACCGTACGATCACCGTCCACGTCATCGATCCCCATCCGCCGGGTGGCGGGCGGGTCTGGCGGTCCGACCAGTCACCGCTGCTCTGGATGAACACCACATCCGACGACTGCACGATGTTCACCGACGAGACCGTCGAATGCGAGGGGCCCGTCGTCTCCGGTCCCACCCTCGGGGAGTGGGCGCGGGAACTTGCGGCGGGCCGGCTGCCGTCGCCGCCGGGATTCCGGCTCGCCCCCTCGACACCGGCCGAGGCGGGGCGGATGCGGGACGGCTGGTTCACCACCCGGCAGACGCAGAGCGATTACCTGTCGTGGGTCTTCTGGCAGTCGGTGGCGAACGGCAGGCCTCGTATCCAGGTTCATTCACACACGGGTCGAGCCGTCGACGTGCACGACCTTCCGCTCGGCCGGCAACGCGTCGTCCTGGCGGACGGCCTGCCCCCGGTGGACGCCGACGTGGTGCTCTTCGCGCAGGGCAACGTCGACGTCACGGCGACTGCGGAAGAGGCACGTCTGGCCGAGTACGCGGTCACCCACAGCCTGTGTTACCTGCCGTCGGGATCGGCCGCCGACTATCACCTCGACCGGATACCCGCCGGGGAACGGGTGATCGTCCGTGGGCTCGGGCTCTGTTTCATCGACACCGTCGTGCTGCTGACCTCCGGACGAGGTGGCACATTCCACCGTGCCGATGCCGGAGAACTTCGGTACCAGCCGTCCGGTGACGAACCGGTCATCTTCGTGGGCTCGCGGCGCGGTGTGCCGTACTGGTCGAAGATGCACTACGACCTGGCCGGATCTCCTCCGGAACCGTCCGGCCACCTCGATGCCGCGGCGGTGGCCGCTCTCGGCGACCGTCCCCTGGACTTCGCCATGGACATCTGGCCGTTGATCACCCGCGAAGTCATCCATGCCGGCTATCGGGAACTCGCCGCATCACATCCGGAGGCGTTGACGATCGACGCACGGGAGTTCATCCGCCGTCTCGACGCCCTCGACTGGGACGGGCCGGCGATCAAAGAACTCGTCGATCTGGCACTGCGGTTCGACGAGGATCGCATCGACATGGAGGAGACCGCGCATCCACTCGCCGGCCGCCGCTTCGCCGACCTGGACGCCCTTCAGGAGTGGATGATCAGCTACGTCGACGCCGGGGTCCGGCGCGGGCGCGATCCCCGGCACAGCGCGAGTCTGGCGATGCTGCACGGCTTGAGCTCGGCTTTCGTCAGGCTGATCGAACTCGTCAATGACAGGCGGCTCGCGCCCGCCGCGTGGGAGCACGATCTGCCCGCGTTCCTTGATCTCTGCCGGTTCCTCACCAGCGGACCACCCGGACCGCGGCTGGAGGAACTGCTTGCCCTGGCCCGTGCCGGTGTCGTCAGATTCCTCGGTTCGGAGATGACGGTGACCGCCCACGAGGGGGTCTTCCAGGCCCGGTCGTGCAACGTGCACACGTCTGTCACGGCTCGGTCTCTCATCGAGGCCCGGCTTCCCGAGCGGACGATCCTCGGCGTGAGCGACCCGTTGCTGCGCACGCTCATCGAACGCGACGAGATCCGGGAGGAGATCCGATCGGCCCCCGACGACGGCGCGCGGTATCCGATCGGGCTCATCGACACCGCGCGTCTCGTCGACACCGACTCCTCGCACCGGTTGAAGGATGTCTCCGGGGCGCCCCACCGGAGTCGCTTCGGGGCGGGAATCCTGTTCTCCGGAAGCATGCTGACCTCCGGCCGGTTCCCGTCCCCCCGGAGCAATGACGGCTTCTTCCGGCAGAACGACGTGATCGCTCGTGCCGCACTGGCGGAACTGTGCCGGCGCGACCGACCGGGTCAGGAGCCGGCGTAGCGGGCGGCCGCCCGCGGCTCCTCCTCGACTGGACCGGCGTGCGCGATCGGGTGACCGCCGGTCACTGGGTGGCGGTGTCGTTGCCGGGGCCGCCGACCAGCTTGTCCTTGCCGGCCCCGCCGGCGAGGTTGTCGTCACCGTAGCCGCCGTACAGGGTGTCGTTGCCGTAGCCGCCGAGCAGGAAGTCGTTGCCGGCCCCGCCGTGGATGGTGTCGCCGCTGTCGGGCAGTTCGCCGTCCAGGTCGCCGCCGATCAGGTCGTCGTTACCGGAGTCGCCGTAGATCTTGTCCTTGCCCGGTCCGCCCTCGACGTGGTCGTTGCCCGCGCCGCCGCGAAGGGTGTCGTTGCCTTTCCCACCCTGTACGTCGTCGTCGCCGGCGCCGCCGGTGAGGTTGTCGTTGCCGGTGCTGCCGAAGACGGTGTCGTCGCCGGTGCCGCCGTCGGCGGTCAACGGAATCGCGGAGGCGATATCGACGAAGTCGTTCTTGTCACCGAGTTAACCCCGTCCCTGGCTGCTGATATTCAGATCCTATGAGGACTGTGACCCCCGGCATCTCCCGTTTTCGTGTCACGACGTATGCACGCCGTCGGCCGGCGTACCGTGGACTGATGCCTGCGGTGACCATCGAGGATCTTGGAGCCTGGCTGCTCAAGGCCAATGGCATGACGTCCGGCCTGGCCGAGTGGCGCCGGGCCGACCGGTGGTGTGTGCGGCCCGGCTATCGCACGCGTCTGATGGCGGCCGGGCAGCCGGTGATCTTCTGGGTGAGTGGTGATCGGCGGCGGGTGACGCCGGGTGTCTGGGCGCTCGGTGAGCTCACCGGCCGGCCCGCCGTGTCGGACGGCAAGCTGCGTGTCCCGCTGCGATTGCACTGGCTGGACGAGGAGCAACGGGTGCATCGGGACTCGTTGCGGGCCGACCCGGGTCTGACCGATCTGGAGGTGTTGCGGCAGCCGCAGGCCGCCAATCCCTCCTTCGTCACCGTCAAGCAGGCGGCGGTGCTCCGGGCCCACCTCCCACCGGCTCACCGTTCGCTACAGCGGACTTTCGTCCAGTAACCCGGCCCGCTGGGCGAGCATCGCCGCCTGCACCCGGTTCTCGCAGCCCAGCTTGGTGAAGACCCGGTAGACGTGGGTCTTGACGGTGCCTTCGGAGACGAACAGCTGCTGGGCGATCTCACCGTTGGACAGCCCTTGGGCCAGCAGGATCAGCACCTCGCGTTCCCGGGTGCTGAGCCCTTCCAGCCGGGCCGAGTCCCGGTCCGGGCGGGCGGCCGGCGCCGGCATCCGGTCCAGCACCTGGCGGGTGATCTTCGGGGAGAGGTAGGCGTTGCCGGCCGCGGCGGCCCGGATCGCGAACGCCAGCTCGTCGGCGGCCGACTCCTTGAGCAGGAATCCGGCGGCACCGGCGGCGAGGGCCTGCGCGACGTATTCGTCCTCCCCGAACGTGGTCAGCACGACCACCTGCACGGCCGGCGCCAGCCGGCGGATCTCGCGCAGGGCGGCCAGGCCGTCCATCACCGGCATCTGGATGTCCAGCAGGGCCACGTCGGGCCGGTGCCGGACGGTCAGTTCGACGGCGGCCCGCCCGTCGGCGGCCTGGGCGACGAGTTCGATGTCGCCGGCCGGCCGCAGGATCGCGTCGATCGCGGTGCGGATCAGCGAGTCGTCGTCGGCCAGCACCACGCGCAGCGCCTCGGTCACGGTGTCTCCTCGAATGCCTGCTTGTCCACCAGTACTCCGTCCCGGAAACAGAATCGGTAGATCTTCTCACCGGTTTCGGTGCGCAGCTGTTCGCGGATCGATCCGGGGTAGTCGAGGCAGGTGGCGCCGCCGGATCGGGTGGTGGTGGCGGTCTCGGCGTCCGGCAACAGGTCGCGCACCTCCGACTCGGGCTGGCCGATCCGGACCGTGTCGTACGTCTGCTGGTCGACCACCACGAGTGCGGTCATCAGCCACAGCCCGGCGCCGCACAGCACCAGGAATCCGGCGATGGACACCGCGACGGTGGCCTGCACGAGCCGGGAGCGTCGCCGGTCCCGTTCGACGAAGGTGGCGAAGTCGGGCCCGGCCGGGACGGTGACGGGTTCGGCGGTGGGCGGGGCCGGATCGTCGCCGAGGTACGGCAGGGTGGCCGCCAGCCGGAATCCGCCGTCCGGGGTGGGGCCGTGGTAGAGCATGCCGTTGGCGACCCGGACGCGTTCGGTCAGCCCGAGCAGGCCCTGCCCGGAGCTGACCCGGACGGTCCGCTGACCGGGTGTGTTGGTGACCCGGGCGATCAGCGCGTCGGACTCGTACCGCAGGAGCAGCACGATCGATCCGCCGTGCGCGTGCCGCAGCGCGTTGGTGAGACCTTCCTGGATCACCCGGTACGCCGCGTGTTCGGTCAGTGCGGCCAGCTCCCGGGGTTCGCCCTCGCGCAGCAGTTCCACCCGGGCGCCGGAGGCACGGGCCTGGTCGGCGAGTTCCTCCAGGCCGGTCAGGGGCCGGACGGTGGATCGCACGTCGTCGTCCGTGCCGAGCAGGCCGAGGATCTGCCGCAGTTCGGTCATCGCGGCCGACGTGGTCTGCCGCATCAGGTCCTTCTCCTCGCCGTCGCGCATCATGCCGGCGTACAGCGAGATCAGGGTCAGTTTGTGGCCGAGCGAGTCGTGCAGGTCGCGGGCGATCCGGGAGCGTTCCCGGGCTCGGGCCTGCCGGGCGATCTCGTCCTGCCGGCTGTGCAGTTGGACGTTGCGCCGGTGCATGGCGGCCAGCAGTTTGCGGCGCCTGCGCACCAGCCGGGCCACGCCGGCCGGCGCGCAGGCCACGACCATGAACATGGCCGACACCAGGATGGCCCAGTCCAGGGTGAGCGGCTCGTCCCAGTAGAAGGAGACCACGAAGCTGGCCCAGCCGACGGCCAGTCCGGCCACCACGTGGCGGATCCGGTCGGCGCGGTAGGCCAGGGAGGCACTCAGCACCGCCAGCAGGATCATGCCCTGCCCGCCGGTGCCGAGACCGATCAGAGCCGCGACTGTGTACGCCCCGACCGGGCTGATCAGCCGTGCCACCATCAGGAGCGGGGTGGTCAGGCCGACCAGCCAGGGGGCGAGCGGGTACCAGTCCGACGCGATCGACGACATCGTCGCCGCGACCGTCACCAGGACCACCAGGCAGATCTCGTACGCCAGACGCCACGTGCCAGCCCCGGCGACCCGTTCACGCCATCGGGCGAAGGACATCGTCATGTCGGAGATCCTGCCGGGAATCGGCACGTGAGTCGTCAGTGCTTCGTGCGAGTCAGCGAGTCAGCGGGTCAACCAAAGTGTTACCGGGGACGGTTTCCGGCCTTGTCGACCACCGCCCGCTCGACCACCGCCGAGGTGCCGGTCAGCGTGCCGGCCCTACCGTCGAGGGTGTCGGCGACGAGGTAGCTGCGCTGGCCCAGGTATTCGAAGGTGGCCGGATCGAAGATCCATTCGGTGCGCTCGTCGAGATACGTCATCGCCACCGCCACTCCCGGCCGGCCCAGCGCGTCGACCGAGTTCTCGACCATGGCCACTCCGGGGATCTTCGCCGCGGCCCGGAACAGTGCCCCGGTCAGAGCCGGTGGCAGCGCCGACTCGTCCACGGCGTCACCGATGTAGTCGAAGGCGGCTCTGTCGCGAGGCACGTTGGTGTCCTCCCGGGTCGCGGTGTAGGCGTGTTCGAGCAGCACATCCGGGTCGGCGGGCAGTTCCGTCAACCTGCGGTGCGGCTCCGGATCCGACAGGACGATGTCGAGCCCCCGCTCCCGGATCAGCCCGTCGCCGGAGCGCAGCGGGATCCAGATCTCCCGGTCGTGCAGCGCCTCCATCACCCGCGGGTCTACACCGGCCTCCTGCTGGGCCGGGCCGTTCTCGGGGAAGGTGAGGAACCCGACCCGGCTCTTGACGTAGACGAAGCCGCTGTCACCGGCCGGGGGCTTCTCCTCGGCGGCGGTGGCGACCCGTTTCAGCAGCACCTCCACTCCGTCCACGGATGCCCGCTGGACCGGGACGATGATCGGTGCGACGTACGACTGCCGGGTCTCGGTGCCGCTCTGCCACGGGCGGATCGCCACCGCGGCTCCGCCGAGCAGCACCACGGCCATGGCCGCCGCCGTGACCAGCGCGATCCGCCACCGGCGGGCCGGCGGGCGCGCGCTGATCCCGGTGATCAGGTTCCGTTTCAGGTCGCGGTGCCGCTCGGGGGTGAGTTCCGGGGCGCCGGCCGGCGGCAGCAGCCGCTGGAGGTCGGCGCGGATCATGTCGTCCGGTTCGTGCTGCCTGGCGCTCATCGGTCCCTCCCGTGGATCGGCTGGGCGGCGGGGATACGGCTCTCGGCGGCGGTACGCCGGTTGGTCAGCTCGTCCTCGGCCAGTGCGCGCAGCCGGTCGCGGGCGCGGGACAGCCGCGAGCGGACGGTGCCGATCGGGATGCCGAGGGCTTCGGCCGCCGACGCGTAGTCCAGCCCGGACCAGACGCAGAGGGTGAACACGTCCCGGTAGGGCTGCCGGAGCCGGGCGAGCGCCGCCTTGGCCGCGGCCAGTTGTTCGACCTCCTGGATCCGGCCGACCACGTCGTCGGCGAAGTCCGGCACCCGCTGCTCGGGGAGGCGTTCCATGGCGGCCCGGTGCCGCCGCATCGTCCGCCGCAGGTTGCGCAGCACGTTGGTGGCGATGCCGAGCAGCCAGGGCAGCACGCTGTCGCCGTCCGGGCGCAGCCGGTGCCGCACCCGCCAGGCCTCGAAGAACGTCAGCGAGACGACGTCCTCGGCCACGCTCCAGTCGGCGGACACCCGGGCCGCGTGCCGGTAGACGGCACCGGCGTGCTCCTCGAAGGCCTGCCCGAACGCCGCGACGTCGCCGGCACGGATCCGTGTTCGTAGTGAGGGGTTCACATCAGGTTCTGTCCGGTGGGGGCGGGAAGTTCCCGGAATTCTTCGATGATTGGCGAGGCTCGCGCAAGGGTAGGAGTGACTGTCGGGCTCCCGTGGACAAGACCGGGAGCATCCGGGCCTCTCCGGTGAATCGGCTAAATGCCCACCGACAGTGTGTATTCCCTGTGCGGGCGCGACCCGTTCGTGCCAGGGTGCAAGGGACAGAAGGAGAGTGTGTTGTCGTTTTACGACCCTGGACAGCTCATGGCCGGCTTCCGGTCGATGAGCATGTTGGCCGGTCTCGTGGAGCGTGGCGGGCGACCCGCGGCGGTCACCCCCACGATTCCGCTCCGGTCGGGGGAGAAGCAGTACGGCTGGTTCCCGGTCGATGTGACCGGCGCCGGCCGCCGTCTCGCGGTGGTCACCAGCGAGCGGCTGATCCTGGGCGACGAGGAGTTCCGGCTGCGGTCGGTGACGAGTCTGCGCCCGCGCCCCGGTGACTTCGCCCTGGTGCTGGACGTCCGGGACGGGCGTTCGGTGGAGGTCGTCGGCCCCTGGGTGCCGTGGCTGGGTGTGGTGCTCTGTGCCGAGTTGCACGGGGCCGCATGGCCGCCCGGTTACGCCCCGGTGATCCCGGCTCCGCGCCGCCGGCGGGAGTTGGTGGACACCCACCGGTAAACCCAGCTCCTGGTCTTCAACGGGATGGCGTCGTTCTTCCACATCCGGTTCATCGCGGCCACCGAGACCTCGCGCAGCCGTGCGAGGCCGGGTAGGGCGGCACGCTGGATGCGCCGTGCACGGCGATGCCCCCGTTGAAGATGAGCCGCCCGTCGGTGGACCGGGCTTCGGGGCGTGCTCCCCGGTCAGGGTCGCCAGAGCTGTCCGCACAGGTCCAGCCGGGATATCTATTCACGAACGTCCACCGATGAACGCCCGGCGTCCACTCGGCCGGGTGGCGTTCCGGCATCCGGTGGAACAGAGCCGAGTAGGCTTTGGCTATGTCATGGAAGGCCAGCGCGCGGCACGGCGTGCGGGAGGCGCCGAACGGTTTCGCCCTAGTCCAGGAGCTGCTGAACACGAGGGCCGCGATGTCGTACGCGCCGGATCTGCTGGCCGGCCCCGACGAGGCCCAGTGGTGGCTGACCGAGACGCTGGGTGTCTGGTCCCAGGTGTCCGGGTTGCCCGCGCCGACCCTGCTGCTGTCCACCGCCGACCTGCGGTCGATGCGCCGGCTGCGGGGTGCGTTCGAGCACGTGGTGCTGGCTGGTGCCCGCCCCGCGCCGGACGACGCGCTGCCCCCGGCCGACGTGCAGGTGAGCCTGGTGCCGGACGGCACCGGCTGGGTGCGGGTGGTGCCGACCGGCCGTGGCATCCGGTGGCTGGCGTCGGCGCTGTGGTCCGAGGCGCTGCTCGCCCAACAGGCCGGGATGTGGCCGCGGCTCAAGCTCTGCAACAACCAGGCCTGCCGGGCCGCCTTCTTCGACACCTCGCGCAACAACAGCGGTGTCTGGCACGACGTCAGCACCTGTGGCAACACGGCGAATCTGCGAGCGTTCCGCGAGCGTCGGCGGACGCACGGTCAAGAACCGTGAAATCGGCGATCTTTGTGCCGTTCGGCCTGGAACTTCGAGGGGTTCTCGGGCGACTATCGGGACATGGCATGTGAGCGGTGGCGCGAGATGCTCTCCGCGCAGTTGGACGGCGAGGACGACCCGGTGCTGCGCCCGCTGGTCGACGAGCACCTGGCCGGGTGTGCCGGCTGCCGGGAGTGGCTGGACCGGGCCGCCGCGGTGAACCGGCTGACGCTGACCGCCCCGGTGCCCGAGGTGCCGGATCTGAGTGCCGCCATCCTGGCCGCGCTGCCGCCGGTGCCGCGCCGGCGGCGGATCCCGGTGGCGGCCCTGCTCTACCTGGCTCTCGCCCTGATCGGCGCGGTGCAGTTGATCCTCGGCCTGACGCAGGTCGGCGGTGGGGTGAGCGCCGGGACCGCACATCACGGCCTGGGCGCGACCCAGGGCCATCTCTGGCACGAGTCGGCGGCGTGGAACGTCGCGGTCGGCGCCGGTTATCTCTTCATCGGGCTGCGCCGCAGCCGGCCGACCGGGCTGGTGCCGATGTTGACCGCTTTCGTCGCGATGCTGCTGCTGATCTCGGTCACCGATCTCACCGGTGGCCGGGTCGACGTGGGCCGGCTGGTCGGCCACGGCTTCGTGATCGTCGGGTACCTGCTGGTGGTGGCGCTGGCCCGGGGTGTCGGCGGGGCCGGGACTCCACCGGGTGCCCGGGTCGGCTCGGGCTGGCGTGCGCGCTTCGACAACGCCTCGGAGGAGGCCGAGCCGGCACCGGCCCGGCCGGGTCTGCGCCTGCTGCCGCCGTTGGGCCCGCTGACCGCCCACCACCGGGACGACCGGGCCGCGTGAGTCACCGGCCGGCCGGGCGGACCGACAGCTCGCGCCACTCGTCCGGCCCGGCCAGCAGGCCGCGGACCATGTCGAGGGCAGCGTCCTCGCTGTCGTACTCGAAGAAGTGGGAGGCGCCGTCGGAACCCCCGGCGCGCTGCTCGACATACCACTGATCGCCGCTGGTCCGTAAGTAGACGTCCTTGCGGGCTATCCGGCCCCACTTGCCGTTCCACCAGTGCTTACGCTGCTCCATCCCGGCACTGTATCGAACATCTGTTCGAACAGCGCCGGGAGGGCGGATCTTTTTCAGCGGGGTGGTTCGTTCCGGTAGATCTGGCCCGGGCCACCACCCTGGTTCTGGGCGAGCAGCAGGTCACGGATCTCGGTGAGGAGCTGGACCTCTTCGCTGGGGGCCTTCGGCGGCGGCTCCTCGCCGCGGCGACGGCGCTCGGCCAGCTTGTTCAGCGGCATGACGACGAGGAAGTAGAGCACCGCCGCGGTCAGCACGAAGGTGATCAGGGTGTTGATGAACGCGGCGTAGGTGAAGATCACGCCGTCTTTCGGCGACAGCTCACCGGCCAGCTCACCGGTGCCACCGGAGATCCACTTGATCAGCGGCTCCAGGAACGACTTGGTGAAGCTGGTGACGACCGCGGTGAAGGCGGTACCGATCACGACGCCGACCGCGAGGTCGACGACGTTGCCGCGCATGATGAAGTCTTTGAAGCCTTGGAACATCTCTCGCATGGGCGCTCCCGGGGGCCGGTTTGTCAGTCCGGCGACGGGGGTGCCCGTCACCGGTCGACGACAAACTACGCCGCACGGCGCCTCAGTCGAGGGCTGGCTCCTCGGCGGTGACCGCCTCGTCCACCGTCGGGTAGGTGTGCAGCACCTCGACCAGCCCGCTCACCTCTAGGATGCGCAGCACACCGCGCTGCGGAGCGGCCAGGCGGACCGTGCCGCCGGCGTCGTCGGTGCTGTTCTTCGCGCGCACGAAGACCGAGAGCCCGGTCGAGTCGCAGAAGGACACCTCGGCCAGGTCGAAGACCAGGCGGGTCCGTCCCTTCTCCAGCAGGTCACTGATCTGATCCTGCAGCTGGGGGGCGGTCGCCATGTCGAGCTCGCCCGCGACCGACACGACCACCATGTCGTCGCGCTGTTCCGTTTGTACCGTCAGGGACATTCGCCGACCTCCAGTTATTGCTGAACGGTACTCCACGTACCCGCGGACGCGCAGAACGGGACGGACCTTTGAGCCGTGTCCGTTACTTGACCTACAGCAACTAACGGACACGCCGATGGTAAAGTCCGGCCGTTGCGAACGATCGCGTGGTGGGAGGAGCAGCGATGCCGCTGAGTCCGGACGAGGCGACTCGCTTCGCCGCATTGCTCTCGGGGCAGGCCGGGCCGTTGACGGCCCGCTGGACCGAATTGGTCACCGCGAGCCTGCGGGGCCGGCTGAGCGGTGCCGAGTTGCAGAGGCAGAGCGCCGAGCTTCAGCGCGCCTTCGAGCAGGCCTTCGCCGGTGGCGCCACCGACCTCGGCGACGAGGCCGCCGCCGAGTTGCGCGCCCAGCTCAGCGAGCTGTCCAGCACCCGGGCCCGGCAGGGCTTCACCGCCACCGAGACGGCAGTCAGCGTCTACGCCCTCAAGGAGGCGACGCTGGAGATCCTCGGCAACCGGGACGACCCCGCCACCCTGCGTGACTACGTGGCCTTCTCCGGTTTTGTGGATCAGGCCGCGCTGTTCACCTTCGACAGCTACGTCCGGGTCCGCGAGTCACTCATCGCCGACCAGGCCGAGCAGCTGCTCGAGCTGTCCACCCCGGTGGTCAAGCTGTGGGAGGGCGTGGTGGCCGTCCCGCTGGTCGGCACCCTCGACTCGGCGCGCGCCCAGGTGGTGATGGAGCGCCTGCTGCAGACCCTGGTGGACACCGGCTCGCCGTACGCGATCATCGACATCACCGGTGTGCCAGCCGTCGACACCCAGGTCGCCCAGCACATCCTCAAGACCGTGGTGGCCGCCCGGCTGATGGGCGCTGACTGCATCATCTCCGGCATCCGGCCACAGATCGCGCAGACCATCGTCGCGCTGGGCATCGAGTTCGGCGACATCGCCACCAAGTCCTCCCTCGCCGACGCGCTGCGGCACGTGATCAGCCAGAACAAGCGAACGGGTCGCTGACATGGAGCGGGTCCCGGTCCTGAAGATCGGCGACATCCTGCTGGTCTCCATCCAGATCGACATGGAGGACCAGGTCGCCCTGCAACTGCAGGAGGATCTGGCCGACCGGATCGTCGCCACCGGCGTCCACGGTGTGATCATCGACATCAGCGCGCTCGACATCGTCGACTCCTTCGTCGGGCGCACGCTCGCGGCCATCGCCTCGGTCTCCCGGGTGCTGGACGCCGAGACGGTCGTGGTCGGCATGCGCCCGGCGGTGGCGATCACCCTGGTCGAGCTGGGGCTGTCACTGCCCGGCATCCGCACCGCTCTCAACGTCGAGCTGGGCATCGCCATGCTGGCCAGAGACGGCGACGATGACGACCTGGCCGCGGTATTCACGCCGTGAACGACGACAGCCAGCGCCAACCGGTGGTGACCGACCAGGACGTCGTCCGGGTCCGTCAGATGGTGCGCACGCTCGCGGTGGCGGTGAAGCTGTCTCTGGTGGACCAGACGAAACTGGTCACCGCGGCGAGTGAGCTGGCTCGCAACACGCTGGTCTACGGCGGCGGCGGCGAGGTCGTGGTGACCCGCGTGCAGAACGACCGGCGAGCCGGGATCCGGATAGTTTTCGCCGACCATGGACCGGGTATCGCCGATCTGGACCTGGCCCTCACCGACGGCTACACCACCGGCGGCGGGCTCGGGCTGGGTCTCAGTGGCGCACGCCGCCTGGTCGACGAGTTCACCATCGACACCGAACCAGGTAAAGGCACCACCATTACGATCGTGAAGTGGTGCCGATGAGCGGAGGTGCGGTGGCGTCCCTACCCGACGGGCTCCTGGACGGAGGGGTCTGGTTCCGGGTGGAGGAGGCCGGATCGGCATCCGCCGTCCGCCGGGCCGCCGAGCGCCTCGCTGCCGAGCTGGCCATCCCCGAGAAACGGATCGCCGACCTCGCCATCGCCGCCTCCGAGGCAGCCGGCAACCTGGTCAAACACGCCGTCCAGGGGGTCATCCTGGTCCGCACGGTCCGGACCGAGGATCAGGCCGGCGTCGAGCTGATCATAGTGGACAGCGGTCCCGGCATGGCCGACGTGCAGCGGGCCATCGGCGACGGGCACTCCACCGCCGGCACCCTCGGGATCGGCTTCGGGGCGATCCTGCGCCAGGCCAGCCGGTGGGATCTGCACTCGGTGCCGGGCAAGGGCACCGTGATGGCGGTGCAGGTGTGGCCGGGCGCCGTGCCCGAGCCGGCCTGGGCCGCCGGGCTGACCCGGCCGATCACCGGCGAGACGGCCTGTGGTGACGCCTGGGCGATCCGGGAGGTCGACGGCCGCCGGCAGATGCTGGTCAGCGACGGCCTCGGCCACGGCGGGCTGGCCGCGGCCGCCTCGCACGAGGCGGTGCGGGTGTTCCGCTCCGCACCGGCCGGGCCACCCGCTCAGGTGGTGGAGACCCTGCACCGCGCTCTCGGGCACACCCGCGGCGCCGCGCTGGCAGTCGCCGAACCGGACCTGACGGCCGGGGTGATCCGCTACGCCGGGCTGGGCAACATCTCCGGCACCGTGCTCGGCCCGGACGGCACCCGCCGTGGCATGGTGTCGATGCCCGGCATCGCCGGCCACCAGCGACGCCAGGTCCGGGAGTACGACTACCCCCTGCTTCCCGGCGCGACAGTGCTGATGCACACCGACGGTGTGGTCGACAGGTGGACCGCGGCCGACTACCCCGGCCTGCTCAGCCACCACGCCGAGGTGATCGCGGCGACCGTGCTGCGCGACGCCGGCATCCGCCGTGACGACGCCGGTGTGCTGGTGGCCCGGTTCTCATGACCGCCGAACCGCTGCTGCGCATGCGCCTGCGGGTCGAGCAGGACATCTTCGTGGTGCGTCAACTGGGCCGCGAGGTGGCCCGCGCGGTCGGCCTGGAGTCGCAGGATCAGACCCGGATGGCGACCGCGCTCAGCGAGGTGGCCCGGGTCATGGTCGCGGGTGGGCGGGATACCGACGTCACGTTCGCGATAGAGGAGAACGGGGTAACTTCGCTGCGGGTGTCGATGGGATACCCGGAGCCCGGCCGGGCGGGCCGGCTCGGTCAGCAGGTGCAGCATGTCGGCCGCCTGGTCGACACGATGGAGGTCGACGATGACGGGACCGGCACGATCGTCCGGATGTCGCGGCGTCTGCCGTTCGGCGCGCCGCGGCTGACCCCGGATCGTATGGACGAGATCCGAGCCGAGCTGGCCCAGCACGTGCCGGGGACTCCCCTGGACGAGCTGGCCGTGCAGAACCAGCAGCTGATCGCCGCCCTCGACGAGGTCCGGGCGCAGCGCGACGACCTGGCCCGGCTGAACGCCGAGCTGGAGGAGACCAACCGCGGTGTGATGGCCCTCTACAACCAGCTCTCCGAGGAGCTGGAGGAGACCAACCGGGGTGTGGTCGCCCTCTACGCCGAGCTCGACGAGAAGTCGGCCCAGCTGCGCGCCGCGAGTGAGGCGAAGAGCCGCTTCCTGGCCAACGTCAGCCACGAGCTGCGGGCCCCGGTCACCGCGATCATCGGGCTCGGCCGGCTGCTCACCGACTCCGGCTCCGACGAGCTGACCAGCGAGCAGGACCGGCAGGTGGGCCTGATCCGCACCTCCGCCAGTGATCTTCTGACCCTGGTCAACGACCTGCTCGACCTGGCCAAGGCGGAAGCCGGGCGGATCGAGCCGAACTGGACCGAGGTCGACCTCAAGGCGATGTTCGGCCAGCTGCGCGGCACCCTGCGGCCGCTGGCCACCCGTCCCGAGGTGGAGTTCGCGGTCGAGGAGCCAGGCCTGCCCACATTCCGCTCCGACGAGGTGCTGCTCGCCCAGATCCTGCGCAACCTGCTCACCAACGCGATCAAGTTCACCGAGTCCGGCTCGGTCCGGCTCAGTGTGCGCACGGTCGGCGGTGACGCCGAGTTCGTGGTCGCGGACACCGGCATCGGCATCCCGCCCGAGCTGCAGGAGCGTGTCTTCGAGGAGTTCTACCAGGTGCCCGGCAGCAAACCGGTGAGCGGCAAGGGCACCGGCCTGGGCCTGCCCTACGCCCGGCGGCTGGCCGGCATCCTCGGCGGCGCCCTGCGAGTCGACTCGGCACCCGGCGCGGGCAGCACTTTCACCCTGTGTCTGCCGATCACGTCATGACCGACCCGCGCAGTCCCGCCACCCTGCTCGTCGTCGACGACAGCGCCACCAAGCGGTACCTGCTGGTCAGCTGGCTCAGCCGGGCCGGGTTCACGGTGCACGAGGCGGAGACCGGCGGCGAGGCTTTGACCCGCCTCCTCGAACTCCCCGTCGACCTGGTCGTCCTGGACGTCAAGCTGCCCGACATGAACGGGTTCGAGGTCTGCGAGCAGATCAAGACCGATTCCCGGTACGGCGTACTCCCGGTGATCCACGTGTCCGCCCACGCCGTCGACGTCGTCGATCGCGCGCAGGGACTCAACCGGGGCGCCGACGCCTACCTGGTCGAACCGATCGAGCCGGACGAGCTGATCGCCACCGTTCAGGCCGTGCTCCGCTACTACCGGGCCCGGAAGCGCGCCGAACTCCTCGCCGAACGGATGGTCAAGCTGGCCGAGGCCACCCTGGCGATCAACTCGGCGCCCACCCTGCCGGCTCTGCTGGCGGCCGCCGCCGAGGGCGCCCAGGAGATCTTCGGCAGCCCGGTGGTGGTGGCCGCGGAGACCTCGGAGGGCGAGAGCCTGGCCGCGGTGGGCCGCCCGGCGACCATCCGCCGCTGGCCGGTCCCCGGTCAGCCGGTGACCGTCGGCTCCCTGGTCCGCAGCGACGAGCCGGCCGACTGGGACGTCACCGAGTGGCCGGAGGACGAGACGGTCGTCGCGGTCGCGGCGGCCCGGCTGCGTGTCGACCGGCCGCCGGTCTACGTGGCGGTGCCCGGCCGGTCGCAGACCCCCGGTTTCCCGGTGTTGCGGCAGCTCTCCCAGGCGGTCGCGGCCGCGGTGGAGGCGCAACGCTCCTACGACGAGGAGCACCGGATCGCGGTCACCCTGCAGCGCAGCCTGCTGCAGTCCCGGCTGCCGGACGTACCGGGCCTGCAGGTCGGTGTCCTCTACGAGCCGGCCGGCGCGCAGACCGAGGTGGGCGGCGACTTCTACGAACTGACCGTGGTCGGCGACCATCTGCTGGTGGCGATCGGGGACGTGGCCGGCCACTCCCTGCACGCGGCCACGGTGATGGCCGAGATCCGGCACGCGGTCAGGGCGTACGCCATCGAGGGCCACTCGCCCGGCGAGGTCCTGGAGCTGGTCAACCGTTTCATGCGGGCGGTCCTGCCGACCGACTCGGCCACCCTGTGCCTGCTCACCCTGGAACCGTCGACCGGCCACATCCGGATGGCCACCGCCGGCCATCTGCCGCCGCTCGTGCACGTCGACGGCGAGGTGCGGTTCCTGGAGCCGCGCGGCGCCCTGCTCGGTATCGCCGCGCCCCGCCGGGCCGAGCTGGAGTTCGACCTGCCTCCGGGCGGGACCCTGGTCCTCTACACCGACGGCCTGATCGAACGCCGCGACACCGACATCGACGAGGGCCTGAACGCGCTGGCCGCCTGTGCCGCCGAGGTGGAGCCGGATCTGGACGCGTTCTGCCGCCGTCTGCACACCCAGCTGAGCGGCCCCGGCGACCAGGCCGACGACATCGCCGTCGTCGCGGTCCGCCGTACCGCCTAGCCAGTGTTACGGATCAATAACGTCATCGCCGGTGTTCAGCATCTATCCACCCATAGTCCAGGTCGATCCTGGATCGTCGTCTCCTATGCAACGCACTACCGGAATCGCCGCGCTCGTCGCCCTCACGACCCTTGCCGCCGGCGGTCCGGCGTTCGCCGCCCAGCGACCGTCCCGCGAGATAACCGCGGCCGTGGAGACTCCGGCCCTCTTCGACGACGAGGCCGGCGGTGACGCGGACGCCGACGATCCGGCGATCTGGGTCAACCCCTCCGACAAGTCCCGCAGCCTGGTCATCGGCACCGCCAAGAACGGCGGCTTGCGCGTCTACGACCTGAAGGGCCGTGAGGTCCAGTCGATCGCCACTCCCGACGGCGGCCGGTTCAACAACGTGGACATCCTGACCGGCTTCACCTTCGGCCAGCGCAAGGTCGACGTGGCCGTGGTCACCGACCGCGGCTTGGACAAGCTGCGCATCTACCGGATCGAGGCGTCCGGGCTCACCGACATCACCTCGGCCGACGCGCCGCTGCTGTTCTCGAAGAGCCAGGCGGAGGTCGAGGAGCAGGCCACCGGCTACGGTGTCGCCGTCTACGGCCGCTACGCCGTCGTCAGCCGCCGGCACAGCACCCGGCTGGGCATCTTCCGGCTGGAGGAGCGGAACGGCAAGGTCACCTACCGCACCACCGACACCCTCGACCTGCCCCGCGAGTTCCGCCTCCCGGACGGTAGCACCTGGTCGCCGTGTGCCGAGCCGGGCGAGGATCCACAGGTGGAGGGCATGGTGGTGGACACCGACGCGGGTGTCCTCTACGTCGCGCAGGAGGATGTCGCCCTCTGGCGGATCAATCTGGCCGGCGGCACGTTCAGCAGCATTCCGCGCATCGTCGAACGGGTCCGCGAATTCGGCGAGCCGGCTTCCTACGACCCCGAGTCGGAGGAGTGCACCGTCGAATACACGAACGGCACCGGCGGCCGGATCAGCGCCGACGTCGAGGGCGCGACCATCTATCCGACCGGAAAACGCGACGGCTATCTGATCGTCTCCAGCCAGGGCGACAGCCGATTCTTCGTCTATGACCGGCGCACCAACAAACCGGTCACCATCTTCTCGGTGGTGGACGGCAAGCGGACCGACGGCGTCCAGCACTCCGACGGCGCCGCGGTGACCTCGGTGGCACTCCCCGGCTACCCGAAGGGCCTCCTGGTCCTCCACGACGGCGAGAACACCCCCGACGGCGGCCGGACCAGCACCAACTTCAAGTTCGTCGACTGGCGTTCGCTGAATCTGAGTTCCTGAGAGAAAACCCCATTCCGCCGGTACGCCTACACCTTCCACAGGCGCACCGGCGGCCTCTCGGCTTCGCCGCTGCCGGCATCCCGTAAAGCCGACCGGATATCAGCGGGACTCCAGAAAGGACCGCCATTCCCGCTCGATCGTCTGGTAGTGCAGCTCGGCCGACACGGCCAGACCATTGCGGCTGATGTGCACGCCGGGAAATCCGCTCACGTTGTTGAGCCGCTGCATCAGCCCGGCACCGCCGCTCAGGAACTCCCGCTCGAACGCCGGGTCCAGGTCCAGCGTGACGAACACCTGCCGCTGCACGGCGACCTGGCGGATGTTCCGCACCACGGTCCACGGAATGACCTGCTCCGACAGCCGAACGTCCCGCACACCGGCCGGCCCCACCTCGATCACCGGCCCCCGCCGGAACAGCTGCCGCCCGATCTTGACGATCCCGAGCCCGAACAGCAGCACGCCGACCAGGCTGATCAGGAGGATGAGGATCCGCGCCCAGTTCCCCCAGCTGGCCGCAACCATCGCCAGGCTGAGCCCGGTGAGCACCAAGGCCCCCACGAACAGCCCCAGCGTCCTGGGTATCGACCGGTACACCAGCATCCCGGCATGGTAGCCAAACGCATCCCCGCGCCACCACAACCGCGTCGCGCCCGGCCCGGTGGTCGCGCATTCCGGAAATGCAGCAAACCCGGAAATGCAGAAAGGCCCACCCGATAACCCGGGTGGGCCTTTCCACAAGTTGAGTCCGGCGGCGTCCTACTCTCCCACACCCTCCCGAGTGCAGTACCATCGGCGCTGGAGGGCTTAGCNAACCGGGCGTTTCCCCTCCGCTATGACCACCGAAACAGCCATCAGCAGAACAAACCAGCAACCTCTCAGACCGTCACCGGCCCACAAAGGGTGGTTGTTCGTTTGCTGTGAATCACACAGTGGACGCAAGTAAAAAGTTTAAAGTGGTTAAGCCCTCGGCCTATTAGTACCGGTCAACTCAACACGTTACCGTGCTTACATCTCCGGCCTATCAACCCAGTAGTCTAGCTGGGAGCCTTACCCACTCAAAGGTGGTGGGATACCTCATCTCGAAGNCCTACTCTCCCACACCCTCCCGAGTGCAGTACCATCGGCGCTGGAGGGCTTAGCTACCGGGTTCGGAATGTAACCGGGCGTTTCCCCTCCGCTATGACCACCGAAACAGCCATCAGCAGAAAAAACCAGCAACCCCAATCTCTCGGGGGTGGTCGTTCGTTTGCTGTGAATCACACAGTGGACGCAAGTAAAAAGTTTAAAGTGGTTAAGCTCTCGGCCTATTAGTACCGGTCAACTCAACACGTTACCGTGCTTACATCTCCGGCCTATCAACCCAGTAGTCTAGCTGGGAGCCTTACCCACTCAAAGGTGGTGGGATACCTCATCTCGAAGCGAGCTTCCCGCTTAGATGCTTTCAGCGGTTATCCCTTCCGAACGTAGCCAACCAGCCATGCTCCTGGCGGAACAACTGGCACACCAGAGGTTCGTCCGTCCCGGTCCTCTCGTACTAGGGACAGCCCTTCTCAAGTATCCAACGCGCACGGCGGATAGGGACCGAACTGTCTCACGACGTTCTAAACCCAGCTCGCGTACCGCTTTAATGGGCGAACAGCCCAACCCTTGGGACCTGCTACAGCCCCAGGATGCGACGAGCCGACATCGAGGTGCCAAACCATCCCGTCGATATGGACTCTTGGGGAAGATCAGCCTGTTATCCCCGGGGTACCTTTTATCCGTTGAGCGACACCGCTTCCACACGCAAGTGCCGGATCACTAGTCCCGACTTTCGTCCCTGCTCGACCCGTCAGTCTCACAGTCAAGCTCCCTTGTGCACTTACACTCAACACCTGATTGCCAACCAGGCTGAGGGAACCTTTGGGCGCCTCCGTTACCCTTTAGGAGGCAACCGCCCCAGTTAAACTACCCACCAGACACTGTCCCTCGACCCGATCAGGGCCGCAAGTTAGATACCCAAACCCAACAGAGTGGTATTTCAACAGCGCCTCCACCCGAACTGGCGTCCGAGCTTCACCGGCTCCCACCTATCCTACACAATTAAATTCAGATACCAATGTCAAGCTATAGTAAAGGTCCCGGGGTCTTTCCGTCCTGCCGCGCGTAACGAGCATCTTTACTCGTACTGCAATTTCGCCGGGCCTGTGGTTGAGACAGTGGGGAAGTCGTTACGCCATTCGTGCAGGTCGGAACTTACCCGACAAGGAATTTCGCTACCTTAGGATGGTTATAGTTACCACCGCCGTTTACTGGCGCTTAAGTTCTCCGCTTCGCCATTGCTGGCTAACAGGTCCCCTTAACGTTCCAGCACCGGGCAGGCGTCAGTCCATATACATCGTCTTACGACTTGGCATGGACCTGTGTTTTTAGTAAACAGTCGCTTCCCCCTGCTCTCTGCGGCCATACCACGCTCCACCAGCAAGTGGCTTCACGCGTCCGGCCCCCCTTCTCCCTAAGTTACGGGGGCAATTTGCCGAGTTCCTTAACCACAGTTCACCCGTCGCCTCGGTATTCTCTACCTGACCACCTGTGTCGGTTTAGGGTACGGGCCGCTCAAAGCTCGCTAGAGGCTTTTCTCGGCAGCATAGGATCAATGACTTCACCAGAACGGCTCGGCATCACGTCTCAGCCT
>NZ_JBNZCE010000052.1:0-55270 GCF_050589265.1 Actinoplanes sp. G11-F43
ACGCCACCACACGGGCTTGGAGCGGTCAGGTGAGGTTCAGGGCCTCGGCGGCGGCGCGGCCGTTCGCCAGGCTGGCGCCGTGGGTGACCACGAAGGCCTCGACTCCGGCCGGCCGCCACGCCGACGGCCAGCCCATCTCGACCACACCGACCGGGCGGTCCGCGGCCAGCTTCTCGATCAGCTCCCGGGCCGGCGCCGAGTTGTGGATCCGCCGCCCGGTCAGCACGATCGGCCGCTCACCGGCCTGCCGGGTGAGCGATTCGGCACTGACCTCGGCGGCCACCACCTCGATCTCCTCGGCCGTGGCCAGGTGCGGTCTCAGCCCCCACGGCACCCTGCCCTCGGCGATCGACCAGCCGGCCACGAACCGCACCACCAGCGGCGACCGCAACCTCTCCACCGACCCTTCGACGGTCATGCCCTGATGGGCGGCCGCCACGCCGAGAGCGAGGTCGGGCCGGTGAGGTGCGGGGCCGGGCCTGCCGGCCAGGCCGGACCGGTGAGTGGCGGTCGCGGCGGTGGGCGGGGTGGCCCAGGCGGCGAGGTCCGCGGTGCGGGTGGCGGCCTCCTCCAGGCGGTGCCGGTCCAGGCGGCCGTCGGCGGTGGCGGTGGCGATCTCGGCGGCGATCGACTCGACCAGGGTGAGGTCCACCACGGCGCCGATACAGAGCAGGTCGGCGCCGGCGGCCAGGGCGGCGACCGCGGCCCGGGGGATGCCGCCGGCCGAGGCGGCCGCGCCGCGCATCTCCAGGGCGTCGGTGATGATCGCGCCCTGGAAGCCCAGCTCGGTGCGGAGCAGATCGGTCAGCGCGGCCCGGCTGAAGGTGGCCGGCCCGTCGCCGGTCAGGGCCGGGACGCGGATGTGCGCGCTCATCACCGCGCGGACCCCGGCGTCGACGGCGGCGGCGAACGGTGGCAGGTCGCGGGAGCGCAGCAGGTCCAGCGGGACGTCGACGGTGGGTAGTTCCAGGTGCGAGTCGGTGACCGTCGCGCCGTGCCCGGGGAAGTGTTTGGCGCAGGCCGCCACCCCGCTGGACTGGAGGCCCTGAACGGCCGCCGCGGTGTGCCGGGCCACCGGGCCGGGGTCGGCGCCGAACGACCGGGTGCCGATGATCGGGTTGTCGTCCGCGGTGTTCACGTCGACGGTCGGGGCGAGGTCCAGATTGATACCGGTGGCGGCCAGGTCGGCGCCGATCGCGGCGTACACCCGGCGGGTGAGATCCGGGTCGCCGGCGGCGCCGAGGGCGGCGTTTCCGGGGTACGGGCTACCGGTCCGGTGCCCGAGCCGGGTCACGTCCCCGCCCTCCTCGTCGATCGCGATCAGCGTGTCGGGCCGGATCGCGCGCAGGCCGGCGGTCAGCGCGGCGACCTGTGCGGCGTCGGCGACGTTGCCACCGAAGAGGGTGTGCCCGGCCAGTCCGTCGGCGAGCAGGTCGCCGGCCCAGCCGGGCGCGGTGGTGCCGGGGAACGCGGCCAGCAGGGTGCGCAGAGCGAGTCTCCGGAGCCCGGGGTCGATCGACATGGTTTCCTTCCGATGGCGCAACTATGGCCGATGACGGCCGGGAGCTGCCATGATCGCTCGGAGTCGATAGCCACCTTCCGGTCCGGCATCATTGCCTACCGTTACGCTGCGGCTGCGTGTCGTGCGTCGACACAGTAACAGGAAAGAACCTTTAATATTAGGGGACTACGCTATGGCCGCCACCCGCCTCCCGGGCACGCCCCGGTTGCTGCGCGCTCTCAACGACCGCGCGGCGCTGGACCTGCTGCTCACCCGGGGCCCGCTGACCCGGGCTCAACTCGGCGAGATGACCGGCCTGAGCAAGGTCACCGCGTCCCAGCTGGTGGAGCGGCTGGAGGAGCGTGGCCTGGTCCGCCGGGTCGGCGAGCAGGCCGGCGGCCGGGGGCCGAACGCCCAGCTGTACGCGGTCACCCCCGGCAGCGCCCACGTGATCGGCGTCGAGGTCGGCCCGGAGGGTGTGGTCGCCGCGTGCGCCGACATCACCGGCACCCTGATCAGCCGGGTCGAGCAGAGCACCAAGGACACCGACGACCCGGTCGGCGTGGTGCACAACGCGGTGATCCAGGCCGCCGGTGAGGCCGGCGCCGACATGTCCTCGGTCCGCCGGGTGGTCCTCGGCACCCCGGGCCTGGTGGACCCGCAGTCCGGCGAGATCTCCTTCGCCCACGACCTGCCGCGCTGGCACCGCGGCCTGCTCGCCGATCTGCGCCGTGACCTGAACATCCCGGTCTTCTTCGGCAACGACGTGAACATGGCGGCGGTCGCCGAGTCGAGCAGCGGCGCGGCCACCGGGGTCACCGACTTCGCGCTGGTCTGGATCGGCCGTGGTGTCGGTCTGGCCACAGTGATCGCCGGCCGGCTGCACCAGGGCGCCACCGGCGCCGCCGGTGAGATCGGCTACCTGCCGGTGGCCGGCGCCGAGGTGCCGCACAACGCCTCCCGGCGCGGGGTGAAGGGCGCGTTCCAGGCCATCGCCGGCGCCGACGCGGTGAAGGCGATCGGCAAGCAGTTCGGATTCCGCGGCGCCGAGGCGGCCGACGTGGTCCGGGCCGCGGTGGCCGCCGGTCCCGCCGGTGAGCCGGTCCTGGACGAGCTGGCCCGCCGGCTCGCCCTCGGTGTCGCGGCGACCTGCGCGGTGCTGGACCCGCCGCTGGTGGTGCTGGCCGGCGAGGTGAGCCGGGCCGGTGGCGCCGCGCTCGCCGACCGGGTGGAACGCGAGGTGGCCGCGATCACCCTGGGATCGCCCAAGGTGGTGGTCACCGAGGTGCCGGCCGAGCCGGTGCTGCACGGCGCGCTGCGCAGCGCGCTGGACGCGGTGCGTGACGAGGTCTTCGGCTCGACGACGGACTGACCGGGGCCGTCCGGGGGCCGTCTGTCCCTCGGGGGAGCGGGGCACCGGCACGCCGTCCGATCGGCGTACGCGGACATGATTGGATGGACGGGTGCTGGAGGCTGCCGTATCCAATCCGCCCGACGACGACACCGTGATCGCCTTCGACCGCGTGAACGTGGTGCGCGGCGGGAACTTCCTGATCCGTGACCTGACCTGGCAGGTCGAGCTGGACGAGCGGTGGGTGGTGCTGGGCCCCAACGGCGCCGGCAAGACCACCCTGCTCAACCTGGCGTCCGCGCGCCTGCACCCGACCCGGGGCACCGCCTGGGTGCTGGGGGAGAAACTGGGCCGGACCGACGTCACCGAGCTGCGGACCCGGGTGGGCATCACCACCGGCCGGTTCGCCGACCAGGTGCCACCGTCCGAGCGGGTGCTCGACGTGGTCGTCACCGCCGCGTGGTCGGTGGTCGGCCGGTGGCGTGAGTCGTACGACCCGCAGGACGAGGCCCGGGCCCGTGAGCTGCTGGAGCAGTTGGGCATCGCCGGGTTCGCGGACCGCGAGTTCGGCACCCTGTCCGAGGGCGAGCGCAAGCGCACCCAGATCGCCCGCGCGCTGATGACCGACCCCGAGCTGATGCTGCTCGACGAGCCCACCGCCGGTCTCGACCTGGGCGGCCGGGAGACCCTGATCGGGCACCTGACCGAGCTGGCACTGGACCCGGACGCCCCGGCGATGGTGCTGGTCACCCACCACGTCGAGGAGATCCCGCCGGGCTTCACCCACGCGCTGCTGCTGCGCGAGGGCAACGTGGTCGCGTCCGGTGTGCTCGGTGAGGTGCTGACCGCGGAGAACCTGACGAAGACCTTCGGCCTGCCGCTGATCGTCGACCGGTTCGGCGACCGGTACACCGCACGGGCCGGCTGATGACCCGGGTCGTCGTCGCCGGGAGCGCCAACATGGACCTGGTCGGGCTGGCGCCGAGCCTGCCCCGGCCGGGCGAGACGGTGCTCGGCGACGACTTCGTGATGATGCCCGGCGGCAAGGGCTCCAACCAGGCCATCGCCGCCGCCCTGGCGGGCGCCGAGACGACGTTCCTCGGCGCCATCGGGTCGGATTCCTTCGGGGTGACCCTCAACGCGCGGTTGGCGGCCTCGGGCGTCTCCGTCGATCTGGTACGCACCAGCTACGGCTCCTCCGGGGTGGCCGTGATCATGGTGGATCGCGCCGGGGAGAACTCGATCCTGGTCAGTCCGGGGGCGAACCGCTCGTTCACCGACCTGACCGCGGCGGAGACCGCCGCGATCGCCGCCGCCGACGTGCTGCTCTGCCAGCAGGAGATCCCGATGTCGACGGTGCTGGCCGCGCTGCGGGCCGGCCGGGCCGGCGGGACCCGGACCATCCTGAACGCGGCGCCGGTCCGCGAGCTGCCGCCGGAGCTGCTCGGCGAGGTGGATCTGCTGGTGGTGAACGAGACCGAGGCCCGCGGCATCACCGGCAGATCCGAACCGGACATGGCGTCGCTGCTGGCCCTGGTGTCCCGGGTGGTGCTCACCCTCGGTGGCGGCGGGTCCCGGTTCGCCGAGCGGGACGGCCGGGACGTGCACGTGCCGGCGTTCACGGTGGACGTCGCGGACACCACGGCCGCCGGCGACGCCTTCACCGGCGCGCTGGCCGTGGCCTGGGGCGAGGGCCGGGACCTGGTCGACGCCGTGCGCTGGGCGAACGCCGCCGGAGCCGCCTGTGTGCGCCGGGTCGGCGCCAGCAGCGCGCTGCCCGAACGCAACGACATCGAGGCGCTGTACGCCCACTGACCGGCCGCCCGCGGCCGGTCAGGAACGGGCCGCCACCAGGAACCGCTGGACCTCCACACGCAGCACCTCGGCCAGTTCGGAGAGGCCGGTCGTCTCGTGTTCGGCGTCACCGTCGACGGCGACCGCGATGCCATCGATCAGGCTGCTCATCTCCCGGATCCGGTCGGTGACCGCGCGCAGCACCCGGACCGCGTCCTCGGAGGCCAGCTGCACCGCGTCCACCTGGTCGATGATCTCGCCGCTGGACTCCCCGGTCTCGTTGGCCAGGGTCTTCACCTCGTTGGCGACCACACTGAACCCACGGCCGGCGGCCCCGGCCCGGGCCGCCTCGATGGAGGCGTTCAGGGAGAGCAGCTGGGTCTGCATCGCCACCCGGTTGATCAGGTCGACGGCGTGCCGGATCTGGCCGGACGACCGGCGCAGCTCGGTGACGGTGTCCAGGCCCCGTTCGGCGTCCCCGACCGCGGACCGGGCGAACCCGGCCAGGCCGTTGGCCGACCGTCCCATCTCACCGGCCGCCGCCGCGATCCGCTCGGACAGGGCCAGCACCGCGGTCTCCAACTGGTCGGCGAAGGCGATCCGGGACTGCGCGGCGGTGGCGATCTGATCGGCGTTGCTGCTCATCGCGTCACCGGAGCGGCTGATCTCCTCGGCCGCCCGCCGATACGCGCCGCCCATGCCCCCGACCAGGAACCGCCGGTAGAAATGCCCGGCCGCACCGGCCGCCGAGGCCGCGCCGGCCTCCCGGACGAACGCGTCGGTACGGTCCAGCAGCTCGTTGATCGCCGACCGGGCCTCCTGCTCGGCCTCCGACCCGCCGAGCACCGGCACCCGCGCCTCCAGGTCACCCGCGGCGGCCTGCCGGCACACGTCCGCGATCGCGTAGAGCGCGTCGTCCTCGTGACTCATCGACGGCCCCCGGCCCGCGCGCTGGTGGACAGATCCCAGACCAGCTCGTCGTAGCTGCGCCCGCGCTCGGACAGCACCCGCTGCAGCGCGGCGTACCCGGCGGCGACGGCGTCCTGGGCGCTGTCGTGGCGGCGCTCCGCGGACCGCAGCACCCCGTACAGCTCCTCGGCCGCGGCGATCGCCGACCGGGACGGCACCCGGCGGTTGGAGTGGTAGCCGACCACCCGGCCGCTGTCGTCGAAGGACGGCGTGACATGGGCGAAGACCCAGTAGTGCGCCCCGTCGGCGGCCAGGTTGACCACGTACGCGAAGATCTCGCGTTTCTCCTTGAGGGTGTCCCAGAGCAGCTTGAAGACGGCCCGAGGCATGTCCGGGTGCCGGATCAGATTGTGCGGCCGCCCGATCGCGTCGTCCTCGTCCAGTGCGGAGATCCGCAGGAAGACGTCATTGGCGTAGGTGATGATGCCGCGCGGATCGGTCTTCGTGACGATCAGTTCGCCGTCACTGAACTTGCGTTCCTGACCTGTCGGGCGTACCTGAGTGATCTTCATGGTGATGTTGATTTTGGGGGTTTGCGCAGCTCCCGGGGGGAGTTTTGGCGAAGGCGACCGCGCCGGCACACGCCGCCGCGGTCGCCCCGGTCAGTGGATCGCCGGTTCCAGTGCCCGTTCCAGGGCGCGGTACACCCGACCGAACTTCTGCGCGTTGTTCGTCCGCATCAACAGCACGTCGCCGTCGCGGACCCGCCCCCAGATCTCCAGGGTGCGGCTGCCGTGGTCATAGGACAGATCCATCCGCTCCAGCAGCAGGTCGGCCACCGGAACGACGGCGATCCCGATCAGGATGCCGCCGACCACCATGGCCGCCGTGGTGCCGAACGAGAGGTCGAGCAGCACCGCCAGCAGCACGGCCAGCGCGCCGACGAGCAGTGGTAGCAGGATGGTCAGGCCGAGAGCGCCCCGCCAGGCGATGACTCCCCAGGAACGGTGGCCCTTCGTGTGCCAGACCTGGATCAATTCGGGCAGCCGGAACTCCCGGCCGTTCATCCAGACCCCGGACGATGTGATCAGCACTTCCGGATCTCGGTAGTACATGGTCATTTCTTCCTCCCCAGGCGACCAGGATGAGGCTTGTCCGCGACGGTGGTGGCGGATTTCCGAAGGCTCACGGAGAGTTCAACGCGAGGCAGGTCGCGAACAAGCCTCAAATGTAACCCGCGGTCGTCGTACGCTGACGGCCAAACGGCGGAGTGCGAGGAGGCACCGGTGGGCGAGTTCGTTCGGCTGGAGATCACCGACGGTATCGGTACCATCCGGCTGGAGCGACCGCCGGTCAACGCTCTCAATACCCAGGTTCAGGAAGAACTGCGCACCGCCGCGCACGCCGCCGCCGACGACGCCACGGTCCGCGCGGTGGTCGTGCACGGAGTTGGCAAGCACTTCGCCGCGGGCGCCGACATCACCGAATTCACCGGTGTGACGTACCAGGAGATGGTGGCCCGGGCCGGGGCCCTCTCCAGCGCCTTCGACGCGGTCGCCCGGATCCCCAAACCGGTGGTCGCCGCGATCACCGGGTACGCCCTGGGCGGCGGCTGCGAACTCGCCCTCGCCTGCGACTGGCGGGTCGTCGCCGACGACTCCCGGCTCGGCCAGCCGGAGATCAAGCTCGGCATCATCCCCGGCGCCGGCGGCACCCAGCGACTGGCCCGGCTGATCGGCCCGGCCAAGGCCAAGGATCTGATCTTCACGGGTCGGATGATCGACAGTGCCGAGGCCTTGCGGATCGGCCTGGCCGACCGGGTGGTCCCGGCCGATGAGGTGTACGACACGGCCGTCGAGCTGGTCCGCCAGTTCACCACCGGCCCCGCCCTGGCGCTGCGGGCCGCGAAACAGGCGATCGACGGCGGCCTGAGTGCCGACCTGGCAGCCGGTCTGGCCCTGGAATCACACCTGTTCGCCGGTCTGTTCGCCACCACCGACCGGATCGAGGGCACCACCGCCTTCGTCGAGAAGAGGAAGCCCGAGTTCACCGGCGGGTGATCATCATCGTCGCGAATATGCCTGACGGGATGGACCGGTTGCGGGCGGTCATTGCCTAGACTGCGGTCATGTCCATCGACCAGGGTGGTCCGAAGCGATACGCCCTAGGCGTCGACTTCGGCACCTCCAACACCGTCGCCGTGGCGCGATGGCCGGACGGTCGCGCCCGGCCGATCCTGGTCGACGGTTCCCCGCTGCTGCCGTCCGCCGTCTACGCCGACGCCGAGGGCAACCTGCTCGTCGGCCGGGACGCGGTGCACAGCGCCCGCCTCGAACCGGCCCGGTTCGAACCCAACCCGAAACGCCGCGTCGACGACGGCCTGGTGCTCCTCGGTGAACGCGAGTTCGAGGTCGTCGAGCTGATCTCCGCGGTGCTCGCCCGGGTCGCCGAGGAGTGGCACCGTGCCGTCGGGCCGTACCGTCCCGAAGTCACCCTCACCTGCCCGGCCGCCTGGGGCGCCACCCGGCGCACCCTGCTCGCCGAAGCCGCCGCACGCGCCGGACTGGAAGGCGCCCGGCTGGTCGCCGAGCCGGTCGCGGCCGCCACCTACTTCGCCGAGGTGCTCGGCCGGGACGTGCCGATCGGCTCGGTCGTCGTGGTGCACGACTTCGGCGCCGGCACCTTCGACACCAGCGTCGTCGCCCGCACCTCCACCGGCTTCGAGGTCCTCGCCGTCGACGGCCGCGACGACCTGGGCGGCCTCGACGTGGACGCGGCCATCGTCGAGCACCTGCGCACCGACGACTGGGCCCGCCTGATGGCACCGGCCACCGTCGAGGAACGCCGGGCCCGCCGCCAGCTCTGGGACGACGTGCGGATCGCCAAGGAACGCCTCTCCCGGGCCCAGTCGGCGGACTTCGTGGTCCCCCTGCTCGACGTCGAGGCACACCTCACCCGGGAAGAGCTGGAGACGGTCGCCCGGCCGGTGCTGGAACAGACCGTCCAGGTGACCCGGAACATCCTGCGCTGGGCCGACCTGCCCGACGGCCGGCTCGCCGGAGTCTTCCTGGTCGGCGGCGCCAGCCGGATCCCCCTGGTGGCCACCCTGCTGCACCGGGCACTCGGCGACCCGCCCGTCGTCATCGAACAACCCGAACTGGTGGTGGCCGAAGGCAGCATCCTGGCCGGCGCCGCCCTGCTCTCCACCGAACCGGCCGCCCCCGGGCCGACCGAGGAACTGCGGCTCCCGTCCAAATACCTTCCGGTCCGCGACGGCGAATACCTTCCGGTCCGCGACGGCGAACATCTTCCGGTCCGCGACGGCGAACCCGAGCCTGGCACGGTGCCGGTCTCGGCCGCTGTCACCGCGGAACGGCCGACCAGCGTCGCGCGCCCCGCCGACGACCGGCCCACCGCCGTCGCGTCCCGGCAGACGGTCATCGTGCCGCGCCCGATCGACGACCGGCCCACCGCGATCGCCGCCCGTCCGGTGACCACACCGGTCCCGGCGATCCCGTCCGAGCAGGACCCGGCGTCCGGTCACCCGGACGGCGACGTGGGCACCGAGAAACTGCCGGACGACGTGCTGGCCGTGGCCCGCTCCGCAGCGGCCCGCTCAGCTGAGGGCGGCGGTATGCCCCACTCGGACGCGGCGGACGACATGACGCGTCCGGCGGACGGCGGCGGGGCAGTCCGTTCGCCCGAGATCAGTGGAATGTCCCGCTCGCCTGAGGCCGGGGGAACGGTCCTTCCATCCGAGGCCGGCGGCGTGCCCCGCTCGGCCGAAGTGGGAGGTATGTCCCATTCCGCGGATTCTGGTGGCATGGCCCGCTCGGCTGAGGCGCATCCTGAGGCCCGCTCGACTGAGGCTCGTCGTGAAGCCCGCTCGGCCGACGCCCGCTCGTCCGGGTCTCGTCTTGAGGCTCGCTCCGGTGAGGGCGGTGCCGCGGCAGGCTCCGGCGAGATGGGCGGCGGCGCGCTACCGCAACGGCAGCCCCGGGGAGTCATGGACCACCCGGAGCCGCCCGGCCCGGACACCCCGCCACATCTGCGCCCGCCGGTCGACCCCTGGCCGGACGCCGTCGACAACTGGCGTCCCGACCCGGAGGCGACCGTCGCCACCAGCCCGCCGGAGCCGGACCCCCGAGGCCCGGCGCGACCGCCCAACCAGAAACGGGCGACACAGCCGGTGGTCGCACACGCCCGCCCGGTCTCACCAGCGATGGGTTCGGCCCGTCCGATGGCGTCCCGCCCGGCCGCGTCCCACCCGGTCTCATCCCATCAGGCCGCACCCCACCCGGCCGGGCCCCGCCAGGCCGCCTCCCATCAGGCCGCGTCTCGTCAGGCCGCGTCTCGTCAGGCCGCGTCTCGTCAGGGCGCATCACATCCGGTCTCGTCCCGCCCGGTCTCACCGGCGGCCCGCGCGGTCGTCGTCCCGTCGGCGCCGCCCGCCCCGGACCAGGCCAGAACCCGCCGCCCCCGCCGCCGAGGCCGTCTGCGCCGGGCCTTCCAGGTGATGCTGAGCATCGTGGTGATGATCACCGTGCCGATCGTGGCCTTGGTGCTGGCTTACGGATACGGCAACGCCGAACCCATCGACCAGGACGCGATAAACGTCTTCCGCGACATCATGGAGCTGATCGGCCTGAGCTGATCGGCCCGCGCTGACCGGCCTGAGCTGATCGGCCCGCGCTGACCGGCCTCGGCTCTGGTCCAGGCTCCACCCATCAGCCCGGCTGGCGCGTGCCGGGCGGGCCTGCCTCAGGCTGGATCGCGTCTCAGGCCGGATCTCGCCTCCGCCGGAACGCGTTTCAAGCTGGGATGCGTTTCAAGCCGGAACGCGTTTCAGGCTGGGACGCGCCGCGGGCCGGGACGCGTCTGAGGGCTGGATGGTCGCCGCGCGGGCCTGAGTTCTGTCGCGTGGAAGTGAGGCGAGGTCCAGGTGGTGGCTGGTGGCAGCCGGAGAAAGGGGTGTTGTGGGTGCCCTTTCCCCGGATGCCCTCAGACGCCGCCTGGGCCGCACCGCAGCCCGCGTGACCCGCTGCCGGAACGATCCCTCGCCGGACCGATTCGTCACCGGGATCTAGGGGCGATCGCGATCCTGCTGATCGTGTTGTTCGTCGTGGGTTTCCGGACTGGGTTCGGGCTCCTCGGAGTGCCGCATCTCCCGCTCCCACTGGTTGAGCAACTCCCGATCGCGGCGGGACTGCTCGGAATCCATGGAACGAAGGAAATCCGGATCGTCGTCGGGAGCCGCGGGGCGGCGTGACGGACGGTGTGCGCGGCTGACCGGCCGGCCCGAGAGGAACCAGGCGATCGGGCCGGCGATCGGAATCAACAGGATCACCAGAACCCAGGCGAAACGGGGCATGTTACGCACGCGTTCGGCTGCGAGGCTGCTGATGAGGGCCAGGATCAGCAGCACGAGGGCCACCGCGGCCAAGAAGATGAACAACCGGACCATGCCGCAATGATGCCTCCCTCGAGCGGAGACGGCGACGATCAGAGCATGACAACCCATCCACCGAGGAACGCGAGGGCCGTGAGGGCGAGCGCGTAGGCCCGGATCGTCGGCGCGGACGCCCCGGGAAAACGGGACCGGAGATCGCGGGCGCGGTGGAAGGCGAGCCCCACCATGCCGGCCCAGCCGACCATCGCCGCGGCTGCCACCAGGAACTCCGCCGGGCCGGCACCGGGCGTGAAGGCCGGCCGGGCGATCAGCAGTGTCACCGCGGCGGCGGAGAGGCCGGTGCGGCGCCAGGCCAGCCGGGTTCGTTCCGGCGAGGCGCCGGGATCGCGGCCGAGCTGAGCACAGGCCCCGGGATCCCGGTGGTGCTGATCGCAGGGATGAGGATCGCGGCGGCGTTGATCATGGGAGTCGGGAGTGCCGCGACGCGGGTCGTGCGACCCGGGATCACGCCGGCCGTTGTCGAGCTGGCCGGGATTGGGGTGATCGGGATCGCGACGGCCGGGGTGGAGCCGGCCGGGACCGGGGTGACCGGGATCGCGACGGCCGGATGTGTGCTCCGGGGAAGCGGGCATCAGAAGATCTGGATCAGGACCGCGACGATGATCGCCACCGCGCCGACCGCCACCGCGATGGCGAGGACTGCCGGGAACCGGGAGCGTGGCAGGTCGGTGCCCAGGCGCATGGCCCGTTCGGTGCGCACCCAGTGGTCGACCGCGCGCAGTGCGACGAGTGCGCCGAGCACCAGCAGCAGGATCGCGATGATCTCGCGCAGGTGGGCGACCGGGAGTGGCGGCAGGAACTGGGCGCAGGCCAGTCCTCCGGCGATCAGGGCCAGGCCGGTGCGGATCCAGGCCAGGAAGGTGCGCTCGTTGGCCAGGGAGAACCGGTAGTCCGGGGTGGTCCCGGCCCGCGACGGGTCGAACCATTCCTTCAAGTCACCGGACACGCTGCCGATTATCGACCTATCGGGTCGAGAAGGTGGTGCCAGAGACTGCGTACTTCATCACTCACACAAGCCTCTCTCGGGCGTCCACACTTGCACCAGGGAGAGTCGGGCCCTGCGCGACCGTGGGACTGCGGGGCGGGCTGTTCCGAACGTGAGGGAATATGGGTCGTGGATGGGTGTACGCCCTCCACGAGTGAGACGTTCTGACCGGACATGTCTGACACCTCCTCATTGCCCACTGTAGCGATCTAGATCGTCATGCGGGTGAGGTGTGTCACTCTGGGTGGCCGGCAACAGTGAAGCTACTGGCGGGTAACCTGGCTGACATGTTCGCCGACCGGCACCGTTCCGGCCGAGGACACCGTCGACCGCAACGGTGCGTTCAATACAGGAGGGTCGTAGTAGCGCGATGAATATCGTCGTACTGGTCAAGCAGGTACCCGACTCCGGTGCCGAGCGCACCCTGAGCGCTGACTACTCGGTCGACCGCGCGTCGGCGAGCAACGTCATCAACGAGATGGACGAGTACGCCATCGAGGAAGCCCTCAAGATCAAAGAGGCGCACGGCGGCGAGGTGACCGTCCTGACCGTCGGTCCCGGTGGCGCCACCGACTCGATCCGCAAGGCGCTGTCGATGGGTCCCGACAAGGCCGTCCACGTGCAGGACGACGCCCTGCACGGCTCCTGCGCGGTCGCCACCTCCAAGGTGCTGGCCGCCGCGCTGCGCACCTTGAACGCCGATCTGATCCTCAGCGGCGCCGAGTCCACCGACGGCCGGGTCCAGGTCGTCCCGCACATGCTGGCCGAGCTGCTCGGCGTGGCCGCCCTCACCGGCGCCCGCAAGCTCACCGTGGACGGTTCGCAGCTGACCGTCGAGCGGCAGACCGACGAGGGCTACGAGGTGGTCACCGCCGCCACGCCGGCGATCGTCAGTGTCTGGGACACCATCAACGAGCCGCGGTACCCGTCCTTCAAGGGCATCATGGCCGCCAAGAAGAAGCCGGTGCAGAGCCTGAGCCTCGGCGAGCTCGGTGTCGCCAACGACCAGGTCGGGTTCGCCGGCGCCACCAGCCAGGTGATCGAGTTCACCAAGCGCCCGGCCCGTACCGGCGGCGCCAAGGTCGTCGACGAGGGCAACGGTGGCGAGCAGCTCGTCGCGTACCTCGCCACCGAGAAGTTCGTCTGAGCCCGAGGGGATACGTAGATATGGCTGAGGTACTGGTCGTCGTCGAGGCCGGCGTCAAGAAGGTCACCCTCGAGATGCTCACGATCGCCCGTGGACTCGGGTCGGTCTCCGCTGTGGTGTTCGGTGAGGCGGACACCGCCAAGCTCGGCGAGTTCGGCGCCGAGAAGATCTACACCGCGTCCGGCGAGGACGTCGAGGGCTACCTGGTCGCCCCCAAGGCCACCGTGGTCGCCGAGCTGGCCAAGCGGGTGCAGCCGGCGGCGATCCTGCTCGCCTCCACCCAGGAGGGCAAGGAGATCGCCGGCCGCCTGGCGATCAAGCTGGACAACGGTCTGCTCACCGACGCGTCCGGCGTCGACGCCGACGGCACCGCCACTCAGGTGGTCTTCGCCGGCTCCACGATCGTCAAGTCCAAGGTGACGAAGGGCCTGCCGATCGTCACCATCCGCCCCAACTCGGTCACCCCCGAGCCGGCCGCCGCCACCCCCGCGGTCGAGGCGCTGACCGTCGCGGTGTCCGACCAGGACAAGCTGACCAAGGTCGTCGAGCGGGTCGCCGAGGCCAAGGGCTCGCGTCCCGAGCTGTCCGAGGCGGGCGTGGTCGTCTCCGGCGGTCGCGGCGTCGGCAACGCGGACAACTTCAAGCTGGTCGAGGAGCTGGCCGACCTGCTCGGCGGTGCCGTCGGCGCTTCCCGGGCGGCGGTGGACAGCGGCTACTACCCGCACCAGTTCCAGGTCGGGCAGACCGGCAAGACGGTGTCGCCGCAGCTCTACGTGGCGCTCGGCATCTCCGGCGCGATCCAGCACCGGGCCGGCATGCAGACGTCGAAGACGATCGTCGCCGTCAACAAGGACGCCGAGGCCCCGATCTTCGAACTTGCCGACTTCGGCGTCGTCGGCGACCTGTTCAAGGTGATCCCGCAGGCCGCGGACGAGATCCGCAAGCGCAAGTAACCCCCGCATCAGGTGACGGCCCGGCGATCTTCCGCCGGGCCGTCGTCGTATCCGGAACCCCCCGATCAACCCCGTCTTCCGGTACGTTCCACAGCCCCACAACCGCACCACGGGGCCCCGCCTCGTCCCCGCGAGCCAGGCGGCACACCGGACCGCCCGGCGCCCGCCGGGCGAATGCGGCCCCAAAATTCGCGTGCCGACCTCCGGCGCGCCCCAGACCGCAAGTAGCCACGCGTACTGGGTTGGCGGGTTGTGTGGCGCGGTGCGGCGCGCTCCAGACCGCAAGTAGCCACGCGAACTGGGTTGGCGGTTTGTGTGGCGCGGTGTGGTGCGTTTCGGACCGCAAGTTGGCACGCGTGCTGGGTTGGCGGGTTGTGTGGTGCGGTGTGGTGCGGGGCGCACCGCAAGTTGGCACGTGTGGTGGGGTGGCGGGTTGTGTGGTGCGGTGTGGTGCGGGGCGCACCGCAAGTTGGCACGGGAGGTTTGGCGGGACCACCGGAATCGCCCGGTGGGCGCCGGACGGTCCGGTGGGGCGCCTGGCTCGCGGGGACGAGGCGGGGCGCAGTGGTGCGGTTGTGGGGGTGTGGAGCGTACCGGCGCGGTGTGGGTGTGGGGTTGATCTTTGTGGGCAGGACGCGGCCGGGGATCGGCGGAGGGACGGCCTAAGCTGGGGGCGATGGCCTATCTCGATCATGCGGCGACCACGCCGATGCTGCCCGCCGCGCTGGACGCCTACGTCGCGGCGGCGCGTGAGCTTGGAAACCCGTCGTCGCTGCACGCGGCCGGCCGGGGGGCGCGGCGCCTGGTGGAGGAGTCGCGGGAGCGGATCGCCGCGGCGCTCGGGGCGAGACCGTCGGAGGTGGTGTTCACCGGCGGTGGCACCGAAGCGGACAACCTGGCGGTCAAGGGGATCTTCTGGGCGCGCCGGGACGGTGGGCGGCGCCGGGTGGTCGCGTCCGCGGTGGAGCATCACGCGGTTCTGGACGGCGTGGAGTGGCTCAGCCGGCACGAAGCGGCGGACGTCACACTGCAGCCGGTGGACGAGGCCGGACGGGTCGACCCGGAGGCGTTCGCCGAGCTGGTGCGCACACACGGCGACGAGATCGCGGTGGTCAGCGTGCAGTGGGCGAACAACGAGGTCGGCACGGTGCAGCCGGTCGCCGAGCTGGCCTCGATCGCGGCCGCCGCGGGCATCCCGTTCCATACCGACGCGGTGCAGGCGGTCGGGCAGGTGCCGGTGGACTTCGCCGCCTCCGGCGCCGCCGCGCTCACCCTGACCGGGCACAAGGTCGGCGGGCCGGTCGGCGTGGGTGCGCTGCTGCTCGGCCGGGACGTCGCGTGCACGCCCCTGCTGCACGGTGGCGGCCAGGAGCGCGATGTGCGTTCCGGCACACTGGACACGCCCGGGGTGGCGGCGTTCGCGACCGCCGTGGAGGCCGCGGTGGCGTCCCGGGCGGACAACGCGGCCCGGGTGTCGGCGCTGCGGGACGACCTGGTGGCGCGGGTGCGGGCGGCGGTTCCGGAGGCGATCCTCAACGGTGACCCGGAGGACCGGCTGCCCGGCAACGCGCACTTCTCCTTCCCCGGCTGCGAGGGCGACGCGCTGCTGCTGCTCCTGGACGCGCGGGGGGTCTACTGCTCGACCGGTTCGGCCTGCTCGGCGGGGGTGGCCCAGCCCAGTCACGTGCTGCTGGCGATGGGTGCCGACGATGCGCGGGCCCGGTCGTCGCTGCGTTTCAGTCTCGGGCACGACAGCGAGCCCGCCGACGTCGACGCGCTGCTGGCGGTGCTGCCGGGCGCGGTCGAGCGGGCCCGCCGAGCGGGGGCGTGGAAGACGCCCCGTTAGGCTGGGTGCATGCGTGTTCTTGCGGCCATGTCGGGCGGTGTCGATTCCGCGGTCGCCGCCGCGCGCGCCCGTGATGCCGGCCACGATGTCACCGGTGTGCACCTGGCGCTGGCCCGAAACCCTCAGACCTTCCGCACCGGGGCGCGCGGCTGCTGCACCCTGGAGGACTCCCGGGACGCCCGGCGGGCCGCCGATGTGATCGGCATCCCGTTCTACGTGTGGGACATGGCGGAGGAGTTCCACGACAGTGTCGTGGACGACTTCGTGAGTGAGTATGCGGCGGGCCGCACCCCCAACCCGTGCCTGCGCTGCAACGAGAAGATCAAGTTCGCGGCGGTGCTGGACCGGGCGGTGGCGCTCGGCTTCGACGCCGTCGTCACCGGGCACCACGCGCGTCTCGGCGCCGACGGCCTGCTGCGGCGGAGCGTCGACCTGCCCAAGGACCAGTCGTACGTGCTGGCCGTCCTGACCCGCGAGCAGCTCGACCGGGCGATCTTCCCGCTCGGGGACTCGACCAAGGAGCAGGTGCGGGCCGAGGCCGCCGCGCGTGGGCTGGCCGTCGCCGACAAGCCGGACTCGCACGACATCTGCTTCATCTCGGACGGCGACACCCGGGGCTTCCTGGAGAGCCGGCTCGGTTCGGCGCCCGGTGACATCGTGGACGGGCGGACCGGGGAGAAGCTGGGGACGCACAACGGGGCGTACGGCTACACGATCGGCCAGCGCAAGGGTCTCGACCTGCGGGTGCCGGCCGCGGATGGCCGCCCGCGCTATGTGCTGTCGATCACCCCCGTGACGAACACCGTGACGGTGGGGCCGCGGGAGGATCTGGAAGTCGACGTGGTGCGCGCCAGTCGGCCCATCTGGCACGATTTTTCGGATTTGTCGGACTGTCAGGTGCAGTTGCGGGCGCACGGTGAGGTGGTCGGCGCCTCGGTCGCGGTGACCGGGGACTCGCTGGTCGCCACGCTGCGGGGCACGGCTCGGGGGGTCGCCGCCGGGCAGGCGATCGTGGCGTACCGGCCGGACCCGGACGGCGACATCGTCCTCGGCTCGGCGACGATCACGGCGGGTGAGCGGTCGGTGGATCTGACCGCTTCGTCGCCTTCATCCGTCTCTTCGGAGGCTTCCGTCTCTTCGTCGGCCGTGGCCTCGTCGGTGAGTGCTTCGTCGGCTGTGGCTTCGTCGGTGAGTGCTTCGTCGGCCGTGGCTTCGCCGGCGGGCTCGGCTGTCGCGGCGGCGTCGCGTGCCTGATTTTCCCTGGGCGGCCGGGTCCGCCAGCGGGATCGGGTCGCTGCCCGGCACCGACATCGCCGAGGCCCAGCGGATCGTCGTCGGTGAGCTGCCGGCCCTGCCGCACCTCGCCGAGCTGCCGGAACGCGGGCCGGGCGCGGACATCATCGGCCGCTCGGCGGGGTTTCTGATCGAGCTGCCGGTGCAGGTCTACGCCGGGCGCTGGCAGATCGCCTCCCGGCCCGGCAAGGACATGCGGATCACCGCCGACCTGCTGGAACGTGACCTGGACCAGCTCACCGAGCAGGCCGACGGCTACTCCGGGCCACTCAAGATCCAGGCTGCCGGGCCGTGGACCCTGGCCGCCGGCCTGGACCTGCCGATCGGCGGCCGGATGCTGCGGGACCAGGGCGCCGTCCGGGACCTGACCGACTCGCTCGCCGAAGGACTCCGGCGGCACGTGGCCGACGTGCGCAAACGAGTGCCCGGCGCGACCGTGCTGCTGCAACTGGACGAGCCGTCGCTACCGACCGTGCTGGCTGGGCGGGTGCCGACGGAGAGCGGGCTGGGGGCGTACCGGAAGGTTGACGGCCCGGACGCCGCCACCCATCTGCGGACGATCGTCGAGGCGGTGGACACGCCCGTCGTCGTGCACTGCTGTGCGCCCGGCGTGCCGTTGCAGGTGATCCGGGACGCGCGGGCGACCGCGGTGGCCTTCGACCTTTCGCTGATCAAGGATCTGGACCCGCTGGGTGAGGCGATCGAGGCCGGGCTGGGGATCTTCGCGGGTGCCGCGCCGACCCGCCCGGTGGTGACCTCACCGGCCCGGTTCGCCGCCGGTGCCACGGTGCGCCCGGCCGCGGGCGGGCCGGGCCGGGCGGCCGATGGGCGGCCCGAGGCGAAGCAGATCGCCGAGCGGGTGTCGACGTTGTGGCGGCGGCTCGGCTTCCCGGCCGCGCGGCTGCCCGAGCAGGTGGTGATCACCCCGGCGTGTGGGCTGGCCGGCGCGCCGTACGGCTACGTTCGCGCCTTGCTCAAGGCATGCACGGAGGCCGGCCGGCGGATCAGCGAGGTCTGAGGCGCCCCGGCCCGGCGGTCCGAGGGCGGCTCCGGTCCCCGAAATTGTCGGTGGTGGGGACTAACGTGCCAGTTGGATTCACTGACACGGAGGTTCCGGTGCCCGACAATTCCCCTGCCGTCCCGACCACCGCCGCGGGCGATGACCCGGCGCCGCGGGCTGCCGTTGCGGGCGATGACCCGGCGCCGCGGGCTGCTGTTGCAGGCGACGACCCAGCGTTGCGGGCTGCCGTTGCGGGTGACGACCCGGCGTTGCGGGCCGCGGCCCGGCACACCGAGCTGGCCGAGGAGATCCGCGAGCACCAGCACCGCTATTACGACGAAGAGGCGCCGATCATCTCGGACGCCGAGTTCGATCTGCTGCTGCGGGAGCTGGAGGCGCTGGAGGCCGAGTTCCCCGAGCTGCGGACGGCCGAGTCGCCGACGCAGATGGTGGGCGGCAACGTCTCCGGTGACTTCCCCAAGGTCGATCATCTCGAGCGGATGATGTCGCTGGACAACGTGTTCAACCTGGACGAGCTGGGCGCCTGGACCGAGCGGGCGGTGCGCGACGCGGGCGGTCCGGTGCGGTTCCTCTGCGAGCTGAAGATCGACGGGCTGGCGATCAATCTGACGTACGAGAAGGGTGTCCTGGTCCGGGCCGCGACCCGGGGCACCGGGCGCACCGGTGACGACGTGACGCCCAACGTGCGGACCATCGCCGGCATCCCGGAGCGGCTGGCCGGTGACGACGTGCCCGATCTGGTCGAGGTGCGGGGGGAGATCTACTTCCCGGCGGAGTCGTTCGCCGCGCTCAACGCGATGCTGGTGGAGCAGGGCAAACCGACGTATATGAACCCCCGCAACGCCGCCTCGGGCAGTCTGCGGCAGAAGGACGCGCAGGTCACCGCGTCGCGCGGGCTGGGCATGGTGGTGCACGGGCTGGGCGCGCGCGAGGGGTTCAGCCCGGCGTCGCAGGCGGAGGCCTATGCCGCGTTGCGGTCGTGGGGGCTGCCGGTCAGCGAGCGGTGGCGGCTGGTCGACGACCTGGCCGGGGTGGTCGAGTTCATCGAGTATTACGGGAAGCACCGGCACGACGTCGAGCACGACATCGACGGTGTGGTGGTGAAGGTGGACGACGTCGCCATTCAGGGGCGGCTGGGTTCGACGAGCCGGGCGCCGCGCTGGGCGATCGCTTTCAAGTACCCGCCGGAGGAGGTCACCACCAAGCTGCTGGACATCGCGGTGAACACCGGGCGGACCGGCCGGGTCACGCCGTACGCGGTGCTGGAGCCGGTGACGGTGGCCGGGTCGGAGGTCGAGTTCGCCACCCTGCACAACGCGCAGGAGGTGGTGCGCAAGGGTGTGCTGATCGGCGACACGGTGGTGTTGCGCAAGGCCGGTGACGTGATCCCGGAGATCCTCGGCCCGGTGCTGGATCTGCGGCCGGCCGACGCGCGGGCGTTCGTGATGCCGACCGAGTGCCCGGACTGCGGCACCACGCTGGCGCCGGCGAAGGAGGGCGACATCGACATCCGGTGCCCGAATTCGCAGTTCTGTGTGGGGCAGCGGCGGGAGCGGCTGACCTACATCGGGCAGCGCAACGTTCTCGACATCGGCGTGCTGGGGGAGAAGTCGGCGCGTGCGCTGATCGACTCGGGGGTGCTGTTCGACGAGGGTGACCTGTTCACGCTGACCGCCGACGACCTGCTGCGGGCGCCGTTCTTCGTGAAGAAGGACGGGACGCTCGGGGCGAATGCGGAGAAGATGCTGGCCAGTCTGGCCGAGGCGAAGGGCCGGCCGCTGGCCCGGATCCTGCGGGCGCTGTCGATCCGGCATGTCGGGCCGACGGCGGCGGAGGCGCTCGCCCTGGAGTACCTGACGATGGAGGCGATCGAGGAGATCGTCGCGCGGACGGCGGCGCTGCCCGAGGTCGAGGCGCTGGTGCCGGCGGTCACCGAGGAACCGGACGAAGCGGAGGCGCCGACGGCGGCGGAGGTGGCGGCGCCGGAAGAAAAGGCGCCCGAAGAAAAGGCGCCGGAAGAAAAGGCGCCGGAAGAGAAGGCGCCGGAGGAGGCGGCTCCGGTCGTCAAGCGGAAGGTCAAGGTGATCGACCCGCTGGCCGAGGTGGACGGGGTCGGCCCAATCATCGCGGAGAGCCTGCGGGAGTGGTTCGCCGTCGACTGGCACCGGGAGATCGTCGCGAAGTGGCGGGCGGCCGGGGTGCGGATGGCCGACGAGCGGGTGGAGACCGGCCCGCGCACGCTGGACGGCCTGACCGTGGTGGTGACCGGCACCCTGGCCGGGTTCACCCGGGATCGGGCGGCCGCCGAGATCACCTCCCGGGGTGGCAAGGTGAGCGGCTCGGTGTCGAAGAAGACCGGCTTCGTGGTGGTCGGGGAGAACCCGGGCAGCAAGTACGACAAGGCGATGGCGCTGAAGGTGCCGGTGCTGGACGAGGCCGGGTTCGCGGTGCTGCTCGCGGAGGGGCCGGAGGCGGCCCGCGCGGTGGCGGAGACCGTCCCGAACGGGTGAAACGTCGCGGATCGCACGTCTAGCGGGTCAATGCCTCACAACAACGTATAGGTGGATTAGGGCAAAAGATCCCATATGGATCTATGGTGTATGCGACCGGTGATCGAGGCCATCGTGGAGGTCGCATGGATGCCGTTCGCCCATGTCCGGCCGGCTCGCGTCACCGGCGCACCGTCATCGTCACCACCGTGCCGGCCGCCGTCACCGCGGTCGTGCTGCTGTGGCTGAGCGGCGCCCTGAGCGGTGACCTGCCCGCCGCCTTCTGGATGACGGCACTGCTCGCCGTGCTGGTCGACGCCCGGCCCTACCTGGTCCCCGGGCGCCGGGCCAGCGCGGTGGTCCTGCCCTCGATCAGCTTCACTTTCGCGATCGCGCTGGCCTGGGGCGCCGCCCCGGCCATCGCGGTCCAGCTGGTGGCGGTGGCGGTCGCCGGGGTCCGGCTGCGGCACTCGCTACGCCGTACCCTCCATCTGGGACTGCAGCACACCGCCGCGCTGGCCGCCGCCGCGGCCGTCGCCGGTGCCGCGTCGCTGCGGCTCGACGACGGCCCCGGCTGGTGGGACACCGTCCTGATCTGCGCGGCCGCGGTGTCCTGGATCGTCGCCCGGTACGCGATCGCCGGCCTGGTCCGCGGTCTGACCACCGACGGCCGGCCCCCGGCCCGGCGCCGGCGCGGGCACGCCGACCTGCTGGCCACCTCGGCCCTGCTGCTGCTCGGCCCGGTGGTGCTGGTGGCCGCCGGAGCCAGCCCGGCCCTGCTGCCGCTGGCCCTGCTCGCCCTGCACGCCGTGCACCGGATGGTCCGCTGGGCGGGCGAGTCCGAGCGGGCGTCCCGCTTCGACGCGCTGACCGGCCTGCCGAACCGGCGCACCCTCCAGGCGGTGATGGCCGAGCGGGCCCCGGACCGGCGGCGGGCACTGCTGCTGCTCGACCTGGACCGGTTCCGCGCGGTCAACGACGCCCTCGGGCACGGGGCCGGCGACCGGCTGCTGACCCGGGTCGCCGACCGGCTGACCGCCGTGGTGCCGGCCCACGACCTGGTGGTACGGCTGGGCGGTGACGAGTTCGCGGTGCTCGCCACCCGGGTGGAGGATCCGGCGTCGGCCCGCCGGATCGCCGAACATCTGGCCGAGGCGTTCAGCCGCCCGTTCCCGCTGGACGGCACCCCGGTCGAGCTGAGCGCCTCGATCGGGATAGCACTCCAGTCCGGCCGGCGCGACGGCAGCACCCTGCTGCGCGAGGCGGAGTCGGCGATGTACGAGGCGAAACAGCGCGGCGACCAGATGGCGGTGCACGGGCCGGGTGCCGCCGAGCACACCCCGGACCGGCTGACCCTGGTGGCCGACCTGCGGGACGCGCTGCGCCACGACCCGCCCGGCGACGGGATAGTCCTCTACTACCAGCCGCAGATCGCCATCGCGACCGGCGAGGTGGTCGGTGTCGAGGCGCTGCTGCGCTGGCGGCACCCGCGCCGCGGCATGGTCGGGCCGGCGGAACTGCTCCGGGCCGCCGAGCCGACCCCGGTGATGCGGCTGCTCACCGCCCGGGTGCTGGAGGAGGTGGTGGCCCAGCTGGCCCGCTGGCGGGACGACCGCAGGCCGTTGCGGGCCGCGGTCAACGTCAGCGCCCGGGACCTGCACGCCGGTGACATCGCCGACCGGGTCGGTGAACTGCTGCGGAGGTACGCCGTACCGGCGGAGATGTTGCAGTTGGAAATCACCGAGAGCGCGCTGATGGCCGACCCGCACCGGGTCCTGGAGACCACCACCCGGCTGAACCGGATGGGTGTCGCCATCTCCCTCGACGACTTCGGCACCGGCTACTCGTCGCTGCAGCACCTGCGCCGGCTGCCGCTCACCGAAGTCAAGATCGACAGGTCGTTCGTGCTGGGCATGGCCACCGACGCCGGTGACGCCGCGATCGTACGATCGGTGGTCGGTCTCGCCGAATCCCTCGGCCTGCGGGCCGTCGCCGAAGGTGTGGAGGACGAGGTGACCTGGCGGTTGCTCGCCGCGGCCGGCTGTCACACCGCGCAGGGATGGTTCCACGCCCGCCCGATGCCGGCCGCCGATCTCGCCGATTGGCTGGGACGGTACCGCCCGGTCCGACCCGGGAATCGCGGCGAAATAGACTCTGCAAGCACAGTCAAAACGTCAAGTGATGAGGGGGCAGGATGGCCGCCATCTCCCGCGAAGAGGTAGCGCACCTGGCGCGCCTGTCGCGGCTCGCCGTGACCGACGAGGAGCTGGACCGATTCGCGGGTCAGCTCGACGTGATCCTGCAGTCGGTCGCCCGAGTCGGTGAGGTGGCCGCGGACGACATTCCGCCGACCTCGCACTCGGTGCCGTTGACCAACGTCTACCGCGAGGACGTCCCCACCGAGAGCCTGGCCCAGGACGCCGCGCTCTCCGGTGCGCCGGACGCGTACGAGGGCCGTTTCCGGGTGCCGCGCATCCTGGACGAGGAGGACTGATCGTGAGCGACCTGACCAGGCTCTCCGCCGCTTCACTCGCCGGGCTGATCGCCAAGAAGGAGGTGTCCGCCGTCGAGGTGGCCACCGCCCACCTGGACCGGATCGCCGCCGTGGACGAACGCGTCCACGCCTTCCTGCACGTCGACCGGGAGGGCGCGCTCGACGCCGCGGCCGCCGTCGACCGGGGCGAGATCACCGGCCCGCTGGCCGGTGTGCCGATCGCCGTCAAGGACGTGGTGACCACCAAGGGTGTGCCCACCACGGCCGCCTCGAAGATCCTCGAAGGCTGGAAGCCGCCGTACGACGCGACCATCGTCGAGCGGCTCAAGCGGGCCGGCATGCCGATCCTCGGCAAGACCAACATGGACGAGTTCGCGATGGGCTCCTCCACCGAGTACAGCGCGTACGGCCCCACCAACAACCCGTGGGATCTGGGCCGCATCCCCGGCGGCTCGGGCGGTGGCTCGGCGGCGGCGATCGCGGCCTACGAGGCCCCGCTCGCGATCGGCACCGACACCGGCGGTTCGATCCGCCAGCCCGGCGCGGTCACCGGCACCGTCGGCGCCAAGCCGACCTACGGCGGCACCTCCCGGTACGGCCTGATCGCCTTCTCGTCCTCGCTGGACACCCCCGGCCCCTGCGGCCGGACCGTCGAGGACACCGCCCTGCTGCACGCGGTGATCGCCGGCCACGACCCGCGCGACTCCACCTCGATCAACCAGCCGGTGCCGGACGTGGTGGCCGCCGCCCGCCTGGGCGCCACCGGTGACCTGACCGGCGTCAAGCTGGGCGTGGTCAAGGAGTTCGCCGGCGACGGCGCCGAGCCCGGTGTCCTGGCCTCGTTCCGGGAGTCGCTGGAGGCGCTGGTCAAGCTGGGCGCCGAGATCGTCGAGATCTCCTGCCCCAACTTCCAGTACGCGCTGCCCGCCTACTACCTGATCGCCCCCAGCGAGGCCTCATCCAACCTGGCCCGCTTCGACGGCGTCCGGTACGGCCTGCGCACCGGCGACGACGGCAGCCGCTCCCTGGAGGAGGTCATGTCGCTGACCCGCGAGGCCGGCTTCGGCCCCGAGGTGAAGCGCCGGATCATCCTCGGCACCTACGCCCTGTCGTCGGGTTACTACGACGCCTACTACGGCCAGGCGCAGAAGGTCCGCACGCTGATCACCCGGGACTTCCAGGCCGCGTTCGAGAAGGTCGACGTGCTGGTCTCGCCGACCACCCCGTTCGTCGCGTTCCCGTTCGGTTCGCGCACCTCGGACCCGTACCAGATGTACCTGGCCGACCTGTTCACCATCCCGACGAACCTGTACGGCGGCCCGGCCATCTCGGTCCCGTGCGGTCTCTCCGAGGGCCTGCCGGTCGGCTTCCAGGTGATGGCCCCCACGATGGCCGACGACCGGATGTACCGGGTCGCCGCCGCCCTGGAGTCCGCCGTCGGCACCTTCACCCCGCCGGCTCTCTGAGACACCCTCGCCGACGACCCCGTCACTTCGGGGTCGTCGGCGAGTCCAGCCAGGTGTTGATCAGGGTGGTGTGGTCCTCGCCGGTGTGGGTGTTGACGAAGGAGATGAAACCGGCCCGGTCCTGGCTCCGGTCGCGGTTGTCGGCGGCCCACGCGGTGGCCAGCGCGAAGAACCTCTCGTCGCCCAGTCTCTCGTGGATCTCGCGGAGCATCGCCGCCGGGCACAGGTAGACGTTGCTCTCGGCGAAGGTGCCGGCCTTCGGCCTGCCGGGCGGGCCCACCGACTCGCGCAGTTCGGCGTCCCGGCGGCGCAGGTAGCTCTCCAGGTAGTCGTCGTCGAAGCCGTACAGCTTCTGCTCGTACAGGTATTGGAGGTAGGTCGCCCAGCCCTCGCTGAGCCACAGATCGGTCCACGTCGACGGGGTGACCGCGTTGCCGAACCACTGGTGGGCGTACTCGTGGATGAGGACCGCCTCGAAGTACTCCAGGTCGGCCTCGCGGAACGCGCCCCGGCCCATGCTCAGCATCTGCTGGGTCTCCATGGCCGAGACCGAGTCGTTCATCAAGACCCCGGCCGTGGGGTACGGGTACCGGCCCAGCCGCTTCTCCAGCCAGCTCAGCAACTCGGGGGTGCGCTTGAGCACCGGAAGGTACCGGTCGTCGGTCTCGTCCCGGACGAAGTTGGTGATCGGCAGCCCGTTCGGCCCGCTCAGCTCGATCCTCCGGTACCTGTCGACGGAGAGGGTGGTCACGTAGGCGGCCACCGGATCGGCGCTGCTGTAGTGGTAGGTGCCGCCCTCCACCGGGCCGGGTGTGCCGCTCGCGGCCGCCGTCCAGCCGCGTGGCACGGTGACCGCCAGGTCGTAGAGCGCCTCGTCGGACGGGTGTTCGTTCACCGGGTACCAGGTGAGCGCGCCCCACGGCTCCTGCATGGTCCAGAGCGTGCCGTCCCGGCCCGCCCGCATGCCGATGCCCTCGGAGGCGTCGCCGCGGTGGGACGGCATCGCCACCTGCTCCGGGGTGCCGTGGTAGGCGACCGCGAGGGTGACCGGCCGGTCGGCGGTGACCGGGGCGGGCACCACCAGTTTGCCGCCGGTCACCTCGCCGGTGGCCGCGGCGCCGTCGAGGAGCACCCGGTCGACGGTGAGCCCGGTGAAGTCCAGCTTGATCTCCGGGGCGTCGGTGACCGGCCGGATCCGCAGGGTGGCCAGGCCGGTGAGCACCCTGGTGGTGGGCTGCCAGTCCAGTTCGAGCCGGTAGTGCAGCACGTCCAGGCCGGGGTTGCCCTTCTCCGGGTAGAGCGGGTCGGCGACCGGTGTGGACCGGCCGGCGGCCCACACGCCGTAGTCGACGGTGGCGGACGGTGCCGGGGCCGGCGGGGTGGGGGAGGGCGTACATCCGGCGGTCAGGAGGACGGCGGCGACGGCGGTCGTACGGCGCATGTCCTAGATCTTCCCCGGCACGGGCAAACCCGGCGGCGCTTCGTCAGACCGGGCGACTAGGCTTGGTCTCTGTCCGCATCGACGTCCCAAAGCCGGAGCCGCACGCACATGACGACCATCGCGCTGCCGTCCTACGAAGACGCCACCAGCCGTTACGAGCCGGTCATCGGCCTGGAGACGCACGTCGAGCTGGGCACCAGGACGAAGATGTTCTGTGGTTGCAAGACCGATTTCGGCGCCGAGCCGAATACGCAGGTCTGCCCGGTGTGCCTGGCCCTGCCCGGCGCGCTGCCGGTGATGAACGGCGCGGCCATCGAGGCGACGATCCGGATCGGCCTGGCGCTGAACTGTGACATCGCGCAGTGGTGCCGGATGGCCCGGAAGAACTACTTCTATCCGGACATGCCGAAGAACTTCCAGACTTCGCAGTACGACGAGCCGCTCTGCGTCGACGGTTACGTCGATGTCGTGGTGGACGGCAAGGAGTACCGGGTCGAGATCGAGCGGGTGCACATCGAGGAGGACACCGGCAAGACCCTGCACGTGGGCGGGGCCACCGGTCGCATCCACGGCGCCACCGAGTCGCTGGTCGACTACAACCGGGCCGGCATCCCGCTGGTCGAGATCGTCACCAAGCCGGTGCCGGGTCTCGGCGACAAGGCGCCCGAGATCGCCAAGGCCTATGTGGCCGAGCTGCGTGACATCATCCGCTCGCTGGACGTCTCGGACGTCCGGATGGAGCAGGGTTCGATGCGCTGCGACGTCAACACCTCGCTGAACAAGCCGGGCGAGGAGTGGGGCACCCGCACCGAGACGAAGAACGTGAACTCGCTCCGGTCGGTGGAGCGCGCCGTCCGCTCCGAGATCATCCGGCAGGCCGCCCTGCTCGACCAGGGCACCCGGATCTTCCAGGAGACCCGGCACTTCCAGGAGACCACCGGCGACACCCGGCCGGGCCGGTCCAAGGAGACCGCCACCGACTACCGCTACTTCCCGGAGCCCGATCTGGTGCCGATCGCGCCGGACACCGCGTGGGTGGCGCAGCTGAAGACGCAGCTGCCGGAGAAGCCGAGCGTGAAGCGGGCCCGGCTGCGTGAGGAGTGGGGCATCTCCGAGGTGGAGATGCAGTCCGCGTCGAACGCCGGGGCGATCGAGCTGATCGAGGCGACCATCGCGGCCGGCGCGTCCCCGGCGGGTGCCCGCAAGTGGTGGCTGGGTGAGCTGGCCCGCCGGTCCAATGAGCTGGGCATCGAGCTGACTGAGGTGGGTGCCACCCCGGCCCAGGTCGCCGCCCTGCAGAAACTGGTCGACGACGGCAAGCTGAACGACAAGCTGGCCCGTCAGGTGCTGGAGGGTGTGGTGGCCGGCGAGGGTGACCCGGCTGCGGTGATGTCCGCCCGCGGGCTGGAGGTCGTCTCGGACACCGGCGCCCTGCAGAAGGCGGTGGACGAGGCCATCGAGGCCAACCCGGACATCGCGGCGAAGATCCGGGACGGCAAGGTGGCGGCGGCGGGTGCGCTGGTGGGCGCGGTCATGAAGACCACGCGGGGCCAGGCGGACGCCAAGACGGTCCGCGACCTGATCCTCTCCCGGTTGGGCGCCGCCTGATCATTTTCGGTACGAGGTAGGCGCCCGGTCCCGCTCGTGCGGCTCCGGGCGCCGCTGTTTTCGTGGACCGGTTGCGGCATTCCGGCGCCCCCGCGCCCGTCCTGCGTCCTGTTTCCTTCTGTTTCCGGCGGTCTGCTCCCGGCGGGCGTGGGTGGATTTTCTGATTTGCCACTATTTACCCGGCGCGGTGGCATAGCCTGCCACGATGGCAGCTCATTCCGGTAGTCGGCGGTGGGCAGCCGCCGCCCTGTTCACGGCATCACTCCTGGCCCCGGCGGCCCCGGCGACGGCAGCGGAGCGAGGCACCGCCGACCCCGCGACGGGAGCGACGCAAGCCTCCGCCTCCGTGACGGGATCGCGGGAGGTCTCCGCCTCCGTGACGGGATCGCGGGAGGTCTCCGCCTCCGTGACGGGATCGCGGGAGGTCTCCGCCTCCGCGGCGGGATCGCGGGAGGCCGAAGCCGTCGCCGGTCCCGGGACCGGCGATCCGGAGCCGGCCGGTAAGGACAAACCGCTCACCGTCGGCGGCCCGGGGATCCTGCTCGATCTCGCCGGGCCGGGCAGCGCGCGCTTCGAGGCCGCCGCCGGCCAGCGACTGTCCGTGCTGGCCCGCCGGAAGACGCTGACCGCGACCGACAACACCGACCTGGTGATCCGCCGGGACGGTGCGGCGGTGGCCGAGGGCACCCTGATCACCACCTGGTCCGACGTCACCGTCGACTTCACCGCGCCGGCCGCCGGCACCTACACGGTCGAGGTCACCCCGCGCGCAGCCGACCGCGGCACCGTGCTGGTGAGCCTGGCCGGCGCGACGACCGGCACGCTCGCACCGGGCGGCGCGTCGAAACGGGTCACCATCGGCAAGCCGGGCGAGCGGGCCTTCCTGACCTTCGAGGCCGCGGCCGGCCGGGAGCTGACCCTGGTGGCACGGCGCGGCTCGCTGCCCCGGGACGAGTACACCCACCTGGAGGTCCGGGACGCCGCCGGCCGGGTGGAGACGGCGGGCGCGGTCGGGTACGAGGCCGGCTACCGCACCCTGGACTTCGTCACCACCGCGGCCGGCCGGCACACCGTCGAGATCAACCCGGACACCGCGCACACCGGCACACTGACCGTCCAGCTGGTCGGTACGGTCACCGCCGAACTGACCCCGGCCGAGCCCGTCCGGCTCACCCTGACCCGGCCGGGCGAGCGCGCCCACGTCACGTTCCCGGCGGTCGAGGGGGAGCAGTTCCAGCTGACCGCACGCCGGGACACCCTGACCAGCGGCGAACAGACCCACCTGCGGCTGCGCACCCCGGCCGGCCTGGAGGTGGCCGACGGCGCCCTGACCTCGGCGAAACCGAGCGTGACGCTGCCGTTCAGCTCGTCGGCCGGAACCTACACCCTGGAGGTCGACCCGGAGGGCCTGGACACCGGTTCGGTGGAACTGACGCTCACGAGGCTCCGATGACCGACGGGGTGGGGGTGGGCTCGGGTTCCGGCTCCGGTTCCAGGCCGACCACCTTGCGCTGCATCTCGACGTTGGACTGGCCGGTGCCGCCGAGCCGGATGTCGTCGTACGCCTTCAGTTCCCGGTTCTCGTCGAAGTAGAGCACCGACAGGCTGAGCGGGGTCGGCTCCTCCTTCTCCAGCCCGCGCAGCCCGGCGCCGCCGGTGGAGCCCTCCACCATCAGGCGGGTGGCGATCGGCGGGGTGGCCACCGCGGCGGCCGACGGGGACGGCGGGAGTGCGGCGGACGCCGACGGGCCGGGTTCGACCGGGGTGGGCGCTGGCAGCATCTGCACCGACCGGCGGTGCTGGTGCCCGGCCAGGACCAGCGGCACCAGCCCGGACAGCGGCTGCGCCATCGCCGGGTCGTGCACCAGGGCGATGTCGACCGGCTTGCCGGCGTCGCGGATGGTCTGGGCGAGCTTCTCACCGGCCGCGGTGTGCAGCTCGGGGCCGGCGTTGTCGCCGGCCTGGTTGGTCTCGCTCTTGTCCGGGGTGAACGCCGGGTCGCCGATCCCGGCGATGGTCAGCCCGTCGATCTCGGTGAGCCCGTCGTCGAGGACGATCGCGTTGCTCTGCCGGCCGATGGCGGCCTGGATGGCCGTCGAGTCGTGGTTGCCGCGGACGTAGATGTACGGCACCTGGATCGACGGGATGGACGCGACGTAGGAGGTCTCGGCGCTGCTGCCCCAGTCGACGATGTCACCGGTGTCGATCACCGCGTCGATCTCGAAGGTCTCCACCACGGTCCGGATCAGGCCCCAGGACGCCGGGTTGAGATGCAGGTCGGAGACGTGCAGCAGACGTGTGGTGTTGCCGGCCGGCTCGTAGACGGGCAGGGCCGAGATGGTCGAGTAGACCCGGCTCACGTTGCCGAGGATGGCCTGCAGCTGCTCGGCGTACTTGCCGTAGTTGTCGGCGATCCGCCGGGCGTCACCGACCACGGCGGGCGCGTTGATCAGCAGCCCCTCATATCGCGGCTCACTGATCGAATCCGGTCGCAGGGTGCCCGCGGCCAGGCCCAGGCTGCCGCCGGTGACGACCAGCGCGGTGAGCCCGGCCGCCGCGGTGCGCCGCATGTCACGGAAGGCCAGCGCGCCCAGCAGCAGCCCGCCGGCCACGGCCAGGCCGAGCGCCCGCAGCGCCAGCTGGGTGACCCCGGAGACCACCTCCTCGGCGGCCCGGTCCCCGGCGGTGGTGATCGCCGTCGGGTTGTCGATCAGCGCCTCGGTCCGGCTCTGGTCCAGCGAACCCAGCGCGACCCGCAGGTGGACCGGCCCACGATGGCTGTCCAGGTGCAGGGACCCGAGCGGTGGGATGTCGATCTCGGTGCCGCCGGCCGTCGACGGCGCCACCGACATCTCGGCGCTGAACGGGCCGACGTTGAGATCGGCGCGGGCGAACAGCATCACCCCGATCATCGCGCCGGTGATCCCGGTCAGGCCGACGGCGACCGCCACCCGGACACGGCGGGACCACCGGTGCCGGAACACCCGGCCGGCCAGGTCAGCAGCGGAACTCAGACGGCGCAGCCACAGGGGTCGTTCTCGCATCATCGGGGCCTCACCTGCCCGATCGTGCCCGGAACGAAACGGCGGATCGTCGAAAACCGGCCCCGCCACGCCGGGGGATGCTCCTCATCGCGGTCAACTCCGGCCGGCGCCACCGTCGGAGAAGACCAGACGGATGATGCGGTCGTCCTCCGGGCTGGGCTCGCCGGGATCCTCCTGGTTGGAGGTGGACACCCAGAACGAGCCGTCCGGGGCGGTGGCCAGGGCCCGCAGCCGGCCGAACTCGCCGGCCAGCAGCTCCTGCGGGCTGCCCAGCACGGTGCCACCGGCGGTGACGTTGAGCAGCTGCAGTTTCTCGCCGAGCACACACGCGGTGGCCACCATGGTCTCCAGCACGCCGACCCCGGCGCACGAGGAGCTGTCCGACGGCCAGGCGACGATCGGGTCGGCCAGCTTGGGGTCGGTGCCCTTGCCGTCGGCTTTCGGCCAGCCGTAGTTCTTGCCCTTCTGAATCACGTTCAGCTCGGAGTTCAGTGGCTGGCCGCGGTCGGTGGCATACATCCGTTTCGACTGGTCCCAGGCCAGGCCCTGGACGTTGCGGTGGCCGGACGACCAGACCACCGACTTGGCCGGATTGCCCGGCGCCGGCTTGCCCGCCGTGGTCAGGCGCAGGATCTTGCCGCCCAGATTCTTCGGATCGGGGGCCAGGGTGCCCTCCGGGCTGCCGTCGCCGGTGCCCGCATACAGAAAACCGTCCGGGCCGAAGGCCAGCGCGCCGCCGTTGGACTGGCCCGAGCGCGGGATCCCGGTCAGGATCGGCACCAGCGGATCGTCACCGGCCAGCTTGCCGATGCGGTTGTCACGCTCGGTGGAGTAATACACATACAGAGTTTGATCGGTCTTGTAGTCCGGGGAGACGGCGACGCCGAGCAGACCGCCGTCACCGGACGCGCGGACCTCGTTGAGCCGCCGCATCTCGGTGACCTTGAGCCCGCTGGCGGTCGACTCGGGCCCGACCCGCAGGATCCGGCCGGTGTCACGCTCGGTGACCACGGCGGCGCCATCCGGGAGGAAGGCCATCCCCCACGGCACCTCGAGATTCTTGGCCAGCACGGTGATCGCCACCTGGCGCTCCCCGTCGTCACCACCGGCGGTCGGCGCGGCGGACGGCCGTGGCAGGTTGGGCGGGGAACCGGCCTGATCGGGGCCGGGCGGACCGAAGCTGCACCCCGCGGTCAGCGAGAGCGCGGCCACGGTGAGAACAGCGCCCAACCGGCTCCTGCGCGAGAGCACGACCAGACCACCTCCTTCGGCTATGCCGACCAGGGTAGCCGCGCGCTGTGACAGAACCGGCTCAATGATCAGCGGCCGGCGCCGGGGCGTCGCCGTCGGCCGGCGCCTCGGCCAGGATGCCGGTGGCCGACAACACCAGTGGCAGGTTGTCCCGGGTCACCCCGGTGAGCCGGATGACGTTGCCGTTGTCGAGCAGCGCCGAGACCCGGCCACGCGCGTCCGGAGCCATCTCGGTGATCCGGCTGAACGGGATCCGGGGGCCGCCGATCAGGGCGCGGACGTGCAGATGATCGCGGTACACATCGGTGCCGGAGCGCCACGCCCAGACCATGATGACGAACGGGATCAGCAGGATCGGGCTGAGCGCCGGGACGGAGCCGACGAGGGGGACGCCGCCGACCAGCGCGATCAACGCGGCGACCGGGACGGCGCCGGACTTGCGGACGCGGAGGACGGGACGACTGCTCACCCGCCCATCCTCCCACCTGCCCCGGACGCCGGCGGGGCGAGGTTCGGTGTGGTTGATCGCGGGGGGAGCGAGGTGCCACCCCGAACCTCGGTTGACCGTCACCGTGCGATGACAGATCGTGGATGCCGACACGCCGCACCGTAACCCGTTCCGGGGACCGTCGTTGACCCGGTGCAGTAATCCCCAGTGCCGTCGGACCCTGACCGGAGATCCCGAAAGCATGAGGACTCGTCGATGATCGCCGTGCTGCTGTTGACCGGTGCCGTGGGCCTGACGCCCGCCCCGGCCGCGCTGGCCTGGACGGTCGGCACCGCAGGTCTGTGCGCGGGTGCCGTCCTGATCCGGGCCGCGCTGGCGATCCACCGGGCCGAGCACTCCTTCGCCGCCTGCCGGGGCGCCGGCTTCATCGGCCTGGGCGCGCTGGCCACCGGGCTGACCGGGCTGGTCCCGTGGCTGCTGCCGGAGCACCGGATCGCCGGGCTCACCATCGGGCTGGGCGTGGTGGCGTGCTGTTTCGTGCTGGGCACGTCGTTGCTGCCGGGGGCGGCGCGTGGCTGGGTGGTCCGGCTGCGCCGGGCGTACGACGGTGTCGGTCTGGGGGTCAGTCTCGGTTTCGCGATCCATCTGATGCCCGCGGCGGCGGACCGCCCGCGCCTGGTGCCGGCCCTGCTGATCGCCGCCGGCGGGGTGGCCGTGGTGACCGTGATGGTGCTGCGGGCGCGTCCCCGGCCGCCGGCCGCGCTGTGGTGCGGGGCGGGCACGGTGCTGACCATGCTGTCGCTGACCGCCCTGGTCCTGGCCCCGCCCGGTCCGCTCACGATGCCGGCCGGCCTCGGTGTGGTGGCCGGTCTGGCCGCCGCGGCCGCCGCCGGCTCCCGCCGGGATCTGCCGCCGCCGGTGCCGGAGCCCCGCCACCCGGATCAGTACCTGGCCAGCTATCCGCTGCTGGCGGTTCCGGCCGCGGTCGGGGTGATCGCCGCGGTGTGGCATCTGCTGACCGTCCGGGAGTTCGGCACCGAGGCGGTCATCTTCGGTCTGCTGATGGTCAGTGTGCTGGTCACCCGGGAGCTGCTGGTGGTCCGGGACATCCGCCGGTACGCCGGCCGGCTGCGGGTCGCCGAGGCGCACTTCCGGTCGCTGGTGGCCGGCGCCACCGATCTGACCCTGGTGCTGGACGAGCGGCTCACCGTGCGCTGGCAGTCCCCGGCGGCGGCCCGGCTGTTCGGGTTGCGGGACGAGGAGGTGCTGGGCCGCCAGTTCCGGGAGCTGATCCATCCGGAGGACGCCGCGGACGCCCAGGCGGTGATCGGCGCGGTGCTGGCCGGTGAGCCGGAGGGTGGCCCGCCGGTGCTGCTCAGCGCCCGGTTGCGGGACGGTGCCCGGCTCTGGCGGGAGACCGAGTCGACGATCGCGGACCAGCGTGGGGTGCCCGAGGTGGCGGCGCTCGTGGTGCACGTGCGGGACGTCGGCGAGCGGCGCCACCTGGAGCGCACGCTGCACCGGCTCTCCTTCCTGGATCAGCTGACCGGGCTGGCGAACCGGCGGGCGCTGATGCGGGATCTGCTCTCCTGGCGCCGCCGGGCCGGTCAGCGCGGCACCCTGCTGGTGATCGACCTGCACGGGCTGGCCGAGATCAACGACAGCCGGGGCCGGGAGGTCGGCGACGCGGTGCTGATCGAGGTGGCCCGGCGGCTGCGCACCCTGGTCGGCGAACGGGATGTGGCCGGCCGGCTCGGCGGCGACGAGTTCGCGGTGCTCACCGGTGAGTCGGCGGTTCCGGCGTACGCCCTGGCCAGCCGGATCGTGACGGCCCTCGGTGAGCCGTACTCACTGCCCGGCGCGACGGTCGACCTGCACACCAGCGTGGGTCTGGCGGAACTGGCCGGGGCCGCCGACTCCGACGAGGTGCTGCGGTTCGCCGACCTGGCCCGGCAGCGGGCCCGTCAGCTGGGCCGGGACCGGGTCGAGTGGTACGACCCGGACGTCGAGATCCAGCTGCACCGCCGGATGGAGCTGGAACAGCAGCTGCTCGGCGCCGCCGACCGGGGCGAGCTGGACCTGGTCTTCCAGCCGGTGACGGCGCTGGCCGACGGCCGGCCGGCCGGGGTGGAGGCGCTGCTGCGCTGGCGGCATCCGGGCCTGGGCACGATCATGCCGGCCGAGATCCTGCCGATCGCGGCGGCGATCGGCCTCACCGCCGCGCTGGACGAGTGGGTGCTCGACGAGGCCTGCCGCACCCTGGCCGGCTGGGCCGGCGAGGAGGTCTGGCTGTCGGTGAACGTGGGGCCGCGGGAGCTGCTCACCGCCCGGTTCCCGGAGCGGGTCACGGCCATCCTGGACAAGCACGGGCTGGACCCGGAACGGCTGGTCGTCGAGGTGGCCGAGACGTGGATCGCCGAGGACGTGCCGGCCATCGTGGCCGCGCTGGCCGGGCTGCGCCGGCTCGGGGTGCGGGCGGCGCTGGACGACTTCGGCGCCGGGCAGACCTCACTGTCGCATCTGCGCCGGCTGCCGGTGGACATGCTGAAGCTGAGCCCGTCGCTGGCCGGGAACACCTCGGTGGTCGAGGTGGTGGTCAGTCTGGGCCGCCGGCTGGGCCTGGACGTGGTGGCCAAGGGGCTGGAGACGGCCGGGCAGGCCGAGGCGGCGCTGCGGTCCGGCTGCCGGTTCGGGCAGGGGTTCGGGCTGGGCCGTCCGGGGCCGGCCGAGCGGGTCGAGGCGTACCTGGAGAGTCACAGGTCCTGACGGGGTGGCGCGGTGCTGCCGCGCGGGGTGAGATGCGCCCGGCCGGCCTCCACGTTGCCCACCCGCTTGCCGTCGATGGCGGCCAGCAGCTCCCGGGCGGCCTGCGCGCCGTAGGCGGAGATGTCCCGGCTGAGGGCGGTGAGCGGCGGGTGCACCAGGCTGCACAGTGGCGAGTCGTCCCAGGCCACGATGGACAGGTCACCGGGGACGGACAGCCCCATCTCCTGGGCCACGGCCAGCCCGGCGACCGCCATCACGTCGTTGTCGTAGATGATCGCGGTGGGCCGGTCGCCGCCGATCAGCAGGCGCCGGGTGGCCCGGCTGCCCTCCTCGCCGGTGTAGTCGGCCGGGATGGTGAGGGCGTGGTCCAGCCCGAGCGCGGCGCAGACCGCCTCGAAGGCCTTCGTCCGGTTCTGCGTGTGCAGCAGGTCGGCGACGCCGCTGACCCGGGCGATCCGGTGGTGGCCGAGGGCGACCAGGTAGCGCACCGCCTCGGTGATCGCGCCGGCGTCGTCGGACCAGATCTGCGCGATCGGCCCGGTGTCACCGGGGCCGCCGATCACCACGGCGGGCAGCTGGAGCTGCTGCAGGACCGGGATCCGGATGTCGTCCTCACGGATGTCGGTGACGATCACCCCGTCGATCCGGCGCTCGCCCCACCAGCGGCGGTAGACCTCCACCTCCTGCTCGGGGGTGGCCACCACCTGAAGGGTCAGCGCATACGACTCGGCGCCCAGCTCGGCCTCGAAACCGCTGATCAGGCCCATGAACCAGGGCTCGATGCCGAGGATCCGGGCAGGCCGGCAGAGGGTCAGGCCGACGGCACGGGCGCGGGCGCCGGACAGCGCGCGGGCCGCGCTGTTGGCGTTGAACCCGATCTCCTGGGCGATGGACAGGATCCGTTTCCGGGTCGCCTCGGAGACACCTGGCTGGCCGTTGAGCGCGTAGGACACGGCGCCCTTGGACACGCCCGCCCGCCGTGCGATGTCGGCGATCGTGGGCCGCTTCACTCGATCTCCTCTGTCCCCACTGACGCCGAGCTTATCGGTCCCGGGGTGCGGGCTGGTCGCACTCCCTGGGCGCCTTAACAAAGCTTGATCGGTTAAGTGTTACGGCACACATCGAGACATGTAAACCCACTGTCCGTTTAATCCGCCTTGAGTAGGGATGGGAGCGCGCCCGTAACCTCCTATTGACATGGCTGAAAGCCAGGCTTACGGTTCCCCCAACTTACCCGGTTCAGTGATGTGGATCTCCTTGCGGAGGAAATGACATGGATTTCTCGCGACGTCGCGCCCTGCGCGTGGGCGCCGCCGGGCTGGTCGCCGCCCTGGCGATCACCGGTTGCAGTGGCCAGGCCCTGGAGGGCAACAAGGACTCCGGCGGCGCCGCCGGCGACGTCACCCTGAAGGTCAACTTCTGGGGTGACATGGGCCTGGACGCGCTCAAGGCCAAGTACGAGGCGGCCAACCCCGGTGTCAAGATCGTCCTGAACTCGGGCGAGTACAACGCCCAGCACGAGGACCTGCAGAAGAAGCTGGTCGCCGGCTCCGGCGCGCCGGACATCTCGGCGGTCGACGAGGGCTTCATCGTCCAGTTCCGCAGCCAGGCCGACCAGTTCGTGAACCTGTCCGAGAAGGGCGCCGCCTCGCTCGAGGCGAAGTACCTGCCCTGGAAGTGGAAGGCCTCGCAGTCCCCCGACGGCAAGCAGATCGGTCTCGGCACCGACGTCGGCGGTCTGGCCATGTGCTACCGCACCGACCTGTTCAAGGAAGCCGGCCTGCCCACCGAGCGCGACGAGGTCTCCAAGCTCTGGACGACCTGGGACCAGTTCATCGAGACCGGTAAGACGTACACCTCGAAGACCGGCAAGAAGTTCGTCGACTCGGCCACCAACCTGTTCAACCCGGTCCTCTCGCAGGCCCCGGTCGGCTTCTACAACGAGCAGGAACAGCTCCAGATGGACGGCGGCCCGAAGGCCGGCTTCGATGTGGCGATGAAGGCGATCGACGCCGGCATCTCCGCCAACCTGGCCAGCTTCCAGCCGAACTGGGACCAGGGCTTCAAGAAGGACCAGTTCGCCGTGCTCGCCTGCCCGGCGTGGATGCTCGGCCACATCCAGACCACCGCGCCCGACCAGAAGGGCAAGTGGGACATCGCCGCGGTGCCCGGCGGCGGCGGCAACTGGGGCGGCTCCTGGTGGACCATCCCCAGCCAGGGCAAGAACGTGGACGCCGCGTACAAGTTCGTCGAGTGGCTGATCCAGCCCGAGCAGCAGATCGAGGTCTTCAAGACGGTCGGCAACCTGCCGTCGCAGCCCGACCTGTACAAGGACCCGGCCGTTCTGGACTACAAGAAGGACTTCTTCACCAACGCCCCGACCGGGCAGATCTTCGCCGCCGGCGCTGCCAACCTGCAGCCGCAGTACCTCGGCAAGAAGAACGGCCCGACCCGCGTCGCCGTGGAGAACGTGATCAACCGCGTCGGCCAGGGCAAGTTGAAGTCCGCTGAGGCCTGGGCCGAGGCCGTCAAGGAGGCCGAGAAGGCCGCGAGCTCCTGACCCATCCCGAAAAAGCGGCGGGGCGGCGCACTCTGGCCGTCCCGCCGTCCGGCCCTTCTTAGGAGTTAGTCCCGTGGCCCTCACCGACGTACGCGTCGCGCGCACCGAGGAGCCGAAGCACGCGCCGCCGAACCGCGCGAAGTTCTGGCTCTACCGTTTCGACACCAAGACCGTGCCCTACCTGCTGATCGCGCCGTTCTTCGTGCTCTTCGCGATCTTCGGGCTGTTTCCGATCATCTTCAACGGCATCGTGGCGCTGCGTAACTGGCGGCTAGACGAACCGACGCTCACCGGCTGGGCCGGGGCGGACAACTTCACCAAGCTGCTGAGCGACTCCGACTTCTGGGACGCTCTGATCAACACGTTCGGCATCTTCATCCTCTCCACCGTGCCGCAGCTGCTGATCGCCCTGATCATCGCCAACCTGCTGAACCGCAAACTGCGCGGCGCGACCTTCTGGCGGATCGGCATCCTGCTGCCGTACGTCACCCCGGTCGCCGCCTCCACCCTGGTCTTCGCGATCTTCTTCAGCCGCGACTACGGCATGGCCAACTGGCTCCTCTCCCTGGTCGGATTCGGTCAGGAGCAGCCGCTGGACTGGCGGGCCTCGACCTGGAGCAGCTGGATCGCCATCGCCACCATGGTCAACTGGAAGTGGATCGGCTACAACGCGCTGCTCTACCTGTCCGCGATGCAGGCCATCCCGAAGGACGTCTACGAGGCCGCCGCGGTCGACGGCGCCGGCCCGTGGAAGCAGCTGTGGCGGATCACAGTGCCGATGATCCAGCCGGTGGTGCTGTTCACCGTCATCCTCTCCACCATCGGCGGGCTCCAGCTGTTCAGCGAGCCGATGCTGTTCGACGAGAACCCGGCCCTGGCCAACGGCGGATACGACCACCAGTACCGCACCATCGCGCAGCTCATCTACAAGGTCGGCTGGCGTGACCTCAACCTCGGATACGCGGCCGCCATGAGCTGGGCGCTGTTCCTGATCATCCTGATCGTGGCCGCCGTCAACGCGCTCGCCACCCGGCGCCTGGGAGGCGGAAAGTGAGCACCCGCCTGTTGAGCCGCGCGCCCCAGGACACTCCCGGCACGTGGAAGTCGTACCTCGGGCTGACCGCGATCCTGCTGGTGTCGGCGTTCCCGGTCTACTGGATGTTCGTCATCGCGACGAGCACCGACGAGGCCGTGATGAGCTCGCCGCCGTCGGTGATCCCCGGCTCGAACCTGATGACGAACCTCTCCGAGGTCTTCGGCATGCAGGACGTCTACTTCACCGCGTCGCTGATCAACAGCCTGATCGTGGCCGTCACGGTCACCGCGGCGACACTGTTCTTCTGCTCGCTGGCCGGGTTCGCCTTCGCCAAGCTGCGGTTCAAGGGCAACAACGTCCTGATGTTCATCGTCATCCTGACGTTGACCGTGCCCAACCAGCTCGGCGTCGTCGCCCTCTACATCCTGATGGGCAAGCTGGGCTGGAACGGACAGCTCCTCGCGGTCATCGCCCCCGGCCTGGTCAGCGCGTTCGGCGTCTTCTACATGCGCCAGTTCATCGCGCACGCCATCCCCGACGAGCTGATCGAGGCGGCCCGGATCGACGGCGCCCTCACCCTGCGGATCTACTGGACCGTGGTGGTCCCGGCGATCCGCCCGGCCCTCGCCGTCCTCGGCCTGCTCACCTTCGTGGCCACCTGGAACGACTTCCAGTGGCCGCTGATCACGCTGAACGGCACCGACTTCCCGACCTCGATGGTCGCCCTGTCCGACCTGGCCAGCGGCAACTACGTGGTCTACCGCCGGGTCCTGGCCGGTGCCTTCGTGGCCACCGTCCCGCTGGTGATCCTGCTGCTGCTCGGCGGTCGCCAGCTGGTCCGCGGGATCATGGAGGGCGCGCTCAAATAGCAGATGGATTCCGGTCACGGTCCGCCCGCCACTCCCGGCAGGCGGGCCGTTTCCACACCCGCTTGCCGGTACGCCGCGCCGCGCGCGTGCCGAGCTACGGCGCGATTCGGACCGTTGTGCGGCACGCGGGAGGGCGTTTCCCGGTGTGTGCCGCGTTGTGGTGCGGGTCGGACCGCAACGCGGCACACGAAGTGGGCGGTTACTCGGGGACGCGGCGGTACGCGCCGTCGCTGGCGGCCGTCGCCATCGAGGCGTAGGCGCGCAGCGCGGCCGACACCGGGCGCTGACGGTCCACCGGCGTGTACGGCTTGGGCCGCCGCTCCTGCTCGTGCCGGCGCTGGGCCAGCACGTCGTCGTGGACGTTGAGCGTGATGCTCCGGCCGGGGATGTCGATGGTGATCTCGTCACCGGTCTCCACCAGCGCGATCAGGCCGCCGCCGGCCGCCTCCGGGGAGACGTGCCCGATGGACAGGCCGGACGTGCCACCGGAGAACCGGCCGTCGGTGATCAGCGCGCACGCCTTGCCCAGCCCGCGGCCCTTCAGGAACGACGTCGGGTAGAGCATCTCCTGCATGCCGGGGCCACCACGGGGCCCCTCGTACCGGATGATCACCACGTCGCCCTCGACGACCTCCTTGCCGAGGATGCCGGTGACCGCGTCGTCCTGGGACTCGTAGACCCGGGCCGGGCCGGTGAACTTCCAGATCGACTCGTCGACACCGGCGGTCTTGACCACGCAGCCGTCCGGGGCCAGGTTGCCGAAGAGGATGGCCAGACCACCATCGACGGTGTACGCGTGCTCCACCGACCGGATGCAGCCGCCCTCGGCGTCGGTGTCGAGCGTGGCCCAGCGGTTCCGCGTCGAGAACGCCTCGGTGGTGCGCACCCCGCCGGGCGCGGCGTGGAACAACTCCAGCGCCTCGGCGGACGGCGACGCGGCCCGGATGTCCCACTTGTCGAGCCAGGAGGTCAGATCGGGGGAGTGGATCGCCCGCACGCCGGTCTTCAGGACACCGCCGCGGTGCAGCTCACCGAGCAGGGCGGGGATGCCGCCGGCCCGGTGCACGTCCTCCATGTGGTATTTCGGGCTGTTCGGCGCGACCTTCGACAGGCAGGGCACCCGCCGCGAGATGGCGTCGATGTCGGAGACGCTGAAGTCCAGCTCGGCCTCGCGGGCCGCGGCCAGCAGGTGCAGGATCGTGTTGGTCGAGCCGCCCATCGCCACGTCCAGGGCCACCGCGTTCTCGAAGGCGTCCCGGCCGGCGATGGAGCGCGGCAGCACCGACTCGTCGTCGTTGTCGTAGTACTCCTTGGCGATCTGCACGATCAGCCGGCCGGCCTCGATGAAGAGGTCCTTGCGGGAGGCGTGGGTGGCCAGGGTCGAGCCGTTGCCGGGCAGCGACAGGCCGATCGCCTCGGTCAGGCAGTTCATCGAGTTGGCGGTGAACATGCCGGAGCAGGAGCCGCAGGTCGGGCAGGCGGACCGCTCGATGGTGTCCAGCTGCTGGTCGGTGACGTTGTCGTTGGCGGCGGCGCTCATCGCGTCGACCAGGTCCAGCTTCTCGTGGACGATGCCCTCGATGGCGATCGTCTTGCCGGCCTCCATCGGGCCGCCGGAGACGAACACGGTCGGGATGTTGAGCCGCAGCGCGGCGATCAGCATGCCGGGGGTGATCTTGTCGCAGTTCGAGATACAGACCAGGGCGTCGGCGCAGTGCGCGTTCACCATGTATTCCACCGCGTCGGCGATCAGCTCGCGGCTGGGCAGCGAGTAGAGCATGCCGCCGTGGCCCATCGCGATGCCGTCGTCGACGGCGATCGTGTTGAACTCGCGCCCGACCCCACCGGCCTCGGCGATCGAGTCGGCGACCAGGCCTCCGAGGTCCTTGAGGTGCACATGCCCCGGTACGAACTGGGTGTAGCTGTTGGCGATGGCGACGATCGGCTTGCCGAAGTCGGAGTCGGTCATGCCGGTGGCGCGCCATAGGGCGCGCGCGCCGGCCATCGTCCGACCGTGTGTAGAGGTCCGGGAGCGCAGCTCAGGCATGTCACCCATAGTGCCACTGCGCAGGCCGTCCACCGCCCCGGACGTCCACAGCTCGGGACACATGGGGTGTCGTAAATGCCGAAGATCCGGCAGAGTGTGTTCGTGCATTCACCGTCCGGTATGGATCTGGCCGGCCTCGCGGGCCTGTTCGTGGCCGTACCGGCGGTCGCCTACCTGGGCCGGTCCGGCCGCCGGCACACCGGCGCCGCCCGCCGGGCCCACCTGCTGCTCGCCCTGGGCGGCGCGATCGTCACCGCCGCCGCGCTGGCCGGCCTGGTCACCGCCCTGATCAGCGGGCACACCGCGACCGAGGGGCACCACAAGGCGCTGGCCACCGCGGTCGCCGTCGGCACCGGCCTGGGCACGCTGATCCTGCTGGCCGGCACGGTGGCGCTGCCCGGTTCGGCGCGCAGCCCCGGCGCCGCGGTCCGGCACGTGCTGGACGGTCTGGTGATCGCGGCCTCACTCTGGTTCGTCGGCTGGGTGCTGATCAGCCGGCCGACCCGGATCCTCGGCGACGCCACCCCGGACCGCTGCCTGGCCATCCTGCTGCCGGCCGTGCTGCTGGTGATCGCGCTGGGCCTGACCGCGGTGATGGGCCTGCACGCCCACCGGCCGCGGCGGCACACCGTCCGGGTGGCGGCCGGGGTGACCGTGGTGGCCGCCGCGGCGAACCTGCTGGCCATCGGGATCTGCCGGGACAACGACGGGTTCACCCTGGTCAGCGGCCTGCTGTTGACCGGCGGGCTGGTCCTGGTGGCCTGGGCGGTGCGGGCCGCCGACCGGCCGGTGATGGTCTCCGGCGACGTCCTGGAGCGCGGCCCGGCGTATTCGGTGGTCCCCATGCTGGCGGTGATCGCCGCGCTGGGCTACCACATCGTCCAGGGCGGGTCGCTCGACGTGCTCGGCTATCTCGGCGCCGCGGTGGAGTGCCTGGCCGTGGTGGCCCGGCAGTACCTGGCGCTGGAGGACGTGCGCAGCTACACCCTGCGGCTGCGGGAGAGCGAGGCGCACTTCCGGGAGCTGGCGCACACCGATCCGCTGACCGGCCTGGCCAACCGGCGGGGCCTGCAGGAGGCGCTGCGCTCCTCGGTGGAGCGGACCGCGCTGATCGGCATCGACCTGGACGGCTTCAAGAGCGTCAACGACCTGCGCGGGCACGACGTCGGTGACGCGGTGCTGGCCGAGGTGGGCGCCCGGCTGCGGCGCAACCTGCTGGCCGGGGACGTGGCGGCCCGGCTGGGTGGCGACGAGTTCGCGGTGCTGATGCGCGGCGACGCGGACGAGGCCGTGCTGGCGGCGCACCGGCTGCTCGCGGTGCTCGGTGAGCCGTACGAGGTCGATGGTGGTTCGATCTTCCTCTCCGCGAGTCTCGGGGTGGCCGCCACCGGCGCCCTGCTGCACGACGCCGACCTGGCCCTGCGGTACGCGAAGCAGCGCGGCAAGAACCGGGTGGAGAAGTACCAGGCGAAGTACGACGAGCTGCTGCGCCGCCGCGGCATCCTGACCGGCGAGCTGCGGCACGCCATCGACCGGGGCCAGCTGCACCTGGTGTTCCAGCCGGTGGTGGCGCTGCCGTCGATGCGGCCGGTGGGCGCCGAGGCGCTGCTCCGCTGGACACATCCGGAGCTGGGCAAGGTCGCGCCGCTGGAGTTCATCCCGGTGGCCGAGGAGTCCGGGCTGATCAACCGGATCGGCGCCTGGGTGCTGGAGGAGTCCTGCCGGCAGCTGGCCGAGTGGCGGGCCAAGGGGCACGACGTCTGGCTGTCGGTGAACCTGTCGCCCAAGGAGCTGCACGACGCGGATTACGCCGGCCGGGTCGCCGATGTGCTGGAGGAGTACGGCGTACCACCGCAACGCCTGGTCCTTGAAGTGACCGAGCACGCGGTGGCGACGGACATGGAGGAGCTGGTCCGCCGGCTGGCCGAGGTGCGCGCGACCGGGGTGCGGATCGCGCTGGACGACTTCGGCGCCGGCTATTCGTCGCTGACCCAGCTGCGGACCCTGCCGGTCGACATCCTGAAGATCGATCACGCGCTGGTGGCCGAGCCGGAGTCGCGGACCGGGACGGCCGCCCCGCTCGTTGACGTGGTGGTCCGGCTGGGGCACCGGCTCGGCCTGGAGGTGCTGGCCGAGGGGATCGGCACGCCGGCCCAGCGGGAGGTGGTCGAGGAGGCGGGCTGCCGCCTCGGTCAGGGCTCGCTGTTCGGCTGGGGGGTGCCGGCCGAGCATTTCGAGTCGCGGCTGCTGTCCTCGCGGCCGTCCCCGCGACCGGCTCCGGAGCCGCGCACCACTCCACGGAGTGACGCGCCGGCGCGCAGTCAGGTGGTCCGCCTCGGACCCGGAATGCGGCAGGTCAGGGCGTTGTTGCCGAGCGATCCGGATTTCGCCGCGGTAACGCGTGATCAAAATGTGGGATCAGTTGACTCAGGCCGTGAGATGGGGCAAGGTTAGCCGCATGTGCTTCGCGTCCCGAGTACTTATCTGAGCGCACCACTCCCCGACCGAGGGAGGGTGCGCTAGGTCCCGTGCTTCCGCACGTGGGCCTTTTTTGTTGCTCAAGTGCCGGGACCGCTTACCGAAAAGGTCTGACTTGCCATGACTAGACCCACTCCTGAAACCCTCGCCCATCGAGCCACTCCGGCCACCGTCGCGGCTGCCGTGAACTCCGCGCCCGCCACCGTGGCCCCGGTAGCCACCACCGGTGCCGGCGCGCTCGTCCGGTCGCTCGAGGCACTCGGGGTGGAGGTCGCGTTCGGCATCCCGGGCGGGGCGATCCTCCCGGCGTACGACCCGCTGTTCGACTCCAAGGTCCGGCACATCCTGGTCCGCCACGAGCAGGGCGCCGGGCACGCCGCGACCGGCTACGCGCAGGCCACCGGCCGGGTCGGCGTCTGCATCGCGACCAGTGGACCGGGCGCCACCAACCTGGTCACCCCGATCGCCGACGCGTACATGGACTCGGTCCCGATCGTCGCGATCACCGGGCAGGTCGGCCGTTCGTTCATCGGCACGGACGCCTTCCAGGAGGCGGACATCCAGGGCATCACCCTGCCGATCACCAAGCACAACTTCCTGGTGCAGAACGCCGAGGAGCTGCCGCGGATCCTGGCCGAGGCGTTCCACCTGTCGATCACCGGCCGGCCCGGCCCGGTCCTGGTGGACATCCCCAAGGACGTGCTGCAGTCGCAGACCACCTTCCAGTGGCCGCCGACGCTGGACCTGCCCGGGTACCGCCCGACCCTGCACCCGCACGGCAAGCAGATCCGCGAGGCGGCCCGGCTGATCGCCGCGGCCAGGCGCCCGGTGCTGTACGTGGGCGGCGGCGTGCACAAGGCCGGCGCCACCGACGGGCTGCGCAAGCTGGCCGAGCTGACCGGCATCCCGGTGGTCACCACCCTGATGGGCATCGGCGCGTTCCCCGACTCGCACCCGCAGCACCTGGGCATGCCCGGCATGCACGGCACGGTCCCCGCGGTCTACGCCCTGCAGAAGGCGGACCTGCTGGTCACCCTGGGCGCGCGGTTCGACGACCGGGTCACCGGCAAGCTGGACTCGTTCGCGCCGGACGCCAAGGTGGTGCACGCCGACATCGACCCGGCCGAGATCGGCAAGAACCGGCACGCCGACGTCCCGATCGTCGGCGACGCCCGGCACGTGATCGACGAGCTGATCGCGGCGGTGTCGTCCGGCGCCGGCGGCACCGAGCAGTACGCCGCCTGGTGGTCGACGCTGAACGACATCCGGGAGCGGTACCCGCTGGGCTACGAGGAGCCGACCGACGGCACCCTGGCCCCGCAGTACGTGATCGAGCGGCTCGGCGAGATCGTCGGCCCGGACGCGATCTACTGCGCCGGGGTCGGCCAGCACCAGATGTGGGCGTCCCAGTTCATCAAGTACGAGAAGCCGGGCACCTGGCTCAACTCCGGTGGCGCCGGAACCATGGGGTACGCGGTCCCGGCCGCGATGGGCGCCAAGGTCGCGCAGCCGGACACCACGGTCTGGGCGATCGACGGCGACGGCTGCTTCCAGATGACCAACCAGGAGCTGGCCACCTGTGCGCTGGAGGGCATCCCGATCAAGGTGGCTGTGATCAACAACGGCAACCTGGGCATGGTCCGGCAGTGGCAGACCCTGTTCTACGACGGCCGGTACTCCAACACCGAGCTGGGCACGCACAAGCACCGGATCCCGGACTTCGTGAAGCTGGCCGAGGCGCTCGGCTGCGTCGGCCTGCGCTGCGAGTCGAAGGACGACGTCGACAAGGTCATCAAGCAGGCCATGGAGATCAACGACGCGCCGGTGGTCATCGACTTCACGGTCGGCAAGGACGCCATGGTGTGGCCCATGGTCGCGGCCGGCACCAGCAACGACGAGATCATGTTCGCCCGGGACGTGCGCCCGAGCTTCGACGAGGACGGCCTCCTGTGACCCACCAACACACCCTTTCCGTGCTGGTCGAGAACAAGCCCGGCGTGCTCGCCCGGGTCAGCGGACTGTTCTCCCGGCGCAGTTTCAACATCGACTCCCTTGCGGTCGGCGAGACGGAGAACCCGGACGTCAGCCGCATCACGATCGTCGTCAACGCGGAGAAGTCCCCGTTGGAACAGGTCACCAAGCAGCTCAACAAGCTGGTCAACGTCCTGAAGATCGTGGAGCTGGACCCGGCCCAGTCGGTCCAGCGCGAGCTCCTGCTGGTCAAGGTGCGTGCCGATCGGGCGCAGCGCGGCCAGGTGCTCGAGACCGTCGAGCTGTTCCGGGCGCGGGTGATCGACGTCGCACCGGACACCCTGACGATCGAGGCCACCGGTAATCCCGACAAACTGGATGCGTTGCTGCGCGACCTGGAGCCGTACGGCATCAAGGAGATGGTCCAGTCGGGCCTCGTGGCCATCGGCCGCGGGTCCCGTTCCATCACCACCGGCCCAGCGCTCCGCGCCGCCTGAGCTCTCCCACAGAAAGAAGAAAAAAGAATGACCGCGGAAGTTTTCTACGACGGCGACGCCGACCTGTCGATCATCCAGGGCAAGAAGGTCGCCGTGATCGGCTACGGCAGCCAGGGCCACGCGCACTCGCTGTCGCTGCGTGACTCGGGTGTCGAGGTCGTGGTGGGCCTGCAGGAGGGCTCGAAGAGCCGTCCGAAGGCCGAGGAGCAGGGCCTCACCGTGAAGACCCCGGCCGAGGCGTCCGCCTGGGCCGACGTGATCATGGTGCTGGCGCCGGACACCGCACAGCGCAAGATCTACGCCGAGTCGATCGAGCCGAACCTGTCCGCGGGCAAGGCGCTCTTCTTCGGCCACGGCCTGAACATCCGCTTCGAGCTGATCAAGCCGCCGGCCGACGTCACCATCGCCATGGTCGCCCCGAAGGGCCCGGGCCACCTGGTCCGCCGCCAGTACGTGGACGGCAAGGGCGTCCCGGCCCTGATCGCGATCGAGCAGGACCCGACCGGCGAGGGCCAGGCGCTGGCGCTCTCCTACGCGAAGGCGATCGGTGGCACCCGCGCCGGTGTCATCAAGACCACCTTCAAGGAGGAGACCGAGACCGACCTCTTCGGTGAGCAGGCCGTCCTCTGCGGTGGCGCGTCCGCGCTTGTGCAGACCGGCTTCGAGGTGCTGACCGAGGCGGGCTACGCCCCCGAGATCGCCTACTTCGAGTGCCTGCACGAGCTCAAGCTGATCGTCGACCTGATGTACGAGGGTGGCATCGCCCGCCAGCGCTACAGCGTCTCGGACACCGCCGAGTTCGGTGACTACGTCTCCGGCCCGCGCGTGATCAACGCGTCGGTCAAGGAGGAGATGAAGAAGATCCTCGCCGACATCCAGTCCGGCGAGTTCACCCGCCACCTGATCGCCGACGACGACGCCGGCGCGCCGGAGCTCAAGAAGTTCCGCGAGGAGGCCGCCAAGCACCCGATCGAGATCACCGGTGCGAAGCTGCGCGGCATGATGAGCTGGGTGGACCGGCCCATCACCGAGACCGCCTGATTCATAGGGAAGGTCTCTAATATCGAAGTCTATGAGTCCAGTAGTGCTCGTCACCGAGGAACTGGCAGCAGCCGCGCTGGAAGTGCTGGCTGAGGACTTCGAGGTAAGAGTCATCGACGGTACGAATCGGGCAGCGCTCCTCGGGGCGCTGCCCGATTCGCATGCGGTGATCATTCGCAGCGCCACCCGGATCGACGCCGAGGCCCTCTCCCACGCCGGCCGGCTCCGGGTCGTCGCCCGCGCCGGCGTCGGCCTCGACAACGTCGACATCCCCGCCGCCACCGCCCGCGGCGTCCTGGTCGTCAACGCGCCCACCAGCAACATCGTCTCCGCGGCCGAACAGGCGGTGGCCCTGCTGCTGGCGGTGGCCCGGCACACCGCGTCGGCCAGCGCCGCACTCAAAGGCGGTGCCTGGCGACGGTCCGCGTACACCGGCGTCGAAGTGCAGGGCAAGACCGTCGGCGTGATCGGGCTGGGCCGGATCGGTGTGCTGTTCGCCCAGCGGATGGCCGCCTTCGGCGTACATCTGATCGCCTACGACCCGTACGTCCAGCCGGCCCGCGCGGCCCAGCTGGGGGTCCGGCTGACCAGCCTCGACGACCTGCTGCGGGAGAGCGACTTCATCTCGGTGCACCTCCCGCGTACGGCCGAGACCATGGGTTTGATCGGGGAGAAGGAACTCGGGCTGGTCAGACCCACGGTGCACATCGTCAACGCCGCCCGGGGCGGGCTGATCGACGAACGGGCGCTCGCCGACGCGCTGACCGAGGGCCGGGTGGCCGGCGCCGGACTGGACGTCTTCGCGACCGAACCGCTCACCGAATCGCCACTGTTCGCCCTGGACAACGTGGTGGTCACCCCGCATCTGGGCGCCTCGACGGTGGAGGCGCAGGACAAGGCGGGCCTGGCCGTGGCGCGCAGTGTCGGGCTGGCGTTACGCGGCGAGTTCGTGCCGGACGCGGTCAACGTCCGGGCCGGTGGACCACTCGACGAGGGCGTCCGCCGCCTGCTGCCGGTGGCCGAGAAACTGGGCCGGGTGCTCACCGCCGTCGCCGGGCACCTGGCCGAACGGGTCACCATGGAAGTGGCCGGCGAAGACACCGGAATCCTCGAACTGGCCGTCCTGAAAGGGCTGTTCACCCCGGTGGTCAGCGAACCGGTGACGTTCGTGAACGCGCCCCGCCTGGCGGCCGAACGGGGCGTCACCGTGGACACCGTGCCCGGTGACGACACCCTGCGGATCCGTGGGGCGCTGCCGGACGGGCGGTCCGTGAGCGTGGCCGGACGGCCGGCCAAACTGGTCGGGGTGGACGACTTCGACCTGGACCTGACACCGGACGGGGTGCTGCTGTTCCTCCGCTACACCGACCGTCCCGGAGTGGTCGGCCGGATCGGCACCACCCTGGGCCGTGCCGGAGTCAACATCGCCGCCATGCAGGTCGCGCGCCGGGCGGCCGGGGGAGAGGCGCTGATGACTCTGACCGTGGACTCGGCGGTCGAGCCGGACCTGCTGGCGACGGTGGCCGCCGAGATCGGCTCGTCCCGCGCCGCGGTGGTCGACCTGCGGACCTAGAAGGCCCGGTACACCGAGCCGTCCTGCAGATCGAGCAGGTCGAGGTGGAACTGGGCGGCATACTTCTCGATGAGCTCCAGCACCACGTCGGCACAGTTCTCGTCGAGTTTCATGTGGATGTGGTCCGACTCGGCGTGCAGCGGCACGTTCGCCCAGGGCGACGGGGCCTCCGCCAGCCGTGGGCCACGGTCGGGGTAGTGACTGGTCAGGGCGTCGTAGAAGGCGACGACGCGGGGGTCGGCGGGCTGCTGCGGGTGCACACCGTTGGCGCAGCGCTCGTTGGCGGCCCGGACCGTCGCCGGTTCGGCCGAGGGGGCCATGGCCCACACCACAAGGTCGAAACTCACCGGCGCATGGTGCCATCACCAGGTTCCGGCGTCGTGAACCGGCCTCCCGACACGCGGACACGGTTTACGCCGGTGACACGGCCGCAGCCGCGCCACCGGCGTACCGCTGTCAGTCGGTGATGCTGATGTCGTCGAAGCGGGCCTGGAAGAAGCCGGTCTTGGCGGGCTGGTCGTACGCCAGCACCAGGGTGGTGATCGCCCGGCCGTCGAACAGGCCGCCGAGGTTGACGGTGACCTTGTTCCAGGTGTGGATCTTCAGCTTGCCGCACTGGTGCGCGGGGTGGGCCCGGTTGCCGTTCTGGTCGACCGCACCGGAGTCCCGCAGGTTACGGCCGTCGCTGAAGACCAGGTCGACAGCGGTGCAGGTGCTCATCGCATCGTTGTCGGGGAATACCCAGTAGCTCAGCGTCGTGGTCGGCTTCACGGTGACCCGGTTGAGCGGAAGCGCGCGGAAGTAGGCGTACGACTGGGTGGCGCTGTGGTCGTAGCCGTGGATGCTGACAGTCCGCTTGCCGGTGTTCGCCCAGTCGGTGTTGATCCGCGCCACCGGTTTGGTCGCCATGCACTTGTTCAGTTCGGCCTGCCAGTACGCCTTCTCCTCGGTGGCCATGCTGATCTGGACCTGGGCCGAGGCGATGCCCTGCTTCAGCTTCTCGATCACGGCGGGGCTCGGCCGGGGCTTCGCCTGCTCCGCCTTGAGCTGCGCCTGCGTGTTGGCGAGGAGGGTGCGGGCCGTGGTGAGCGCCTTGTCCCGGGCGGCCAGCTCCTGCTTCTCGTAGCTCGACTCGCAGTCGTTGACATTGCTGAACGCGCCGGTCCACGCCGGGCTGTCGGTCCACTCCAGGGGGACCTCGCCGTCCTCGAATCCGGTGACCAGGTCGAGGTCGTACCGGCCCACCCGGACGAACTCGGCCAGCTGCTCGGGGGTGCCGGCGAGAGCCTTCCGGGCCGCCACCGCGAGCAGGTGGAACTTGTCCGCGGTCGCCTGGCGCAGGGTCTGCTCGGCGGTCGCTACGTCGGCTTCGAACTTCTTGCGCAGCGCCAGCAGGCGGTCGTTCTCCCGCGCCTCGTGGATGCCGGTGTGGATGTAGGCGTTCCAGTCGGCGGGCTCACGGCTGAGAACGGCTCGCTCGGCACCGGTCTTGACCGCGCTGTCCGCCGGCGCGTTCTCCCACAGGTAGGTGATGAAGTCGCGGTCACTGGCGGCGAGCATGCCGTCGGTGGCGGCGACCAGCAGGACGGCCAGCGCGCGTTTCCGGGCGGCTTCCTCGATCAGCTTGAGCCGGAGCGCCTCGTCGTTCTCCGTCTCGATCCGGATCTGCTCCTCCCGGTCGGCCTCGTGCGCGGTCACGATGCCGTTGCCGAGGAACGCGCGGCGGTCGCCGTCGGTGCCGTTGTTGGCGGTGTCCGCGGCGGCCTTGACCCGGTTGCCGGCCCGGCCACTGTTGCGCAGCTCGGTGACGAACTCCTTGAGGGCCATGCCGAGTTGGTCGGTGCCGACCGTGAGACCGATGGTGAGGGCGGCCTTCTGCTTCAGCTCACGGTCGAGCCGGTCCTGTTCCTCGGCCGCGACCTGGATGGCGACGTCGCGCTGCTTGGCCGCGAACACCTCGGTGCGGATGAACAGCGTGCACGGGGTGCTGTCACCCTGCTGCAGGACCACCTGGCTGGCGAAGGCATTGACCGCCGCGGCACGTACCTCCGCGCGGTTGGTCTGGCCCTTGAGCGCCTCCCAGATGGAGATGGTGAGGTCGCAGTCCTTCTGGCCGGTGTACTTCGGTTCCGGCGGGATGCCGAGGGTGTTGAGGGCCGCGGCCTTCTCCGCGAGAGTCGCCGTCGCGACGGCGGCGACGGCCGGGGCCGGCGCCGGCGACACGGTCAGCGCGACCACGGTCGCGGCGCCCATGAGGGTGCGGGTGAACATCGTCGTCTCTCCGTGCTGGGCCATCAGTCGGTGATGGAGATGTCGTCGAAGTAGCCGCGGTACGAGCCGGTGTTGGCCGCCTGGTCGTAGCCGATCTGCAGCGCGGTGATGGCCTGGCCGTTGAACCGGGTGCCCAGGTTCACCTCGACCTTGTTCCAGGTCTCCGGCGTGAGCTTGCCGCACTGGTGGGCCGGGTGCGCCCGGTTGCCCTTCTGGTCGACCGCCCCGGAGTCACGCAGCGTCGCACCGTTGCTGAACGACAGGTCGACCGCGACACAGGTGCTGTTGGCCGCGACGACGTGGCTGACCGTGGTGTTCGACTGGGGGTAGACCCAGTAGGTCAGCTTGGTGGTCGGCTTGACCGTGATCCGGGTCAGCTTGATCCCGGTGAAGTACGCGTGCGACCGGGTGGTGTTCTGGTCGACGCCGTAGTAGCGGATCGCGCTGGTCCCGGCGTGCGCCCGCTCGTTGGCGACGACCGAGTGCTCCGGCTTCTTGGCGGCGCAGGCGGCGGCTGCCGCGGTCGCCTCGGACTTCTCGGTGTTGGCGGTGGCGAGCCGGGCCTTGGCCTGGACGAGCCGTACCGCTGCGGAGGCCTTCTCGGCGGGAGTGGTCGCGGTGGCGACCAGGGCCTCGGCGACCCGCACGGCGGCGGCGGCCGTGGTGGCCGCCGTGGTGGCGGCGGTGACCCGGGTGGCCAGGCTCTTGGTCTCGGCGATCGGGCAGGCGTTGACGCCCTGGATCGCGTTGGTCCACGCCGCGGTGTGGTTCGCGGAGAGCGGCACCTCTCCGCTCTCGAACCCGGTGACCAGGTCGAGATCGAACTGGCCGACCCGGACGAACCTGTCCAGCTCGGTGGCGGTGCCGGCGAGGGCCTTGCGGGCGGCGACGGCGAGCACGTGCTGACCGGCGGCGGTGGCGTCGGCGCGGACCTTCTCGGCCTTGGCGACGTCCGCCTCGTACTTCTTGCGGAAGGCGATCTGCCGGTCGGTCTCGCGGGCCTCGTGGATGCCGGTGTGGATGAAGGCGTTCCAGACGGCGGGCTCACGGCTGAGGACGGCGCTCTCCGCGGCGCCGCGGACCTCGCTGTCCACCACGGCGTTCTCCCAGATGTACGTGATGAAGTCACGGTCGCTGGCGGCGAGCATGCCGTCGGTGGCCGCGATCAGCAGGACGGCCAGCGCGCGCTTGCGGGCCGCCTCCTCGATCAGCTTGATCCGGAGCGCCTCGTCGTTCTCCGTCTCGATCCGGATCTGCTCCTCCCGGTCGGCCTCATGCGCGGTCACGATGCCGTCACCGAGGAAGGCGAGCTGGTCGGCGTCGGAACCGTCGTAGGCGGTCTGGGCGCCCGCCTTCACCCGCGTTCCGGCTTTGTCGCTCTTGCGGATCAGATCCACGAAGTTGCGTACGGTCAGACCGAGGTCGTCGGTGCCGACGGTGAGACCGATGGTGAGCGCCGCCTTCTGCTTCAGCTCACGTTCGAGCCGGTCCTGTTCCTCGGCCGCGACCTGGATGGCGACGTCGCGCTGCTTGGCCGCGAAGACGTCGGTGCGGATGAACAGGGTGCACTTGCTGGCGTCACCGCCCAGCGAGACCGGGTCTGAGTAGGCGGTGACCGCGGCGGTACGGACCTCGCCGCGGAACTCCTGGCCGTCCAGCGCGTTCCAGATGGCGATGGTCAGATCGCAGTCCTTGTACGCGGTCATGACCGGGGTCGGTTCGAGGCCGAGCGCCCGGAGCGCCGCGGCCTTCTCCGCCAGCGTCGCGGGCGTCTCGGCGGCGTATGCCGGAGCCGGGAGCGAGGTAGCGGCCAGCACGACCGCGGTGGCGGCACCGGCCAGGCCGGTCAGCCTGGTACGCGTGATGATGTTCACGTAGGCCCTTCTGATTCTGGGAACGGTCGTGCGGCCGGCAGCGAGACGTCGTCTGCCGGGCACGCGAGATCGACAGCCGTCGCGGGCCCGCGGTGGGCGTGCCGGATGGCTGTGTGTGGTGCGGGAAGAAGTCGGATCCCCCGGGGGGTCAGCGATACCGGCGTGGTTGGTCCGGCGGTATCGGCGCCGTGCGGGTGGGAGCTGATGATGTGCGCAAATGGAACCCCGTGATTCACTGCGCGTCGCGTCCACGCCTGGGCGTGGCCGGCGTCCCCGTATGCCGGATGCGTCGCGGTCGGCCGGATGCTATCCATGCGATCGATGAACCCGCAAGGTCAATTGTCACTCAGGGTTTCCCGGCGAAAACCCTCGGCGTTCGATTCGACGATCATGTGGTTCAATGTCGGCGGTGCGAGCCCATTGGTCCAAATGGATGGCGCACCACCTGCGGTGATGGTCGAATTTTGAGTTCCACGGGGGATCTTGCATGTACGCACGCGCTCTAGCTGCGGCGATGTTGGCTCTGGGGGCCGTGACATCGATGGCGGCACCGGCGGTAGCCAGCCCGCCCGGGGTTTCCGTCGCGGCCGTCAATGACGCTGAGTACGATTTCGTGCTCTGGCTCGCCCAGTACGACGAACGCGCCATGGTGCGTTCCACGGCATGGACCGCCCTGCTCGAGACGGATGTGGCGGCGGGGATTCTGCGGTTTTTCGAATCGGAATGGGAATACGCAGAGTTACTGGCGGCGGATGGTTCGGCACGTAATAACGACTTCGTCAAGTACGTGGTCGACACCTGCGTCCCGGAGTATTCACCCGAGGTTTGCGCGGCGGCGGTGAACGTGCTGTACGGCTCGCCCGAGGAGCAGGAGGAGTTCGTCGCCACCGGGTACGCCGCGGCCAAGGAACGCGACCGGCGGGACCGTGACGAGATCGGCGAACAGGCCGCCGCACTGGTCGCGGCCGACCGGCTCTACGTGACCCGCTTGCGTGACGGCGACCCCGGCGCCCAGGTGCGTCTCGCCGCGGCATGGGCGCTGCGCGACGGCGCGAGTGACAGCGATCTGGTGGAGTTCTTCAGCCACAGCTGGGCGTACTCGGCCGGTCTCGACGTGCGGGCCCATCGCACCGCGATCGCCGTCCGGGACGCGGCCTGGCGCCGTGAGGTCGTGCGCCTGACCCTCGCCGCCGAGGAGGCCGAGCGGAAGGCCCGGGAGACCGCCGGTGAAGCCCAGGCACAGGCCCGTGCCGCCGCCGCCCGTGCGTGGGGCGGCATCGCCCGGAACGCCGGCCCGGCCCGGGTGGCGTGGCAGGACGCCGAGCGGACCGCCCTGGCGCAGGCCGAGGTGTGGCGCCAGGTCGCCGCCGCCGCGGCCGCTGCCGACAGTGCCAACTGGAAGCCCATCCTCGGCGCCTCCGGTGACATCGGCGGCCAGTGGGCCACTGACACCACCACCGCCGGTAAGCAGGCCGCCTACTGGGCGGACCTGTACACCAAGGCGGTGGCCGCCGAGCAGGCCTGGTCCAAGACCCCCGCCTGACCCACCCCGACTTCAACGCTCCGGGGCCGCCGCGGCCCCGGAGCGCCTCCGCCTGCTGAACGGATACCGGTCGTGACACTCAAGACGCGGCTTCGTGCTGCCCTGATATCGGTGCTGGCAGCTACTGTCCTCGGCGCCGGACTCCACGCCCCACCAGCCCTCGCCGCCGACCCCACCCCGGCGCCCGCCTCGACTGCGGAACCGCGTCCGGAGATCGAGGTCCCGGAGTTGGT
>NZ_JBNZCE010000053.1:0-29703 GCF_050589265.1 Actinoplanes sp. G11-F43
GCGAGGACCACTCCCGCGTCCGAACCCGCTCCGGACCACGCGTCCTGGCCTCACTGCGCAACCTCGCCATCAACGCCCTACGCCTGGCCGGCCGCACCGACATCACCGAAGCAACCCGCTGGGCCAACCGCGAAATGACAAGACCATTCACCATCCTCGGCCTCACCGGATGATGTTGAAACGACCGTGCGTCTGTGGCGGCGGAGAAAAGATCGCCGAAGTCGTCCAATTCCGAATCGGTGAGGTCGTTCGCAAAGACGGACTCTGTTGTTGGCTTGCCCGCGTTACGCGCGAGACGATCTCGGACCCTTCGCCGTGACTCAGCCGCTGGGATGAGGCTTGGAGTGGGCATATTCTCCGTTGTCGACCACCACCGTCCAGGGTGTAGTTCGTCCCAGGGGGGCCGCTGCCCCTCGCGCCGCCTACGCGCGCCAGGATCATGATTTCCAAACCCGTCGACAATAATGTTCCAAACCGGGCTCAGCTGCTTAATCATGACCCTTTCGGCGAGCGGGACGAATACCTCGACGGCAACCAGATAGCGAACCCAGAAATCACTGGACTCCAGGTCCAGAGCTTGTTCTAGAGATTCTTTGTGCTCCTGCAGGCGATCCCACAGGGCCGTGGTCTCCTTCGCGTCGTCGACAAGGCCTTTCCTGCCTCCCGCTGGCACCGCCTTGCCAACGTAAATCGGGATGTCACTTTCCGGGTCGCTGATCGGCCCGTAAAGATCATGATTCCCGTGGTAGTAGATCGCGTATACGCCGGCGCCGACCATAAGTGGCACCGAGTCGATGGGTGTCTTGCCGCTGGCAAGCAGAGCCAACTCAACGCTTCTTCCCAGATTGACCAAGTCCAACGGGTTGTAGGGTGTTGGCCGTTCGGCGTTTACCGCCCAGTTGCGGGGCTTGCGTGATGATCGCCGCCCGTCGGGCCCATTTTTCCTCGCCATGTCGGTGTTGACCCCCGAACCCTTGCCGCAAAGCTCCCGGGGGCGTCTTCCCCAGAGTCGCGACGGTGGCCGCAGCAACGGCCACGCGTAGACAGATAGAAGCGTTGCGACATGCCTCGTCACGCAACGCTTCGATCAAGGATAACGGGCGTGTGAACGCTCGTATAGAGCGTGCCGTAGTGCAGAGCTAGCGGCGGTGATCTCGCTCAGCGGTCGTGGTGAGGTGCGGCGAGATACCCGCTAGGTCCGAAAAGTGTAGCTCGATCCAGGTAGTGGTTGAAACGGTCACAAACCGGCTCTCCAAGGTGCAGGCAGGCTTGGCAAGCGCCGCCATGACGTCGGCAAGCCGGATCGAGAGGACATCGTGTTTCCGCGCTGAGCATAGTGTTGAGGAAGTGGTGTAGGTCGTTCTCGAAGACCGCTTGCACGCCTCCGAGCACGAAGTCGCCGCGGGTGGCGGCGTAAACGAAGAACACGCCATGGCTTGGGACTAGGTATTCGCCCAGGCTCTCTCGGTCGACCCCGGCGAAGACCGACAGATTGCGGATGACTCGGTGAGCGTAGGTGTGGACGAGTTCGACGAGGTCACGGCCGACTGGGGAGGCTTGGGGCTCATCGGTGAAGCGGTCTGGCACGGTGATTGAGGCGGCGAGGGTGGCCCGCGCCTCGGTTTCGTCGGCGGCCGGGGTAAGGGAGTGGCCTCGGCTGGCCAGCCAATCGTGTACGCGAAGCGGGTTGAGGCGGAACATCAGCGCCTCGGAGTCCTGCGGGTCGGCGTAGATCCGCGTGCCGCGGCGGCCGCTGAAGAGGTTGAGTCTGGTCTTGCCGGGTTCTAGACCGCCTCGGGTGTAGCCGTAGGCCGCTCTCAGGATCGGGAATCGGTCGATCAAGTCGATGCCGGAGAAGCCTGCGCGGTCGATCGCGGATGGGTATTCGGTCTCGTAGGTTCGCCGGGCGTGGGTTGGGGTTTCTGGTCTGATGAGGTCCTCGACCAGGACGCGAGACTCGATGGTGGCCAGGGCGATATCGACTGCCTCGCGTTCGGCAACCTCGATGCGGTCGGTCGGGGCGTTGGCCAGGGCGCCGATGTTGTCTTCGGGGGCCAACGCTCCGGCGTCTGCGGCGACGGCGGCCATCCTTTCGGCTGTCTGGCGGTCGAAGCCCATTTCTAGCAGCTGGCTGATGGTTGAGGTGCTTGTGTGTTGGTCCGATCCTGGCTTTCGTGTGTGGAATCCGGAGATTGCCCAGGACAGGGCGCGCCGTGGTCCGCCGGCGTCGGTGACCTCGGCCATGCGTTTACGGCTGCGAGGGTTGATCAGGGTGAAGGTTTGCGGCGCGTAGACGGTGGAGGCCCGGTGCACGTTGTAGACCAGCATCGTGCCGTTGCGTCGTGTGCCCCACGACCGGCCGCACGGGCACTTGCGGGGCATCATGCCTTGACGGATCAGGTTTTTGCATGTGGGGCACTCAAAGCGGATCCGGCTGGCGTCCATGCTCTTCTGGTACGGCATCCGGCTTAGCTGATGGGTGGGGCATCGTGGGATGACGGGGGCCTCGAGATAGCCGCACTCGTGGTAGGCGACGAAGTGGAGCTGGTCCCATTGACGGGTGGTACCGCAGTTTGGGCAGGGCCGGTCGAGGCGGTCCTCGACTGTTCTGCATTTGCGGCAGACATAGACGTTCGGGAAACGCTCGACGCGGACACCGCGGTCGGAGTTGACCTCGACTACCTCGAGCGGCCCGCCGCGGCGCAGACTCGCGGTGATGCCGGTGGCGTCGCCGTGGTTGGCCCATCCGTTCAATTGGTCCATGAGCCGGCGTCGGATGATGGCGTCGTCGACGTCGACCGGTCTGGGGTCGCGCCATTCGGTGGTGCGGTAGATGCCCCCGCGCAGGTCGCCGGTTTGTTGCGGCAGGAATCCGTAGAGCACCTGCGAGCCGCTGCGTGTGTCCTTCATGTCGTTCGTCCCCGTACTAATCGTCGCTGATCGGGATCTGCGACTCGACGTCGCGCAGTGAGAGCATGGGTCTGCGGCCAAGAAGTTCACTCGGCCACTTCAGGCCAAGTCCGTACTCCTGCAGCTTCGCGTAGTACCCGTCCTTGAGGTCGGTCTCGAGGTCCTCTCGCAGTAGGTATTCCGTGTCCCGAACACCCAGGGTCGCGGCGATCGCATCGACCTCGACGTCCGGCGAGACGCCGGTGAGGTTGACGTACTCGCGTAGCAGCTGGATTGTGGTCAGCCGTTGCTGGGGCGAACGCGGCTCGTGGACGAACAGGCGACGGGCCTCGACGGCGGCGGGTGTCGTGAGCTCGAGGACTTTCCGGCTTGATCGTGTGACTGGTATGGGTTCGACGAAGCGGTCACCCTGGTCCACGAAGGCACGGAAGTGGCTGTAGACGGTGGAGTCTCGCTCGCGGCCCACTTTGTGGATGACGTAGACCAGGCCCGGATGGGTTCGCCCGACGCGAGCGGTCGCCTGGATGAACTCGGCGGTGGTGAGCGGGACGCCGAGCACGGTCATGATGTTGAGGCGGTCGACGTCGACTCCATGCGAGATCATGGAGGACGCCGTGAGTACGTGGATGCGATCGGCGAAGTCGGCGCCGGGGTTGATGAGGGCGGCGAGGACGTCGCGCACCTCGGTGAAGCTGGTTTGGCCGGTGAGGGACTCGACACGTAGCGGTTCGACTGGTACCTGGGTACCCATGGACCGGCGGGCGGCCTCGACGTCACGGACGGTGTTGCCGTAAATCACGTCGGTGCCGTAGAGGTTGACGATGTCAGGGACGTGCTTCGGGTCGATGCCGATCTCGCGACTGAGCGTTTCGGGGTCGGCCATAAGGTCTCGGACGCTCTGCTGCAGGATTGTCGTGGTGCGGTCGGATACCCATTCCAGGGTGACGCCGCGGGGCCAGACGGCCACGAACCGGCGCAGGAGGCGGTCGGTTTCCCGGCTCCAGAAGCTCTCGCCGGCGGTGGGGCCGGCCTGAGGGAACACGCGGCCGGGCCTGGAGTAGAGGGTGTCGACTTGGCGGGAGTATCCCTCGAGAGTCGCCGACGAGGCGATGATCTTGCAGGTGCGTCCGGTGAGTTCGCGTTGCAGGCCGTCGAGGATGGCCTCGTAGTGGGAGTCGACGGCGCCGAGGGAGTCCCGCAGGAGGTGCAACTCGTCCTGAAGGCGGAACGTGGGGGCGAAGCGGGATCGCTGCTCATCGGTGATGGGACGCGTCGGCGCGTCACAGTCGGGTACCAGGCAGCCGTTCTTGCGTGAACCGCGTTTGGCGTAGGTGAAACCGTGACCCTCGCGGGTGCACCAGGCGGTGGGGCCGTGGACGAAGCCGCGCATGTTGGCCTGCATGCCGATCACCGAGGCCTTGTCGAGCGTGCCGATCACGACGGTGGGCAGGAACCTGTAGATCTCGGCGTCGACGATGTAGAGCGGCAGCGGTTCACCGGCCAGGTCGCAGTGTTCGTTGCGGCAGTGATGCTCAAGGCGCCACTCGCGGCGATTGAATCGGGTTTCGATGGTGTGCTGCGCGCAGAAGGAGCACCGGGCCAGGACCTGGTATTTGGCGGGCATCGCGTCGTCCTCGACGTTGATGTCGTTCGTCTCGGTCGGGTGCTTGGGAATCTCATTGGGGGTGGATGTGCCCCCGATGAAGTAGCCCAGCGCGATCGGGTGTCCCTTGATGTCGTGCCGGCGACGGACGAGTTCGCCGGCGGCGAGCGCGTCGGCGAAGCGCTGGGTCTGCTGAAGGGAGAGCATCCTGAGCGGGAAGCGGCTCCAGGCGGTGATACCCGATCTCTTGCCGCGCAGCCGATCGTAGAAGGCGGCGAGGAGCAGCAGGCCGAGGTAGGTCTCGGTCTTGCCGCCACCGGTCGCGAACCAGACGATCTCGACGGTGTCCCATTCCTTCTGCCCGTCGACGAGGCTCGGCAGGACGGAGAGGATGAAGCCGAGCTGGAAGGGCCGCCAGTCGGGATACTTCCCGCGGGCGGCGAGGGACATGGCTTCATTCATGAGGGTGAACGCCTGGCGCAGGGTGGCGTCGGAGGCGAGGATCTGGACGCCGCGACGGATGCGGGCGGCCTCGGCGCGGTACGCGTCCGCCTCCGTTCGCGCGTAGTCGGCCATGTCGGTGCTCCAGCCCTCTCGCTGGGCTCGGGCGTCGAGTACCTGATCGGACCAGTGGCGGTCGCCCCATCGACGGTAGGCCGCAGCCAGCTGGTTGGTGGGCTCCAGGGGCGTCTGAGCGAGGGTGTCGAAGGTGAGGTCGAGCACCGATCTGGCGGTGTCGTCAAAGGTGTATTCGGGGCGCCGGCGCTCGACGACGACGGTGTCCGCGGTCGTCAGAGTGCCGGTCGCGCGGTCGTGCTCGACTCCGCAGTTGATGCCGATGGCGTCGAGGGATCGGTCGTACCGGAAGCTGTCGGGTAGCGATTCCAGGATGTAGGGGATCGTGTTCAGCCCGCTGATGGTCAGCTTGGTTTGGAAGAGGTAGCGCTCGCCGCGGGGGACCTGCTTTCCCTCCGGAGTCGTGTTGACGAGTTCGACGGTGAGTTCTGGCCGGCCGTCTCGCCAGGACTCGTCGGTGACGCGGATCTCGGCTGTCGCCGTCACCCCCGCCGCGCGTAGCCGTGTCGTGATGGTCTCGGCGCCGAAGGACCGCTCGACGCCGGTGGGCATGTCGATCGGCACGTCAACCGTGACGATCTCGGACTTGGCCCACTTGTCGTTCGCCCCGCCGCTCGATCCCGCCGCGACGCGGTGCCAGCCGCAAGCCTCGACTCGGACCCGGAAGACCCAGGGGCCGGACGCGGTCGGTCGGATCCGGGCGCCGACGGCGCACGGATCCATCCGCCGCTCGCGACCAGGACGCGCGACCGCAGCGCTCTCGGGTGCCAGCCGGCCCAGCCAGAACACACCCGAGGGGTCGACGTCCAAGGCGTCGAGCAGGTCACCACGCCCCTCACGGGTGACGCGTGCGTCGAGCCAGCGTACGAAACGCTCATATGCGGTGGCTTGGCTCACAGGACACCACCCAGCACGGTCTGCGCCAACGCGCGGACCTCCTCATCACCTCGTAGGACCTCAAAGATCTTCTTCTCGATCTGACGAACCCGCTCGCGCGTGATGCCGAGTTCGGAGCCCAGGTGCTCCAGCGTCCGCTCCTCACCACCGTCGAGGCCGAACCGGCCCTCGACGATGCGCAGCGATCGCGGATCGAGGACCTCCTCGAGCCGACGGAGCAGGGCTCGCGCCACCAGCTGGTCGATAACGCTGTCCTCGGGCCCCGGCTCCTGATCCGAGAGGACGTAGTCGGCCAGGGTGGCGACGCCGCCGTCGTCGGCGCCGACGGGCGCGTCGAGGCGAGCGACGGGAGCCGCCGCGTCCAGCATCGCCTGGACGCGCCCGGGGTCCTGTTCCACCCCGGCGGCCAACTCGGCCAAGGTGGCGCTTCGCCCGTTACGGGTCTCGAACTCACGTGCGTAGTTCTGGATCCGCCGGATCTCCGCCCACAGATGCACCGGAACCCGGATGATCGTGCCGGTGTCATCGATGGCGCGTTCCACGTGCTGGCGGATCCACCACGTCGCGTAAGTCGAGAACTTGTAACCCTTCTCCGGGTCGTACTTGGTGGCGGCCCGGTACAGCCCTCGGGTGCCCTCCTGTACCAGATCGTCGAACTCCAAGTCGCCGGCGCGGTACGTGTAGCGGCGGACCATGCTCATGACGAGGCGGATGTTAGCGACGATGAGCTCGTTCCTGGCCTGGTCACCGTCGGCGATCACAACTCGCTCGTCCGGTCGGGGCGGCCGCCGCTCAAGAGAGCATCGCTGCGCCGTACCGATACCGGCCTGGATACGCCGGCCCAAGGCGACCTCCTGTTCGGGCCGCAGAATCCGGTGAGCGCGCATCAATGCCGGCAGAGAGCCCGATTTCTCCTCGCCCGGCCTCCCGGAGTGAAGCTGTCGTCCGGACGGCACGCCTTGAACGTCGACATCGAGATCGACCAGCGCGGCGAGCAGGTTCGCGACCTCGTCGGCGAGCCCGCGCGCTGTCGCCACGCGTACGACATCGGTCCAGCTGATCTTGCCGGCACGATCGGCGTCGTCGATCAGCACCTCGAGACACCTAGTGAACGGTTCGCCCTCCACGTGACCGCCCTCCCCATCCGCCCAGGCGCCACACCACGCCCGAGAAGCCTGCGTTATTCGCGTTCGGGGCCGCCGTCCGCGCTTTCCGAATTACACAGTGGAGATTTTGGCCGGGGCGCGCAAGAGGTTGTCAAAAACGAGCGGAAAAGTTCCATATATTGGCGTCAGTGTCAATCGCTGAGAATCGCCGGTCTCGTCGTTTATGCCCGGAGCGTTGACGCCGATTCTCGGCTCAGATAAGTTCCTGGCAAGGCTGGTCCTAGACCCTCCAGGCGCTAGCCCGGCCGGATCCTTCAGACGCGCGATGGGCGCCTGCTCATCAACCACCGGCCCCTCATTAGGTGTCCACAACGACGTGAGGCCTACGGCGGCAGACACCTGCCGTAAGACGCGCGTCGGTCCACTGCGGAGGGAGCCCGCCCCGCGGTTGACTGTCCGTCCTCGCATTGAGGCGATGCTCTAGAGTGATCGCCTTGATTCCGGTAGCTGGACGCGGGGAGACCTTGGCATGGGCGCATGGATCGCCGAGTTCCGCCTGAGCATCACCCGGGCGCTGGCCGATCAGCTAGCCACCACACTTCAACCGCTCACGCCGGCTCCCTTGAAGCCGGAGACGCTCAGCGCGGTGGAAGCTCGCCCTGGGGTCTACGTTCTCTTCGTCAATGGAGAGCGGGTTTACGTGGGCAAGGCCGCCGGCGGGCTTCGTCAGCGCCTGGAGCAGCATTACCGCAAGTTGTCCGGACGCTCCGGTATCGCGATGGCGGAGATTCGGTTCGCGTGTGTTTACGTGGACGAGGACTTGGACGCCGCCGCCCCGGAAAAGCTGCTGATCAAGAAGTATCGAAGCGGCGGCGCCATTCCCTGGAACACCAACGGCTTCGGTAACAAGGACCCGGGCCGTAACCGCGACAAGAGCGTCGTGAAGGCCAAGCACTTCGATGCCCTGTATCCGATCGACTTGAACTACTCGCTGAACCTTGAGGTCAGCGGGTGGTCAGTGGCGGATTTGCTGCTGCGGCTCAAGCATGATCTCCCCTACCTTCTGCGGTACGACAACAAGGCGAACCAGGCGGAACTCAAAAGAACGCGCGTCGAGTTGCCGGCCGCCGAGTTGACGGCCCGCGACGCGTTCGCCTCGATCGTCGCCGCGCTGCCCTCGGGGTGGCAGGCGACCGCCTTGCCGGGATACGTGATCCTGTACAAGGAGACGGCCACATACGAGAGCGCTCTGCGGTGGTGGCGCCGTGACGGCGATGGAGCCGTCGTCGAGACAGCAGGGCCGCAGCACTTCGCCGCCGGGGAGGTCGACTCGGGGGAACAGGGTGACCTGTTCAGCTGAGGCGGCCTTATACCTGGGCGCCGCGGACCGCGTTTTCCACGCGGTCCGCCGCTAGCCCCGGCGCCTCGTGTTCCCAGACGCGGATGGACACCCAGCCGGCGGCCGCCAGTAGCCGGTCGGTCTCCGCGTCCCGGGCCTTGTTGCCCTCGATCTTCGTGTGCCAGAACTGCTGATTCGCTCGAGAGGGGCGGTAGTGCTCTGGGCAGCCGTGCCAGTAGCAGCCGTCGACGAAGACAGCGATCTTGGGCTTGGGGAAGACCACGTCGGCGGTGCGCCGGATACCGGGCAGCGGGCGCGTGTTGACCCGGTAGCGAAGCCCGCGTTCGTGCAATGCCGAGCGGAGCCGCCGTTCGGGCCCGGTATCTCGGCTCTTGTTGCCGCGCATCACCGAACGTACCGCGCGGCTCTGAGCCCACGACTGGGGTTCTGGCGCGGGTGGCGCGATGAAACCCTTCTCATGAGCGAGACGCCAACCCTGCTCCAGGTTTTCGGCGCGCGAGGGGTAGCCGACCTCACCGAGATATCGCGTTGGCGATCGGCCATGGTCGGACCAGCGTAGATACGCCCGGATTCGACGTGTCCGAGGTAGCAGTTTGAGCGCTACGGAGGCGCGTGCCTGCCGGCCGTCGGCGAGGTTGACCCAGCGGCGGTCCGGACCTCCGGCGGCGCGGTCTTGCTCTGCCGCGAGTGCTCGGCGGCTACGGCCTTGGCGGCCACGCCACGCCGTGTCCGTGGGGCAGGCGGCGGCCCAGGCGCGCTCACTGATCTCCCCCGTTCCCGTCATCGCCGTTCGTCGGCCTCGTCCAGCGCCTTCGCGACAGCGTTGGCGAAGAATCGCGCTAGCAGAACGGGTACCGCGTTTCCCAACTGACGCATCTGCTCACCTCGGGGTCCGGCCAGCTGCCAGCCATCGGGAAACGTCATGACGCGCGCTGTCTCCCGGACAGTCATGTACCGGTGGCGGAAGGTCGGCGTCTCCCCGGCGGCCGTGCCGGGGAGCACCTCATCGGTGAGCATGACTGACTCGCCTCCGGGAACACCGTGCACACCGGCTTTCACCGTCTTGGCGGGCCTATCCAGGACGTTTGGGGTGTGTCCCGCGTAGATGCGCGCGTCCGGCCAGCCGACGTGATAAGGAACTCCGCCCGCTGCGGTGATTCGGTCCAGGTGGTCCCACGACACCTTCGGCAGCTGTCGTTTCTTCTCGGGGTCGAAATCGGGATCGGCCAGGTCGTACATCAGCGCGTCGCGCAAGGTCCGCCACGGTTGCTTTCCGTCGTCGAAGACCTCTTCTCGCGGGAGCCGCTTCTCTACGAGCGCTCTGACTCGGGCATTGACCTTGTGGCGTTCCCAGTAGGACCCGTCTCTGATCGACCGGATCAGCGCGGCCTCGGAGTGTGTCGGGGCGATCGACCTCTTGAACCGCTCGAGGTCGACGCCAAGATCACTGCGGAACGCCACGATGATGATCCGGTTACGGATTTGGGGAACGCCGTAGTCGGCTGCGTTAACCCTGGTCGTTACGACCTGGTACTTCTCCCTCGGATCGGCAGGGTCTCGCTCGAGGCGTTCTCGAAGGATCTTGTCGTGCTCACGCCAGTCCGTCCCCTCTTGGCGCTCCACGAACGGAAGGCTTAGTTCACGTTCGATGTACTCGAAGTACTGGCGGAAAGAGGGTCGTAGCAGACCCTGAACGTTTTCGCAGATGACCGCTCTGGGCTGAATGTCGCGGATCGCCCGGAACATCTCAGGGAACATGTTGCGCTTGTCCTCGTCGCCCTTAGCGACGCCGCCGAGGCTAAACGGCTGGCACGGGGGTCCGCCGGCGAGGAGATCCACCTTGCCCCAGAGGTACTTGAACTTGACGTCACCGACGTCACCCGGAACCAGTGGCCACTTATCACCGGGGTTCGGCACTCGCTCCTCGTCACCGCGGAGTTCGGCCTCGTTGTCCGTCAAGGTTTTGCAGGCCCACTTGACGATCTCGTTAACCAGCAGGGGACGAAATCCCGCTTGGTGCACTCCCATGGCCAAGCCGCCGCCGCCGGCGAACAGCTCGACCGAGGTTCGGTCCTTGGTTTCCTCTACCTGCGGCTCAAGCATCGCGAAAGCATACCGCGGAGTTGTGGATCTTGACGAGTGACACTCCCGATTTTTTCGATCCACCCTGCGTCTGACGAAGTCGGGGACACTCGGTGAGCCGAGACGGCTCACCGGTACATTGGAGTTGATCGGCTGGGCTCCCATAGCAGGCGTTGACCGGTTTGAGTCGCCGCTGACAAGGAGTGAGATGGCCACGTGGAACGTCGGTCCGTTCGACAACGACGACGCCTCGGACTGGTGCGATCGGCTTCGTTCCACGGATCCGGCGCAGCGGACGGAGTTCGTCGAGATGACGCTGTCCGGTGCCGTCTCCCACTCGGTCGAGATCACCACGGCTCGCGCCTCGGAGGTGTTCGCCGCCGCCGCGATCGTCTTTCAAACGGCAACCGGTAAGCCGGCCCCAACGACGCCCTATGCCATGGTGGTTCTAACTGACAACGACGGCATAGAACCGACGCCGCAACTAGTCGGGTTGGCGCGTACGGCGCTGAAAATTCTCATGGCCGGGGAATCCGCGTTCCGGCGGAAATGGGCCGGCGACGTGGAAGAAGAACTGGCGCTAGAGAGCCTCGAACGCATCTACGCCGGCCTCGAGGAACAGCTGTCGTGATCATGTGTTTTTCGGCCGCGCCTCAGATCGACGGCGGGGAGTCTCGGTGACCGAGTACTCCATCGCTGGGACCGCTGATGACGTCTTAAGCCTCTGTCGAGCGCTTCGCGACGCTACCGGGATGCTCGGGCTGAACCCCACGGGGCAAGCCGAACTGCTCGAGCGAGTGGAGCGCGCCGAACAGGCAGCCACCGCGGCTCCTGTCGACCTGCCTGGTGTGGGCATCCAGGTCCGCGCGATCCGCTACTACCTTGTCGAGATGGCCGATGGCCCCATCTCGGCGTTCATGGCCGATGACGCGGCTCGGATCATCGGCGATGACATCGGCAAACTTTTCTTCTAAGGATCTCCTACGGCCGTCATAGCCACTCGGTTGTCTTCCATGTTGCCGCCCGAGGCCAAGCGGCAATTCGACTGGAACTCCTCGACTCCCGACGTCCCGGATCGAGGAGGTCCTCACTCGTGCCGCGGCCGCCGACCTCCCGAGCGATATAAGCGACACTCCGCGATAACGGGTTTACTCGCGCCTCGATGGCTCGTGCGGGCTGCGGGCGTGCGCTGCTCGTCCTGGCTGGCGAAGACACCGGCTCGCCATATAGATCAGCGACCTTCTCCGTGCGCGCAAGAACGGCAGCCCTTTACCTGAGCGGGACGCCGTCGCCGACCGCGTCCACGTCGAAGTGCTGGCGGCCGTACCGGCCACCACCGGCGGATGCCTACTTCATTGGACGGCACCGCCGATGCGCTCGCCGATGAAGCGGTCGGCGTAGACGTTCGCGACCTATCTGGCGGCGATCTACTTGTGCGCCGCTGGCATGACGTTGACCGAAATCAGCCGATCGGGTTACGGCCGTAAGAAGACTCGTCGGACGGCTTCTTGCTGCCGACGGCGTAGTGGGCGGCGCCTCTTCTGAGGCGTCGCGTCAATCGTTTGAAGCACTACCTGGAGTAGTGCCTCACCCTGGCTACGCTGGACAAACCACGCACGGGGTTGACCAAGACGTCTCCCGGGAGCAAGTTTCGGGTGTCGCCGATGGTCCGTACTTTGGCCGTGACCTGCGGCTATAGGGTTGGTCAGTGTCGGCCAGGTGTTATACCGTGCAACGACGCGCGAAGTGTCAGATCCCTCTAGGTGGGGACCCTGACGCGGGCGCCTACTCGGCCGACGCGTCGAGGGAGGCGGAACCCCGCCCCATTCCAGACCCAATCTGATCTTGGACGGGGCCCCGCCGTAGTGCGACGGTGCTGCCTGACCGGGAAGAGACCTCGATCAGGCGGCACCGCTGCCGATGACGAGCGCTACCAGGACTCCAATCGCGACGATCAAACAGGCTATTGCCCTGATGATGTCGGCCGGGCCGTCCCCGCCTTTGCGCTGGCTATTCGGCATTTCACCACCTCCTTCCGCAAGGCTCGCTCTGTCGCTCGCGGCCCTGCGGGGTGAAGGGTCGTGTTCGACACGCGGATGCTTTGCGGTCGGTGGCTTTGAACAGAGTAGACGGCTCGGCAGAGGGCTTACACCTGTCGAGGGCTGCTGAAATTTGTACCCGCCGATGCGATTAAGCGTTACTTGATCGCATCAGCGGGTACGGCGGGCATGCCTTCGGTCCTGGCATCTCCAGTACACCCGCGCCGTCTCAGCCGCCGAACACGACGACCCGCCCACCATCGCTGGCATCCTGACCGCCATCTGCATCGCGCTGCGGCGGCGACTTGACGTTCTCGGCGCAGCGAAGCGTGGATCACCACGACGGAATCAGAACCCTCGCCGTCGACGACCACGTTGAGCAGGGAGAACCATGACCAGCGAAGGATCCATCACCAAACGGTGCGGCTGCAAAGACCCCGCAAGCGGGAAACGACTCAACAACGGCTGCCCGAAACTGCGCCGGGCCGGTGGCTCCTGGAGCACCACCCACGGCACCTGGGGCTACCAACTCGAACTCCCCGCCGCACCCGGACGCGGACGGCGGCTCCTACGCCGCAGCGGCTTCGACGACCGCGACGCCACCCGCACCGAACTCGACCACGCCCGTGCGCTGCTCGCCCTGGCCGGCAATGACACCGGCCTCGCCGTACAGATCAGCGACCTCCTGCAAGCCTGCAAGAACGGCATCCCACTACCGGACCGGGACACCGTCGCCGACCGCGTCCGCGCCGGAGTCCCCGCAGCCGTCCCGACCACCACCGGCGAATACCTTCTCCAATGGCTGGACGGACGGCGCGGGCTCTCACCCAAGACGATCCGCGGGTACAGCGACCACATTCGCTCCTACCTGATCCCGCACCTCGGCGACATCCCGCTGCAGAGTCTGCGGACCAGCCACATCCAAGTCATGTTCACCGCACTCGACGCCCGCAACAAACAAATCCGCACCAGCCGAGCCAGCACCGACCCGGTTACCCGCAACCAGTTCCGCGGCATCCGGCCGATGGGCGCTTCCAGCATGATCCGGCTGTACGCCACCCTGCGGGTAGCACTCAACGACGCCGTCCGCCGCGCCCGGCTCATCCCCACCAACCCGGCTCTGAGCATCGAACTCGAATCCGGCACCCGGCCGAAGGCACGCGTCTGGACACCGAAGGCGATCGAGCTGTGGAAGGCCACCGGCGAGCGGCCAAGCCCGGTGATGGTGTGGCGGCCCGAGCAGGCCGGGCAGTTCCTCGACTACGCCCAACGCCACGACGCCGTGCTCTATCCACTGTTCGAACTGATCCTGCACCGCGGCCTACGGCGCGGTGAGGCCATCGGCCTGCGCGACTACGACGTCGACCTCAACGAGGCCTACCTCAGCATCGTCCAGCAGATCACTACCGTCGGATACGCTCCTGTCACCCGCAAGGTGAAGAGCGACGCCAGCGACCGGATCGTCCCCCTCGGGCCCACCACCGTCGCCGGGCTTACCGCCTACCTTGAGATGCGCGGTCGCTGGCAGCAGGTCAGCGGCGACAGTTGGCCGAACACCGGGTTGTTCTTCGTCCGCCCGGATGGCCAGCCGTGGCATCCCCAGGCCATCAGCGACCGCTTCGACAATCTCCTCACCAAAAGCGGCCTGCCGCCGGTACGGCTACACGATCTCCGGCACTGCGCCGCCACCTACCTACGCCACGGCGGAGCTGACATGAAGGAGATCCAGGAAGTCCTCGGCCACTCCACCATCGGACTCACCTCCGACACCTACACCTCGGTCATCCTCGAGTTGAGGCGCCCGAACGCCGACGCGGCCGCGAACCTCATCCCCCGCGAAGTGGCGTAGCGGCTGTAGGAGGAAGGGGCGGCGCATGACCGAAGGGTCTCGTTGCCCCGGCACGTCGGCTCATCAAGCGACGAATTGCGGCTGGCGGGCTCCTTCGTATGCCCGAATGACGGCACGCCTGACCGCCTGGAGCACCACAAAAGGCCAGGTGGAGAAGGGACATGGTGAGCATCACACTGTGGACGCGTGACGCATCCTGTGGATAGACCGAACTGGCCTCCCGAGGGACCGACAGCACCCGACGACGAGCCCGATAGAGCGCTCCCAGGCCGCTGACCAGGAACTACTTTCTGTAACCAAAATTGGGACCCCCGCGAGGGCGGCGGAGTCTACAAGACGGGTACGACAGAAACGCTCTATCCACAATATCTGCGGTGAGGACACAGGTTTTTCCACAACATCGTCCACAGGCTGGGGACGCGCAAACCACAGCCATGCAACTTGGTTGATTGACTACGCTGCGCTCATGTCATACGGTCGGTGACGGTCCAAACGCGAAAGACCCCGACCGGTGTCGAGGTCGACGTCCCGGCCGGGGTCCCAAGCTGCTTTGGTAGGCGCTTTCGACCTTAACGAATCATTCACGCCCGTGATAGGGATCGTGAATTTTTTCATGGGCGGGACACTCGCGGCGGCCCGCCGCGCCCTGGTGAGAGTCACCGGGCGTAGAAGGGATCACCATGGGAAAGCCCGTCGTGGAGAGGTTCAGCCAGGTGTTCGGCGTCCAGAGGACAACTGCGGACGACTGGTTCGACCCACTGCTGTCGGCCGATACGCCGCTGTGTGTCGACCCGTTTCTGATCTACCCGGATGCCGCCGAGCCGTGGTTCGGCGCTCATGACCACATTCTCGACTTTTTTAAGATGGTTTTCGATCTGGTGGACGAGTCGAAGGGTGACGTCCGGACGCTGGCCTGGAAGAAGGCGCAGCGGCTGCTGATGTTCCCGGAGCCGGCCGAGTTCTGCCTGGGTCTGGCGAGGAACTCGCCGAACGGCTCCGGCGCCGGTCGCGGCTTGCAGGTCGGCATGTTGGAGGGTGTCAAGACCGCCCTCGGTCTCGGCTTCGACAACGTGCCGCACATCGAGATGCTCGCCCTGTTCCAGGGTGGCATGGGCTTGGACCGAATCAGTGACGCCGTCTGCAACGTCGCTAAGAGTTACTTCATCCGGTACACCCAGCAGGTCGCCCGCCGGCACGGAATCCCGATGGGGAGCGTCCGAGTCCGCAACGCGAGCTGGAACACGGCCGACGCCCTGTGGCGTGACGAGGAGGTGGAGCTGCCGCTGAACCCGTTCGCGGATCGGCCCAGCCCTGTGCTTCTGGTCCCGGAGCGGTTCCTGCGTGACATCCCGGTCGTGACGCCGGACGGCTTCTGGAAGTTCGCGTGGGGTGAGCACGCCGAGACGCTGCGGCTGCACTTCAACTACGCCATCGCTCGGAAGGTGACCGCCGAGCAGAAGGCCCGGATGGCCCGCCAGAACCCGGAGATCGTGGCCGAGTTCCTGACGGCGCTCGAACACGACGACCACCAGCCCTACGACGTCGCCCAGGATCGGCGGCTGCGGGTCCAACCCTACGAGATGGGCCGAGAGATCGCCGCGAAGTCCGACGCGGTGTTCGTCCCGGACGACCCGGCGCAGTTCCCCGAGTTCGTCGGCACCCTCGTGGAGATCTTCAAACACGGCATCGAGCGGCAGGGCGACTGGCGACTGCTGTGGCACTGCGCGGTATCGATGCCGGAGAAGAAGGTTCAGGAAGTCTTCCGGCACTGCGTCCGGCACTACTGCAAGGCCAATGAGGTGGCGTTCGCCGGCGAGGCGGATCACGGACGGGGCCCGGTGGACTTCGAGTTCGCCCGCGGATGGACCGCTCGGTCGCAGGTGGAGATGAAGCTGGTCTCCAGCTCGAAGTTCTGGGACGGCATCCTCGCCCAAGCTCCGGAATACGCGATCGCCGCCGGTGTCCAGGTGGTGTACTTCGTCGGTATCGCGTACACCGACGCCGAGATGGCCGAGAGCGTGACCACCAAGGTGACGCGTGCCGCCGCGATCGCCTCCCAGCGGCACGGGGTCGACGTGCGTGCCGTCATCATCGACGCGCGGCAGAAGGACTCCGCCTCGACCATCAAGCCGCCGCAGGAGATGCGCGACGAGCTGCATCGCCAGGACCTCCCGACCGACGCCCCGGACATCGGTCCGGCGGGGCCACGGCCGCCGCACGACTCCGGTGGCAGCGCCGCGGCATAGTCCTCACAGCCCACGATGCCGCCAAACGGGCACCTCATCGTGGGCACGCGGTCCAGGTCCGGCAGGTCATCTCCACTCATGAGCGCTGTGAGAAGAGGCGGCCTGCCGGATCTCACCGCTACCGCGTCCCTTGGATCCGCGATTGTCCGTCGACGCCGGCCCACGAAGCTGGATGGTTGACCCGAGCAAGCCACTCTGACGGCGCCTACGAGCTACCGCCCGTCATCCCACTTCGCCTCTTTGCCTGGAAAGTGAAGAATGTACGTCGAGAAGCTGGTGCTGCGAAACTTCAAGTGCTTCGGGCCAGAGCCCACCACGATCGAGCTCGGACCGGAACTGACCGCTTTCATCGGCACGAACGGCACCGGCAAGACCGCCGCCTGCCAGGCGTTGCTGCGGCTGTTCGGGATCACCGGCTCCGAGCGCGCGATACGACTGGAGGACTTCCACGTTCCCGCTGCGGAGACCCAGCTTCCAAGCAGCCGCGAGCTGACGATCGAGGCCGTCCTCGCCTTCCCGGAACTCGATGAGGACGACCCGCACGCTGACGATGACCAACCCGAAGGCATCCAGCACGACGGTCTCAGCACCGACGTTGACGAGGACGAAGACGAAGACGACGAGCAGCAGCACGAGGACGGCAGCGAGCCCCGGCAGCGGCAGCGGACCGTCAGCCGCCGGGTCGTGCCCGAGTTCTTCTCCCGGATGGCCGCCGACGACGACGGCGCCCTGAAGATGCGGATCGTGTTGAAGGCGACCTGGACCGACGACGGCACCGTGGACGGCACCATCACGGAGGACCGCATCGTCGTCTCCACACTGGCCGAGGAATACGGTGACGACGACTACGCGCCGCTTCCGCCGGCGGAGCGCAGCCGTATTCAGGTCGTCTACATCCCGGCGTCGCGTGACGGTGCCCGGCAGGTGACCAACTTCCTGGGTAGCCGTGTGTGGCGGGCCGCGCAGTGGTCGCCAGGCCTGCGCGAGTTGGTGAGCGATCACGCTACCGCCATGGAGGCACAGTTCTCCGGTGAGCCGGTCGTCAAGGCCGTCGAGGACATGTTGGGAACGCGGTGGCGCCAGCTGCACGACGCGGGCACCCACGCCACCCCGAAGCTGCGGCTGCTCGACGACGACTTCGACCAGCTGGTACGACACGCCGAGCTGGTATTCGCGCCCGATCCCACCGGCCGCGACCGCCCCGCCCGGCAGCTCAGCGATGGCCAGCGGTCGCTGCTGCACCTCGCGTTGGTGTCCACCGCTCTGGACGTCGAAGCCGCCGTCTACGACCAGCGGCACGCCACGGACTTCACGCTGGATGCCGCTCAGCTGCCGAGCCTGACCATTGTTCTGGTCGAGGAGCCGGAGAACAGCGTCTCGCCATTCTTCTTGTCGCGTATCGTCAACCAGCTGTTGGAGCTGGCGACGGACGCCGCCGCCCAAGCAGTGTTGTCCAGCCACTGCGCCGGCGTGCTGACCCGCGTCGATCCGGAAAGACTGCGGTACTTCCGCATCGATCCCACCACGGTGACCTCGTCGGTTCATCCGATCCTGTTGCCCGCCGCCGGCACCGACGCCGGCAAGTTCATCCGGGAGGCGGTGCGGGCGCACCCTGAGCTGTACTTCGCGAAGTTCGTCGTCCTGGGCGAAGGCGACACCGAAGAGCTCGTCATTCCGCGCGTCGCCCGGGCCTTCGGCGTGGACCTCGATCCGTCGTTCGTCGTGGTGGTCCCGCTCGGTGGGCGGCACACCAACCACATGTGGAAGCTGCTCACCGATCTGGGCATCCCACACGCGACGTTGCTGGACCTCGACTACGGCCGCGCCGGAGCAGGCCCGGCCCGGCTGCGCGACGCCTGCAGAAGGCTCATCGCCAACGGCGCCGACCCGCTGGGCGGCCTGTCGGACTACGCCGAGGTCGAGGACATCACCGACGCGCTGACTTTGGATGATCTGTGGCCGATCATCTGGCATCTGCGCCGGTTCGGGGTCTTCTTCGCTGCCCCGCTCGACCTCGACTACATCATGTTGTCGCGGTTCTATCCTCAGTACACCCTGCTTGAGAACGGGGAGGCTGGCCCCAAGGGACCCGGTGCGTTGACACGCGTCATCGGCGAGGACAGCCCTCACGCGGAATTCTGGTCGACGCCCGGGCGTGCTCGCCTCCTGCGGTGGTATCGCTACCTGTTCTTGAGTCACTCGAAGCCGAGCAGTCACCTGCGAGGGCTCAGCCGGCTCACCGACGAGCAGCTACGTGATCGCACGCCGAAGGTCATCACAGCCTTGATCAGGCACATCCGCAAGGAGGTCGGCCTGTGAACCGACCCGACACCCCGGTCCGGGCGGTGCCCCGGCCCGTGACACTGATTCCCGCCGCGGACTGGCGGCCCATCGACATCGAAGACCTCGAACCGGCCGCCTGGCAGGCCCTGCGCCACCCCGCGAACACCGCAGTCGTGGCGGGCCCCGGCGCCGGCAAGACCGAGTTCCTCGCCCAACGGGCCGCCTACCTGCTGCAGACCGGCATCTGCCCCTGGCCGCAACGCATCCTCGCGATCTCCTTCAAGCGCGACGCGGCGGCCAACCTCGGCCGACGGGTCACCACCCGGATTCCCGAACACGCCGACCGGTTCGCGTCCATGACCTTCGACGCATTCACCAAGAGCTTGGTCGACCGGTTCGCGTCCGCCCTGCCTCCCGACTGGCGGATGACGGACGGCTACGAGATCGACTATGCCTCGGAACGCTTCCTCGAAGGCTTCCTCGCAGACATCATCCCCGCCGCCCCCGCATCCCTATGTCCGCAGGTAGCAGCACTACGGGCCAGCCGATTCCTGCCCGACACCATCGGCAACTGGAGCTTGCCGGCCACGATTCCCGTCGGTGACCCGGACGACGCCACCGCCTACGCCGCGCTGCAGTGGTGGCATGATCGGTACCTTCGGCCGGGTCCGGCGAAGGTCGATTTCATCATGCTCAACAGGCTGGCCGAGCTTCTCGTGCGTTGCGTCCCCCAGCTACGGCGGGCCCTGCGCCAGACCTACCCCTTCGTATTCGTCGACGAGTTCCAGGACACCACCAGCGCCCAGTTCTCCTTCCTCGCATCGGTGTTCGCCGACGGGCCCACCCTCACCGCCGTGGGTGACAGCAAGCAACGCATCATGGGCTGGGCAGGTGCCCTTCCACGAGCGCTGGAACGCTTCGCGGAGACATTCGACGCGGCCAGCTACCCGCTGCTATGGAATTTCCGCTCCAGCGACGAACTGGTGCGGGTGCAACACATCGTCGCCACCAGCCTCGACCCCGCCGCGATGCCCGCGGTGTCGAAGGCCGACGCGAGTATCACCGACAGTCCGGCCGAGGTGTGGCGGTTCTCCAGCCCCGACCGGGAAGCCACCGTCATCGCCGATTGGATCGCTCGCGACATCGCGGTATCCGGCCGGGTTCCCGCTGACTTCGCCCTGATCGCACGGCAAAAGATCAGCGACTTCGAGAATCGGTTCCGTCAGTCGCTCGGCCGCTACGACATCAAGGTACGCAACGACGACATGCCGGTCGGCGCGATGAGACTGCAGGACCTGCTCAAACACGAAGTCACCCGCCTACTGCTCGGGCTGTTGCGACTCGCCGACCAGCCCCGCGGCCTGGCACACGTATGGAGGGAGGTCCAGGCGACGCTGGCCCGCGTCCACGGCGATGTCGGCGACGACGCCGGACAGCGGCACACCGCTGACCACCTCTCGAAGCTCACGATCTCACTACGCGAGTGGCTCAAGGACAACCCACCGCGAGCCAGCTCGGCCGTCGACTGCGTCAACCACCTGCTGGAGCTGCTCGACGTCGACCTACTGCATCGCTATGTTCGGTCAGCGGCGCCCGCCGACCGGCTGAACGTCCTCACCGAAGCCTTCCAAGCCCGGCTCGCCGCCGTCGCGCCCGAAAGCACGGACTGGGCTGACGCGCTAGAGCAGTTCGAATGTGCCGACGCGGTGGTTCTGCTCACCGCCCACCGCAGCAAGGGTTTGGAATACCACACGGTGTTCTTCCTCGGCCTCGAGGATCGACAGTGGTGGGCCCACGCGCGCGATCCAATCGAATCCACCTCGACCTTCTTCGTCGGCCTGTCCCGCGCCGCTCAGCGGATCATCTTCACGACCACGCATCCCTACGCCCGCCAAGGCCAAATCGCTGACTTCTTCACCATGCTCGACCAGGCCGGCGTGCCCGAGATCGATCACGGCTGATCGCCAGCTTCGGTCCAGCAATCATGTAGACCCCTGGGTTAGCGGCAACTACCCAGGGCGACGACCAGCCTCTAACCCTCTCAGGCACGTCGGCAAGGCGCCTCCAAACCCTCAACTCCCCGAAGTCTGTAACCGACCACATCTGTCAGCGCCCGGCCGATAGTGCGGACCTGCGTACGTTTGAATTGCACGGAGGCCATCGATTGGGGAAGGTCATCGATGGATCGCCGCTGCGAGGACGTCGTATACGTAGTCGCCGGCCACCCAGGAGATCGCTGCCTCCCCTTCGGCGGCATACGGATCTGCCGCGTTCAGCGCACTCGATCATGTGCGCTAGCAGCGACGATGCCATCAAAGATCGCTGCGACAAGCGGTAACGGCGAGACTCTCTAAACTAATTCGTGACTGAGACTCATCGAGATGTACCATCGCTTGACCAAAAAGCTACGACAGCGTCACCGGAGGCTGCACGGTGTCTATCGCGAACAGCGAAGTAGGCGCGGTATTGGGCCGGTTCTTCTTCGGCGGAGCAGGCCCAAGCCACTCTGTGTTGACGTCAGCCTTCGCTCGCGCCGGCTACGCATCAGATGATCCATATGATCCACGTACCGCAACGCCGAACAAGCAACAGCGGGTGCAGGTGGTATTTCAGGCCGCCGAGCGTCACCCTGCCCGCGGGAAAGACCTTGTCGAGGCCATACTAAGCGCCCTCCGAGTTCATGGGTGCTTCGATACTGAGCGATCAGGCCACGCGGCCGATGACGTCCGGCAGGCACAAAAGACTTTGGCGCGCGCCGGCTGGCTTCTCGATGAAGACGGACATCTATCACCATTGGTAGTCGATGTATCTACCGGAGGGCGCGAGGCCCTAGACGAGCAGCTCAATCGGCTGCGCCGTTCGACAGATGACCCCGCGCTGCTGATCGGCACGGCAAAGGAACTACTGGAAGCCGTCGCCAAATTCGTACTGGAGGAATTTTCGTATCCCTTCAGCGAGAAGGATGATTTCGGGAGTTTGTGGTTCCATGCCCGTGACCGTTTGGGCTTGCATCCAAGGCAGGTCCCCGACGACACACCAGGCGCCAAGAATATCAAGGCAATCTTGCAGAGTACTTGGACGATCGCGGAGTCGGTCAACCAGCTTCGCAACCTTCAAGGAACCGGGCACGGTCGCACTCTGCCAACCGGCGTAACTGCCGACATGGCCCTACTAGTGGTGCGCGAAGCATGCTCCGTCGCGGAGTTCATGCTTGGAAGTTTGGACCGAACCTTCGGACGTAGAAACTAGGCAACCCACGCGCTCCAGGATTCGCCGATCACTTTTCGTATCTCGTGCGGCAGCCGCCGTTCGTAAGGTGACCTCCGGTCCCTGCGGATGATGCGGCCCGCAGTGAAGGGTCCACGCTCCACGGTCACACTGGCGGGACGGCGCGGGCCGACTGCACTGGGTCTCCTCGGCTTCCGCTGTCTTACAGGATTCCGGTTAGCTATCCGCCCGGGGTCTATCTCATTGACGCGCACCTCCACCGATCAGGATTTCCAGGGCATGGCTGACGTCGGGGGCGGTCGAGGGCTTCTGGATGTAGAACTTCTTGGTGATGCTCTCGTCGACGTGCCCGAGCTGGGCGGCGGCTTCGGTCACCAGGCCCTGTCCGCTCAGGACGGTAGCGACGGTCTTGCGGAATACGTGAGGGCTCACCCATTTCAGATCGGCCTGCCGTTGCAGGGCGCAGCGTAGCGAGCGGCGCATGTTGTCCGGTTGTACGAAGGTGCCGGTGCGGCTGGCGAAGAGGGGATCGTCCTGGTTATGGGGTTCCTCGGTCTGGCGGCGGCTGAGCATGGTCAGGGCGAAGGCTGGCAGGTGGATTGTGCGTTGCCCGGCGAGGGTCTTGGGGGATTCCTGACGTTCCCAGCCGGTGTTCTTAAGGAAGACCATGGTGCCGGCGACGGTGAGGGTTCTGGCATCCAGGTCGATGTCCTGCCAGCGCAGGGCGCAGGCTTCTCCGATACGGCAGCCGGTGGCCAGGAGCAGGTCGAACAGGTCGGTGCAGGCGCGGCTTTTCCTAGGTCCGACGGCTTTGGTGGTGCGCCACAGGTGCAGGGCGTGGCGGACTCGTTGGATCTCGTCGATGCTCATGGCTTGAACGATCTTGCGTGGTTTCGGTAGGCGGCCGACGTCGCGGACCGGGTTGGCGGGGATTGCACCGTGGCGGACGGCCAGACTGAACATCTGCAATAGGGTGCCCTTGCAGCGCTGTGCCCCGGATGGATGAGTTCTGGCGAGGGTCTTGAGATAGCGGTCGAGCGCGCCGACCGTGGCTTCCCGGATGGTCATGTCCCCGATGGCGGGCAGGATCCAGTAGTGCAAGTTGTTGGCGTAGTGGTCAACTGTCTGTCGTTTGATTCGGTCTTCGATGAGGATCTCGTCGATCCAGGCGTCGGCGAGTTGTTCCACAGTCGTGTCTGGAGTGACCTCGCCGCTGACGTCTCGGGGCACGGCTCGTAGGCGGTCGAAGTGTTCATGCTCGCCGCGCAGCGCATTGCACAGCACCTTGTGGGCACCTCGGAGAAGACGTCGTTGCTCATCGGTGAACCCGTGGGCGCGTCTGGCGAGGGTGATGCAGGCTTTGAGCAGGTGCATGTGAGCAGGGCTCAGATTTATGAGTGCCATTCCGGCAAATTAGCCGCTCGCGGGGAGTGCAAATGGCCGCTTGGAGAGATGATCACGGTCAGGTGCCACCTGGCCGGCGTCGTCGCGGTAGGCGAGCGAGGGCTTGTCTTCTCAGAGGTCGTGGTCCGCGTTGAGATGCTGGTCGGCCCTCTTGAGATCGGCCGCGCAGTCGTCGGCTTCCCGTTGGCGTTCGTCGTCGCTGAGGCTGTCGTACCAACGCGTGAAGTCGGCAAGATTTTGGGTTAGAGCCTCGGAGTATGCGGGGAAGGACATGCCATCAGCCAGGGTGATGTTGCCTCGGAGGACCTGGTCGGACATCTCGCGGAGCAGTTCGTTGTCGCTGTGGTCGGCGAGGTGCTGGAGGAACCGGTGGGTGACCTCGTTCTCGGTGCTCTCGTTCACGGGTTTCCTCTACGCGGCCGATGACGGGTGCTGGTAGGCGGCGTTGGGAAGCTGATACCGGGAGAGGGCGCCGGTGTCGGCGGACCAGGACTGGATCACACCGGCGAGCATCATGATGTCGTTGTACCCGGTGCTGATGATCAGCTTGAGGCGGGCACCGAGCATGTAGATCTTGCGTGCCTGGTAGGCCGCGAACGCATAGCCCGCCACGGCGCCGACCCCGGTCTCGATGGCGGCGGTCCCGGCCGAAGCGCTGATCACCCCCATGATGGCGGCGTCGCCCATGTCTTTCAGGATGCCGGAGAACGACTCGGCGATACGGAAGGTGCCCTCGGCTGCCTTCCGATAGGACTCGGCGAGGTCGGTCAGGCTCTGTCTCTGCTCGCTGAGAGTGGCACCGAGTTGCGTGAAGTAGACGTACGCGGCTTCCGACGCGTTGCCGTCCCACTGGTTGTCGAGGTCGGAATTCCCGCTAGTGGTGTTGATCCCGATGTCTTGCAGTGCGTCGCCGAGGTTGGCGATCGCGCCGGCGGCCTTCCAGATCGTCTCCCAGTCACCGCCGAAGACCTTCGACGCCTCGCCGACTACGTCGTAGCCGGCGGCTTCTTTGATGAAGGCGTTGATGACGTGGGTGGGGCTGAACCAGTCGAATACGGAGCCGGGGTGCGAGAACGGCTGGTCGAGAACCTGCTCGGTGCGGGCGCCGGGTTCGGTCAGGTGAACGGTGGGGTCCCGGGGGTCGGTGAATCCCATGCTCAGCTGACTCCGGCGATGGGGCGCTGCACGGCGGCATAGGTCTGGTCCAGCCGCTTGGCGGAGTCGGCATCGGTGCCTTCGTAGTGTTTGGCGGCCGCGAACAGGGCTTGGTGGGAGACATCCAGGATGTCGACCAGGTGGTCGAGCAGTTTGCCGAGTTCTTGGCGGACTCCGTTGTGCGCGTACCCGATGGGGTTGAAGAACCCGCCCTCGAGGCCGGGCTCTACCTCGGGGAGGTGTGTCGAGAAGTAGTTCTTGCACTCGCGCGCGTCGTCGCGTGCCCGGCTCAGCATGAAGCCGTAGTGGCGGATGGCTTCTGGTTCGACCTTCAAGGTCACGTTGTCACCTCTCTGGCTACTTCAGCAGTGGCTAGACGAGTGCGGCACGGATCCCGAAGATCAGAATGACACCTAGAATGATCAATCCCGCTCCGATACCGACGCGTTTAGCGGAACGCTTCGGTTCCTTCGTGAAGATGCCGAGCGCGGTTATCACGACGCCGATGATGATGAACGGGCCGGCGACGATGCTCGGCAAGATGGGGTAGTCGGGGCCGCCCGGCTTGCTCGCCAGCAGCGAGAACATCAGCAGTGGAGCGATGCCGCACATGATCAGGAAGGCGCCCGTGTAGCGGCGCAGCTCCCCGCCCGCGTCGACGTAGCTCATCTCATGGGGTTTCTTCGCCGGCGGCATGCCATCGACAGTAGCGAACGTCTTATCGGGAGTCACAGCCTTACCAACGCCCGTGGAAGTCGGATGGTTGTCAATTAAGTCCGGATTCTCACGGGGCAGGTTTTCTTGCTATTCGCCTTCTGTCGTTTCGGCGATGTCGGGCCGGTGGTCGGCGATCCACGCCTCGACGTCCTCGGCCAGCCAGACGTTGCCCATCTCCAGCTCAGCGACTGGTTCCGGGAAGTTGCGGCGCTGCGTCAACTGGTAGATGCGGGTGCGTGAAAGGCCACCGAGGCGGCGGCCGATCTCGGCCGATCCCATGAGTTTGATGTCGCGTTTGTTCGCTGGCACAGCATGGACGTTAAGTGCGCAGAAACTGTTCCTCCGTGCATTCACGCTAGAACTGCACGCACGCACTGCACGCATTAGTTGGTTGGGGTATCCACACCGGCAAGCGACCTAGCTGCCGGCGTACCGCCACGCCCCTGACTACCGCCGCGACCGAACCGACAGGGGCGTCCAGCTCACCGCGTAGGCGATCGAGCTCGCCCAGCAGCACGACCTACTCGTAGACTGCTCGGTCTCTACCGCCTCGACGCCAGGATCCGGCGTCGTGATACCGCCACCAGTACAAAACCGTGCAGTCGTCAGGCCACGGAGCTTCCTGTCGACCCCGAGGTTCGAAGCGGTCCCGCTCCAAGTAGATACGGCGCCAATTCGGATCCGGCGGCTCGTCATCACGAGGCGGCCGAACCTTGGACACGTACCGCTGCTCGCACGCTCCGAACAAGGCGAAGTTCGCCTAAGCCTCGATCAGTGACGGCCGGTTCGCGCCGCCGGCCCAGTCGGGCCAGCGCAGCTGAACCTGATCGTCCTCCCAGAAGCACACCGGGCAGATGTCACACGAGCCGGGCGGCGCGCCCATGCTCAGATGGCCGCAGCACACGCGGGAAGGTCGACATCACGGCGGCCATCCTGCACCACGCCAACGTGGCAGCCGAGCGGATTCCCCGGGCAACCTGTCCGTCATTAGAAGCGTGCGAGCCTCGGCGCCAAGCTGGCCGGAAAGCGGGGACAGGTAGAAGGTTCTCTGGTCTTCGATGCCCAGCATGAGCGAGCCATGGTCCGTGCTACCCGATCGGGCTCTGGCCTTCCGTCGCAGTGACGACATACGTGCCGCGACCGACGACCGTCACCACGAGCCCACGTTCGCGCAGCAATTGGATTGCTTTGCGGGCGGTGCCCCGGGCGACGCCGTACTCCTGGACGAGCTGGTTCTCCGAGGGGATCGGCCGGTTCGGCAGAAGGTCACCCGCGCTGATACGCGCCGCAATGGCGTCTGCCACCTGCACATACAACGGGGTAGGCCCTTCGTGGTCGATCACGGCCCGACACTCCCACTCAACGGAGAGCCATGAATGTTGAGGGGGAACCATGGTGAGCCATGAACAGGCATGGTGAACCGGCGTAGGCTCGGGTTAGAACCGGTAAACAGTGCATCGCATGAGACCTCGTCGGCCGGTCGCGGCTCGGGAAAGCCACGAGCGCACGAAGAATGGCTGATCCGGGCAAGCGCCGCGACGAGGGTGGGTTTCGGGGCGGGTACCAGGCCCGAGGATCGCGGCTTCCTTGGAAGACAACGCCGCCGCCCCCGCCGAGTGGCGCACTGCCCGCAGTCAGCCTCGGTGGCTCGTCGGGGTTACTGCGCCTTTCACAGCCTTGCGAGCAGCGCCAGGGACGACACGAGGCCCGCCTCGAGCCGGCTGTGTAGGGATTCGGCTTGCTGAGACCTACTGCGATTCACTGCGAACCGCATGAGGAAGGACAACCAATACGGGGGACGAAATGACAGACACCGGAGGAATCTTCAAACGATGCGGATGCATCAACACCGCGACCAGACGACGCTCGGGTGATCACTGCCCGCGCCTGTTCGAAGCCGGGCACGGAAGCTGGTACTTCGCCTGCTCGACCCGGGACCTGCTAGGCCGGGTGGAACGCGTTCGCCGCGGCGGCTTCGTCACCGAGGAGGCCGCCCGGCAAGCCCGCGACGAGCTGCTCGAGATGTCACGAGAGGAACGCACCGGGCAGAGCTGGACCGTCACCCGCTGGCTGCGGTACTGGCTGTCCACCCGCACCAGGATCAGGCCCACCACCAGAGCGCACTACACCCACGACATCGACCGGTTCCTGATCCCGAGCATCGGCGCCCTGCCCCTCGGACAGTTGAGCTCACGGCAACTCACCGTCGCATTCGCGGAGATCGGCAAAGCCACCAACCGGCACGGGGCTCCGAACACCGTCTGCACCCTGCAACACGTACACACCACCCTGCGAGCAGCACTCAATGCCGCAGTCCGCGAAGGTCTCATCACCGGGAATCCGGCCACCCGGGTCGAGCTACCGGCACGCGAACAGCCTCATGCCGAGGTCTGGACCGAGCCACGCGTCGCCGCGTGGCGAGCCACCGGCGAGCATCCCGTGGTCGCGGTCTGGACACCCGAACAACTGGCCGAGTTCCTGCACGCGGTACGCCACGACGGCCTCTACGCCTTCTGGTGGCTCCTCGCACTACGAGGACTACGCCGCGGCGAGGCCGCCGGCCTGCGCTGGACCGACATCGACCTCGACAACGCCCAACTCACCATCACCCGGCAACGCACCACCGCCGGCTACACCATCCACGAAGGACCACCGAAGTCAGCGACCAGCCGCCGAACCATCGCACTCGACAAACACACCGTGCAGGTCCTGCGGCTGCACCGCCTACATCAGGAACGACACCACCTTCGACGCGACAACGCCGGACAGCCCTACCTGAGCAGCGGCTACGTGTTCACCCGACCCGACGGAGCACCCTTCCATCCCGGATACTTCACCCAACGACTACACCTGCTCATCGACCGCGCCGGCCTGCCGCCCGTCCGATTACAAGACCTACGCCACGGCGCGGCCAGCCTCGCGCACTCCGCCGGCGCCGACCTCAAGACGATCCAGGACCTACTCGGGCACTCCAACATCGCGCTCACCGCCGACGTCTACACCAACGTGCTGCCGGCCGCCCAACGTAAGGCAGCCGAGAACACTGCCAGATTGGTCCTGAACGTCGGCGGCGACCAGGTACGGACATGCCGAGTCGGCAAACGCGTCCTCCATCACCTGCGACGCCGGGGAATCGGCACGCGCGAATCCTCCCGGGTCGAAGATCAGCGCCATCTTGTACCGAGCGGCACTGCCCTCGCGTCCCGCAGCGTCGCCCGCAGGGCCGGGACTCGCATGACCGCGGCTTGAGGTGTCCGCAGCCCGGCAAGCTGCCTGGTTCTCGCGGAGTCGAGCCGAGGCGGCGAGGCGTCTGATCCCGACGGGCTGACGCGGCCTCGCCGGACGGCTCCCGACTGGCCCCAGCGTGAGGCCGCGTGCCTCCGCCGTGTCATGACGGCGCGTACGCGACCTCACGCGGACCGCGCAGGCATTTTCTGCGGCAAAGGATTGCGTGGGAGATCGTGAACGTTCCGAACCAGCGAGGCCCTCTGGATCCAGATCCGTCAGCGGTTCTATCGTCGTTGGCGTAACCCAGACAATTCCCGGTGCACCCGCCCGCTGTGAACGGATCGTCGTTGCGAAGTACCGGCGTCCGGGGTGACGATGTGTGGAGGTGCCGGGTGGTCATCCCCGGCGAAGTGTTGGAGGCGCTGCTAGTGAACACCGCATCGCGGTGCGCCTCGCTATGCGCGCCAGACGCTGACGACTTCGCTTCACCCACCGGCTGACCTACTTCGTTCTCGGTGGGTGCTTCCTCACAGGGGAGACCACCGTAGTGCCCGAAGACTTCTTACCGGGCGATCGCCGTCCGCTGACGACGGTCCTTGCCGCCAAGGCCGGAATGGTGGCGTTCTGCACGCTGCTGCCCGCAGTGCTCGCTGCACTCGTCACCGGTCCGGTCATCGACCGGATGGGACGACGGCGGGTCAGTGTCGCCTCTGATCTCACCTGCGGAGTCGCCGTAGCGGCGATTCCGCTGTTGCAGTTCGCCGGCATCCTGCAGTTCTGGATGCTGTGCGCGCTGATGGCGCTGACCGGGCTGTTCCGTGCGCCTGGCGAAACGGCCCGCAGCGTGCTGTTGCCCGCGCTCGCCGAACGCGCCGGAATGCCGCTGACCCGGGCAGCCGGGCTGTACGACGGCGCGGCACGCTGTGCGGCGCTAGGCCGTGTATCGAAGTCGGCGGTGGCGGGTTGAGGGAGATCACGCGCGTCGTTGATCGATAGACGGCGAGGTCTCCGGTAGTTGGT
>NZ_JBNZCE010000054.1:0-53893 GCF_050589265.1 Actinoplanes sp. G11-F43
GACCTGGACTCAACGGAGCTTCGTCCATATCCGACACGCCAACGCAGGCACCGTCACTCACCGCCACTATCGATCATGAAACGGCCGTGGTCCCGGACGATCCCACCAAGTGTCAGCCTTCGGAATTCACGGACTGAAGGAGACCGAAGTCGAATCGAAGAGTGAGCCTCCCGCCAGATGTTCCATGACTATCGCCGAATGTCGGCTCACCTGAAATTGTTTCACTGAACGAAAACTCGTCCACGACGACTTTCCGACTTAGGAAGGGTTCCAACTCTTCCTTGACGAATCTCCACGGCCTAAGGTCCCGAATTAGGGTAACGCTCGGCGTAGAATAGCTTTGCTGGCGCAGAAATCGCTGACCCCAGACCAATCCCTGACCAGAAACATTAACGGCGTAATCGAAACCCACAAAGACTGGGAGATGAAAAGCAATTACATCGGAATGGGAGAATGCCTCCGAATCCTCGCCCTCCGCCGACGTCAATGGCACCCTGTAAACCTCATCCCCCAAAATCGATCTCTCCAGGTCGATCCGATGCCCGGGCTGGAACAACCCTCGCGCGCGAGCGGACGAAAGAGCCGCTTCGGCATCGCTAACAACGGCCTCCAGGCTCGCTAATGCCGCGCTTCGAGCCGAAGAATCCGGCATCGTCGCGATGATATGAAGCTGGAACTCTCGAATCCCAAAGCGACCCATTTTCGCCCTACCGAGTCCGAACATTATCTACAGTAAGTTGCATAGTTTTACTATCAAATCCGAAGTCAGCGTTTCCGGCTCGAACGACTCCTCCTGAATCAACCACAAGCACGGGCGCATTGGGCTGGATCTTAGCCGGAAGGACAACGATCCTGCCGTCAGCAAGGGTATGCAATCCACCAGTTGCGCCGAAGGCTGCACCTGCCGCCGAATCTGCTGCTGCAGCCGCATCAGCTTGGTTGAGGCCACGTGCTGTAATCCGCTCAGTCAAGGCAGCGGTTCGCCCACTACTCATCGCCCGCACCTCCGCACCTAGAGATGCGCCAAAGGCAACCGGATCGCATGCGGTGTTATGCACAAGGACTGGCGTTTTGCCGGCGAGCACATAGTACGTGTGGCATATTCACCGACGACACGGAGAGTGACCTATCGGCGCAGGGCTGTCACCTGGTCTTTCGTGGATTGGCTGGGTCGCGGTTCGTGTTGTCGGGTGGTGTTGACGGCAACCGTGACGGCAACGTGGGCAGACAACCAGCGTCGTCGGCGGCCGTCGGGCCGGTCAGGCGCGGCTATCCGAGGTAGGGCGTGGCGCGGTGTTCGGCGTGGTGGCGGAGGCGGAGCCGGACGGTGTCGTGGATCGGGATGCGGTCGAACTCGGCCGGGTCGACGAAGCGGACGTCGGTGGACTCGTCGCTGATGGCGAGGGTGCCGCCGGTGACCCGGCCGTAGTAGGTGATGTTGAATTCTTGGCGGACTTCGCCGTCGGCGTAGGCGATGACGTGTTGCGGGTCGGTGTAGACGCCGAGCAGGCCGGTGATCTCGATGTCCAGGCCGGTTTCTTCCTTGACCTCGCGGATCACGCACTGGGCCAGGGTTTCGCCGATGTCCATGGTGCCGCCGGGCAGTGCCCAGTTGCCGGAGTCGGAGCGGCGTTGCAGCAGGATGCGGCCATGCTCGTCGACGACCAGGGCGGAGCCGCCGGGTACGAGGCTGTTGGCCCTGGGTGCGTCCGGGTCGTGGTAGTAGTCGCGCCGGCCGCTCACGGTGACGGCTCCGGTGGGTAGGCGGTGGTGGTCTGCCAGACCTGTTCGAACTGGTCGGCGAACGAGGCGAAGATGCCGTACGGGGACAACTCGCGCAGGTGCAGGGCGGGGTGCTGGTAGCCGCGAGCCCGGTACAGGTGCGGGGTGACGATCATCTGGTTGTCGAAGCGGAACACCGAGTTGTACAGGTGCACCGTGTGTAGCCCGATCTCGATCCCGTCAACCCGGTGGAGGGGTTCGCAGAAGTTGAGGGCGTTGCGGATGCGGCCGGGCAGGGTGCCGCCGATCTGTTCCAGGGTGTCGCGTTCGGCTACGTGTGCGCTGTCCGGGTCCGCGAAGGCGAGGCGGATGCGGGCTCCGGCGGTGGCTTTGTCGGTCAGTCGTTGCATGGTGTCGGGCAGCAGTTCCAGCACGAACGGGTACGCGTAGCCGAGTACGTCGATCCGTTCGGTGGCGCCGGACAGCAGGGAAGTCCACAGGCTGTGGGGGATGTCGGCGCGGTGGGCCCAGGCGCCGACGACTTCGGCGGTGGCTTCGGCGCCGGCGGCCAGGTCGGGGCGGGCTTGTGGCCAGAGGGCGGCTTCGGTCTCGCCGAGCAGGTCGGCGACCGTGAGGCGGGTGCGCTGGTGCGGGACGCGGCCGGCGAGCCACCGGTTGACGGTCTTGACGTCCACCCCGGCCGCGGCGGCGAGCCCGGCGGCGTCGAGTTGGGCGCGCAGCATGGCGGTGCGTAGCCGGTGGCTCATACCCGCCACCGTAGTGGACATGGTGGTGACGTTTGAAGCCCATCGTGATGTCCGCCGAAGTGCCGTTCAGGGCGTTTCGGTGTCCGCGGGTGGCTCGTAGCTTTATCGGTAGTTGCCCTGCCGGTGGGTGCCGCAGGGGTGAGGGACACACTTTGCAGGTCGCACCGGTGCGTCCGGTCGCATGGCTGGCTAGGTGTCCCTCACCTCGGGTTCTATCGGTCGGGCTCGGGCTGGTCGGGGTCGGGCTGGTCGGGGTCGAGTGCCTGGTTGAGGGCTTCGATGGCGTCGCGGTGCAGGCGGGGCCGGACGTGGGCGTACACGTCGGCGGTGACGTGCAGCCGGGCGTGACCGAGTAGGTGCTTGATGGTGACCAACTCGACGCCCTGTTCCAGCAGCAGGGTCGCGCACGAATGTCGAAGGTCGTGGAACCGGATGTAGCGGACTTCGGCCAGGTAGCAGACGGTCTCGTGTTGCCGGTGGACGTAGGCGGGGTCGAGCGGCCGGCCGGTCGACGAGGCGAACACCAGGTCTTGATCGGTCCACCGGTCGCCGGCTTCCCGCCGGTCGAGGTCTTGCCGCTGCCGGTAGCGGCGCAGCGCGGTGATGCAGGCGGCCGGGAGCAGGATCTTGCGTTGGGACGCCTCGGTCTTGGGTGGCTGGAAGGTCATGCCTGCTTTGGTGCGGGCCAGGGTGCGGCGTACGGACAGGTAGCCGCCGTCGAGGTCCAGGTCGGCCCATTGCAGGCCGAGTAGTTCCCCGCGCCGCATCCCGGTCCGCAGGGCGAGTTCGTACAGCGGGCCGTGGCGGTGGAACGCGGCGGCGTACAGGTATTTGCGGGCCTCGCCCGCGGTGAACGGCTGGTAGGCGGTGCGGCGTGGGGTCGGCAGCCGGACCGCGGAGGCGACGTTGCGGTGCAGTAGTCCTTCCCGGACGGCGTGGGCGAGCGCGGCGGACAGCACCGCGCGGATGTAGCGGACGGTCGCCGGTTGCACCCGGTGCTGGCAGCAGTTGCCGATCGCGCAGCAGCGGGGGCGGCGGTCCTTGCGCCGATGGGCGGGATCGCGGCGGGCGTCCCAGCCTTGGGAGCAGCACTGGCAGACGGCGGCGATGCCGTCGAGGAAGCTGCGGACGTCGGCGACGGTGAGCGCGGCGAGCCGCAGCCGGCCGAGGCCGGGGATCAGGAACCGCCGGATGCAGGTGTCGTAGTTGGCGTAGGTGGTGGGCCGGACCCGGTGCACCGCGACCGTGGTCAGCCACTGCACGAGGTAGTCGCCGACGGTCATGTCCGGGGTGACCGGGGTGGGCCGTCCGTGGTGGGAGTCGGCGAGTTTCTCGGTCAGTTTGTCGGCGGCCTGTTTGCGGGTGGTGCCGTAGACGCGGACTCGTTTGCTGGTGCCGTCGGCGGTCAGGATGTAGCCGGCGCCTTCCCACCGGCCGTCGGCGCGCTGGTAGATGGTGCCTTCGCCGTTGGCGCGTTTCTTACCGGCCATGGTCGCCACCTGCGTCCATGCCGATCTCGCGCAGATACGCTGCGAGGGCGACGGCGGGGATACGGCGGCACCGGCCGATCAGGACCGAGCGCAACCGTCGGGTGCGGATGAGCTGGTAGACGGTGTGCCGAGACACCTGCAACCGGGCCATCACCTGCGTGACGGTGAGCAGATCAGCGCTCATCCGGCACCACCCCCGGTCGCCAGTCACCGAGCACCGCGACCGCCGCTGGATCGACGCCGGCTTGCAGGGCCAACTGAGCCGAGGCCCAGTGCTGGCGTTCGGCGCGCAGCGCGGTGAAGGTGGTGGAGTAGGCGCGGGATTTGGTGGCGAAGTGGCCGCGGAAGCCGAGCAGGTGTGCGTGACGGCGCAGCCGCAGCGCGGCGAGTTCCGGTTGCCCGCCGAGCCACCAGCATGTCTCGATCAACCGTCGGGTGTGCCCGCTGAGCCGGTCCAGGTCGATGCCGGGTCGCCGGCCGGTTCCGCCGCAGCGATGGCACAGCCGACCAGCCCGACCGGTGGCGCCGCGCCCGGTACAGGTGCGGCAGAACAGCGGACCTACCTGGGCGCCAGCGGTTTCGGCGGCCTTGGTGGCGTACTTGGCCACGTATCCGGCCACTACTCGCTCGGACATGCCCTCGGTGGTGATAGGGCGGATGTCGAGCTGTGATCCCCAGACCAGACGACGAGCGGTGATCCGGCGGCAGGCCGGGGTACGGACCTCGACCGCCGGTACGGCGGTACGGATCGCGGTGGTGAGCAGGCCCGTAGCGGCCCACCGGGCCGGAGTAGTGGTGGGTCCGGCCGGGCCGTCGAGGCGGATGACCGCGTGCAGGTGCACCACGCCGCGCGTCTGGAATTCGGCGACCTTGGCGAACACCACCCGCACCTGCTTGGCGGCCGCCGCTCGCGACAATCCGGCACCCGACGCGAGAGCACGGCGGGTCTGGACGGTGAACCGGGCCCACAGCCGTCCGACATGGGCGTTGAACAGGATCTGGCCCGCGTAGTCGTAGCCGTCCACGTCCAGCGGCGTGCCGATCAGCGGATCACCGGCCGGATGCCAGCGCCCGCACCTCCCGTCGTTCGGGTGACATAGGCGAGGCAAGCCGTGCTCGCCGGGACCGAGATGTACCGGCCCGAACGAGGGTGCGGTCAGGGTGACGAACAGGCGCGGCCGGTCGGCCACCACCGTCGGGGTGTCCTTGCCACCGCACAGTCCGGCGGCGATCAGGTGGAAGGCGTCCAGCCGGTACAGCGCCGCACACGACGGGCACACCGTGGCCCGGCGGCTACGGCAGCGCACCGTGATCCGGGCCGGGGCCGGATCGTCGAGCAGACGGCCGGTGTCCCGCTCGACCAGCAGCCGCGTGCCGGACAGATGGATCGGATGCCCGCAGGCACCGGCCCGGCGCACCGCGTCGGTGAAGGCCGCGACCCGCAGCAGCCCACCGGCGTCGATCGGTTGATCGGGGTGGGGTGGCATCATCGGGGTCGGTTCCTGCTCGTTGCCGGGTCGGGAATCGGGGCCGGGCAGCACGGCGGAGTGTTCTTGGCGGAATGGGCCGCCGAGCTGTCCAGGCTTCCGATCAGCGGGATGCGACATCCGCCGTCACCTCCCCAGCAGGTAGGAGGGTGAGCGGGTCGCGGACCAGGTGCGCCGTCTGCCGGGCAATAACATCGGCGACGGCGTCCGGCACGTACGGCGTACGGACCAGGGTGAAACCGGGCCGGCCTTCGGCCACCATCGACGCCACCCCCACATACGCCGGGTCCTGCAACCGGCGCGGATGCTCATCCGGCGCGGACGTGATGTCCGAGCCGAGCACCGCCGTGGCCGCCTCGCTGGTGCGCTGCGCGAAGCTGACCGCGACCTGGCAGTTGTCGCGGATCTTCGTCGGGATCGCATCACCGGTCGCCTTCTGCGTCGCCAAGACGACCTGGATGCCGACGTTGCGGCCCTTCCGGATCACCTCTTCCACCAGCCGCGCCGTCTCCCGAGCGAGCGCGTCGAGGCGTTTGGAGTCGGCGTCGTTGCCCTTAATCTCGTTGAGGAACGTATGCGCCTCATCGATCACCACCAGCACAAGCGGCCACGCCGCGGACGGACCGACGTGCCACACGTTCTTCACCCCCAGCACGGCACGGATCGACCGCTGCCGGGCGACCATCAGGTCCCGCACCTTGGCGAGGTGGTCGCGGACTTGCTGCGGGTCGTCCTTGGCGTGTAACCAGGCGCGGGCGAAAAGGTCGTCGTAGTCCGGGCCGCCCTTGCCGTCGATCAACACGAACTGCACCGCCGCGCTCGCGGCGAGCTGGCAGAACCGGGCGTTCAAGAACGACGTCTTGCCGTAGCCCGCCAAACCGGCCACCACGATCCCGGACACGCCGGAACTGCGGATCGTCACCGGCTCAGCGTCAGCGTCGATACCGGCCGTCCAGACCTCCAGCCCAACCACGGGGTCGGCCGGTTCGGTCCAGGTAGTCGGCTGGGTGAGCGGGTCGTGCAGCAGAGCCCGCAGCCGCACCAGACCGGGCCGGACCTGCGCCACCCGCACCTGCGGCACCCGCCACGCATCGGCCAGATGCGGTGCGGCGGCGGTCAACTCGTCCACGCCGAGGTGTCCGAGGGTGGACACGTCGACGCGCACACCCCACCATTCGGCGGCCGTCCGCACCGACGGCACCAACTCACGGGTGATCACCGTTCCCGGCGGACGGTTGGACCACCACGGCGGCCGGGACCGCTCGATCTGTACCAGACCGACCCGGCGGGCGATACGCCGCCACATCCATCTGATCCGCCACGCCCGGCGCAACACCGGCCGCAACCGCCGATCCGCCCGGAGATACCGGACCGCCAGCATCGCGCCACGGATCAGCACGATCAGCAGAACGACGGCGAGCACCACTGCCGGGACCAGCCGTACCAGGGTGAGATCAGGAGGACTGGTCATCCCGGCCTCACCGCCGTCAACGCCGACGCCCGGAAGATCTGCCAGGTCCGGCCGTTCTTCTCCCCCGACACGAACATCAACCCCGACGCCCGCACCATCTGACCCACCGCCAGATCCTTCGGCACCGCCGGCTGCGGCACCGACACCCGCAACACCTGCGGCTGCCCACCCTCCAGAGTCAACGCGACAGGCACCTCCACCAACGGCGCACCCGACACCCGATCGGTCGCCGCAACACCATTGGCCTTGTCCTTGAACTGCGGCACCGGCCCGGCAAGCACCAGCAGCATGTGGCTGCCATCAACAGGCAACACCAACATGAGCAACACTCCTTGACTCCGGTCCACGCCACCACGGCGTGCGTCCCGTGCGTCCAAGGTGTCACGTGACACCCAAGACAGTCAAGAGAGTTCAGCAAGCAACTGTCACGTGACACCCATCTCGCATGAGGGCCGCGAGACGCTACGATCCCTTCATGCCACACGACCCCGACGACAAACGCGCCCTGTTCCAACGGGTCGTCGACGACATCCTCGACCAGATCCACGACGGACGCCTCAACCCCAACGACCCGCTCCCCTCGGCCCGCAAGATGGCCGACCTCTACGGCGTCGCCTCCATGACCGCCCAACGCGCCCTACGCGAACTCCAGAACCGGCGCATCACCTACAGCGTCGCCGGCAAAGGAACCTTCGTACACCCCGACGCCTTCGACCTACTCCGCGGCGCAGTCATGCAAGAACCCATCGCCGACCCCGAGCTACGCGCCCGAGTCGCCACCTACCTCACCGACCAGCAGGCCATCACCGCCCGATACCACGGCGCCCGCACGCTAGAAGACAAAGACGCAGCGCTGCACGACCTGCTCCGGCACGCAGACACCCACGGCCGGCTCATCGACGACGTGATCAAATACCACGCCGACCACGGCAACTACGCCAAGCCACCCGCGCACATGCTCCGCGACGACGCCCCCATCGCCGAGGACGAGCCGCCCGCCGAACCACCGCAGAACAGCACGAAGACTCGCCGCCCGCGCAAGCCCACCACCTGATCACGGCGAAGCTGGTCCAAAACTGCTTCACGTAATCAAGAGCGGCCCGGCGCAAGGCCGGGCCGCGCGCACGCGCTACAGGCCTACGGCCCCGCGCGCACGCCGTCCGCACCGAACCACTGACCCGAACTCGGACGGTGCGGGACGGCCGCCATCCCACCCGGCTGATCGGCGAAACAATCCTCTGCCCGGGTGTCGCGTCGTTGTGCGGCCACAGCAGTCGGACGGTCCGGTTGGTGCGCCAGCCAATATATCTATCAGCGCTGATATGTATCCGGGATTGACGGCAACCTTGACGGCAACCCAGGAGAACGCCCACGCACCCGAGGGCCCAGCGAGGCCAGTCGGTAGCGGAGCGTAGTGACTGCTTCAAATCAGCGCAGGCATAACCAACGCTCGCCGCCTACGATCGGATCACCCACTCACGGACGATTTCCAGAACCTGGTCTAGCTCCTGCCGAGAATCAATCTGCCGATGTTCGGAGCGGACCTCAGAAGTTGCGACGTCGATGAGATCGAATTCGGACTGCCCGTCTTCCCAAAGAACAATTTGACTCATCATTTCTGAGCTTTCCAATATCCATCGAATAGAGCGGGGGTTCCGATCTCCCGGTGATTCCTCGATTTCGGAACTGGCACCCAACCCTGTCGGAACATGCTCCGGGTGGGTGATCCAACCACGGAAAGCTTCCAGCAGCTCAGAGCCTCTTAGCATCCGGCACCTCCGCCCAGCGTAATGTTCTTCGCCGCCGGCAACTCAAGCGGCGCGCCACCCTTGCTAACCGCCAGTCGCGAAAAGACAGTGCTGGAGTCTGACATCTTGAAGTCGCCTGGCCGACCACCTGGAATCAGCGACGACCGGGGAACATCAAACTCTGCATACACGGATCCTGGACGCGCGGACCTGTACGCCTCCGGATCGGCTGGATGCACCACGTAGGTGAGGCCGCCACCCCCACGCTGCACCATTCCTGTCCTCACCATCGCATCATATTCGGCCTGCGACATCCACCGACCGACTCGGGCAACGTCGTCGCCGCCATCGTTGTGGACGAGGACGGGCGTGTTGCCGGCGAGCACATAGTACGTGTGGATGCCAGCAACAGTGAGGTTGTATGCAGGGGCGTACCGGTGATCATCCCAGTTGAAGGTGCCTGCGCTGACGGTGCCGCCGACGGTTCGGAGCAGGTCGCCCAGTTCTAGTTCTTCTGGACCTTCCCAGCGCTTGTCGGTCTCGTTCCAGAAGGGATGGTCCTCCGTGACGGTCAGGCGCCTGCCATCAACATCGAGAACGTATAGGTCGTCGTTATGTACCCAGACCTTCTCAACCTTGCGGGGGCCTTGCTCGCCGGTTTCAGGATCGGTGGCAAGGACTTCGTCGCCGACTTCCACTTCGCTGAGCGGTTTGGTGGTGCCGTCAGCGAGAAGAACCGCTGTATCACCCGAGAAGCTGCATGCAGCACCTGCGAGCGGACGGAGCCATTTCAGCCCGGCTTTGCCTCCCATGACTGCAACCTTCACGCCCGCTACCGCAGCGGTCGTGGCTGCACTGGAAGCGACAAGTGTGCCGCTTGAGGCGAGCGCGAGTTCGCCGCTCACGATGCCGGCGACTGCGGCTGTACAGCCTGCTATGCAGGCGGCGACGACGACGGGGGCAGCGAAGACTGCTGCGACGATCAAAATCGACGCTTCCGCGGAGAGCTTATTCGCGAAGGGGTTTTCTCGTTTGCAATCTTCAGCCTCCATGCCAGCGGAATGGGCGCACCACAGGTCCCAGTTGGCGGTGCTTTCGCTGAGGAATTTAGCCACGTCATTGACGGTGAAGTCGCCGTCGTAGTGGTAGCCGCCGCCTGTCATGGCTTCCTTCAGCGGTTCCGACACCTTGACGGGCTCGTTGCCGATGTCACCGCTGCCGCCGTTTCCTCCGCCGCCTCCGCCAGGTCCGCCACCGCCGCCTTCTTTGGGGGGTTTAGTAGGGCCTTTGCCGCCGTCGTCGTCTCCCTTGTCGGGGGATTTGTTGATGTTGCAGTGTGCTGGGATGTCGCAGTGCAGCAAGAGCCCGGTCGGGTCGCTACGGGTGATCGGGCCGTTGTTGGCGTAGTTGTAGCCGTTCCACTGTTGAGGGTCGGCGAGGTCCATGATTGGGTCGACGGAGATGAAGCGGCCGAGGAGCACGTCATACCGGCGGGCACCGATGTTGATCAAGCCGGTGGTGTCCTGGTCGCCGCCGACGAATGACTTCTTGTTGACCCACATGGGGTTAGTGCCGCGTTCGCCGCCGTAGGGGGTTTGTCGGCGGGCGGTAACGGCTTGGGTGCCGGCGTTGATGGTGAGTTGTTGGGTGCCTTGGTGGTCGTTGAAAAGCCAGTTGAGGCTGGTGATGTCGGAGGAGCCGGTGCGGGAGGCGAAGGTGGTGCCGGCGAAGCTGTAGTAGCGGGTTCCGGTGTTGGTGGTGCCTTCGCGGCGGATCTCCTGGCCGGGCAGGTAGAGGGTAGTGCCGGTGGCGTCGCGGCGGATGAGGCGTTCGCCGTTGGCGTCGTAGACGCTGGCTTCGATGGTGTTCGTGCCGTCGGTGACGGTGGCGAGTTCGCCTTCGGCGTCCCAGTTGAGGGTTTGGCTACGGATGCCGGTGGCGCAGGTGTTGGTGGTGCTGCCGACGGTGGGACGGCAGATCATGTTGCCGCTGTCGTCGTAGCGGTATTCGGTGGTGTCGGTGGTTGCGCCGATGGTGGTGTTCATGGCGGTGACCGCATGCGGCCGGATGACGTTCTTTCCACCTGCGGGCACCGTGTAGTCGCGAGCGGTGGTGCCGGTCGGGGTGCGGGTGGTTTCGGTCTTGCGGGAGCCGGTGTCGGTGAATGTCCAGTCCTGCCAGTAGGGGGCGGGACCAGCCAGCGCATCCGGAGCCGGATCGGCGGTGCAGGCCGCGGTAACCTTCGGGGTCCACGCGGTGGTCAGGCGGCCGAGGGGGTCCGTACGGAAGCACTGTTTGTCAGCGGATCCGACGGCGGGCTTCTCCTCGATGGAGAGGATGTTGCCGGCCTTGTCGTATTCGTAGTTGCGGTCCGAGACGGTGCCGGCGACGGATTTGCGTTCGACGGTGGTCCGGGTGATTCGCCGGGTTCCCTCGTCGCGGTAGACGTTGTCGCCGACGAAGGGTGCGGTCGGCAACTGGTAGACCGAGCCGGAGCGCTCGCCGTAGGCGGTGTAGTAGGTGTTGGCCATGGTGCCGGCCCAGCCGGTGAGGCTGGTATTGAGTCGTTCGGGCATGCCGGTAGTGGCGTTGTAGGTGGTGGTCAATTGTTCGGTGACCAGGCCGCCACCGGCGGGGAAGGAGACGGTCGTCGGTTCGCCGGTGGCGCCGGCGTAGCCGTAGCCGTAGGAATAGGTGCTGTTCAGGCCGGTTTCGACGGCGGGGATGACGTAGTTGACGGCGGTGGGCTGGTAGCGAGAGCTGAAGTTGCTGACTTGCCATCGATAGGCGTTTGCCGAGCCGGCCGGTTCGTAGCGGATGCTTTGGGTGAGTTGCCCGCGGAAGCCGGTGGAGCCGTCGGTGAGGGCGTCGTAGGTCCAGGCGGCGCGCAGGGGGCCGCCTTTGCCGTCGTCGCGGAGTTGCTTCTTGCGACCGATGGTGTCGTAGCCGTACCAGAGGACCTCACCGCGGGCGTCTTTGGTGGTTTCCAGCTCGCCGAATTCGTTGTAGCCATATTCGGTGGTGCCTTTGTCGGGGTCCTCGGTGCTCGCCAGCCGACCTCTGAGATCGTAGGTGTTGCCCCATTCGTTGCCGTCGGAGTCGGTAACCGTGGTCTGTTGACCTTTACGGTTGAAGGCGTATCTGGTCTGGGTGTAGGCCCCGTTGACGCCGGCTGGGGTGGTGTGTTGCCGCAGTGCGATGGTTCGACCCTGGATGTCGGTCAACGTGGTGGTGGGGGTACCGCCTTCGGGCGGGGTGGTTTTGGTGAGGTCGCCTTCGTAGGCGGTGGTGGTGCGCCATTTCTCGACCAGGTTGGTGACGCCGTCGCCGCTGTAGAAGATGGAGGCAGTGGGCCGGGAGGCACGGTCGTACACGGTCTTGGTAATCGATGGCACCGACCAGTCCGGTTCCCACCAGAGGACACCGGACGGTGTGCCGGGTTCGGCGTGTGCGCCGTAGGTGGTGACGGTGCGGCCGAACTCGTCGTAGATGGTGTCGGTGACCACACGGTCGCCACTACCACCGAGCGACAGGGTCTGAGTCTGCCGCGGCCTCAGCAGGCTGTCGGAGATCTCGTAGGAGGTGACGTAGTTGCCTGCGGCATTCAGCTTCTGCGATTTGAGGTAGGGGTAGGCGTCGCGGTTGGCTGCGAATTTGTATTCGTACTGGGCTGAGGGCTTGGTCGTGTTGTTTGCTCTGGACCAGCCCAGTTCCCATACGCGTGCCACCCGCCCGAGCGCGTCGTAGTCCACGTCGACGGTGGGCCTGCCGTTGGGGTCGGTCATCTTGGTGACCGACCCCCAGTAGGGGTTGGTTTCGACGGTGGAGGTCCAGCCGAGTGCGTTCTTGGTGGTGGTCTTGGTGAGCGGGCCGCCGACTGCGGGGGTGTAGGTGGTGGCGGTGACGTTCTTCTTGATGTCGGTGTCGGCCTGGACCCGCCCGGCTGAGTCGTAGGTGGCTTCCGATGTCGTCTGCCATTGGGTGCCGGTGCTTGGTGTCCAGTCCTTGAGCTGCTCGGTCTTCGTCACCATTCCGTACTTCAAGGGTGTGGTGACGGACGTGGCGTTGTCGTAGTAGGACCTGGTGTCGGAGATGACATCGTCGGCGCTGGCCGGAGCCTTTCCACAGCTGAGCGCGGTGGTCAGGGCGCGGCTGACCATCTGGGTCAGATTTTTGGCGGTGTTGCGGTTGTACGTGTACGTCGTGCACGTCTCGTCGCCGGTCGTGGTGATGTCGCCGTCGTTCTGTGTCCAGTCGGCGGTTCCGTAGGTTTGGTCGAATTCGGCGCGGGTAGCGGAGGTTCGCCAACCACGGCTGCCGTCCACTCCGAGAGCAGTTGCTGTGTAGATGACCTGTGTGTCGACGTAGCGTGCTTCAGCGGTGTCGGCGTAGCCGTTGTCGTCGACGACGGTGCGGCTGGCGAGCGGGTTCGACCGCCACGGCACTTTCACGACCTTGGACACCGGTTTGGTGTCGACCCCGTTGAAGGTGGTCTGTTCGCGGACTTGCCCGGCGAATTGGTCGTGGTCATTGACGGTCTCGGAGCCCACCGTCGCGGGAACGGTGACGGAGCGGACGCCGCCGGTCGGGGTGGCCCGGTCGCCGTGCATACCACGTAGGAACTTGGTGACTGTGAGGGTGCGGGTGTCGGCCTCGTCGCCGGTCGTGGTGCGGACCTCTCCGTAGCCGCGCCACTGGCTCCAGGTCTTGCGGTTGGTGGGGATCAGGCCGTCGTCCTCGGCGTAATGCCAGGCTGGGGCGTCCACGTATTCGTAGCGGGTGTGCCGAGAGGGGGCGGGGTGGTCGTTGGAGGTTTGGAGGTCGTCTTCGGCGATGTGGGTGACGACATACTTGTGCCACCATTCCTCGACCATTACGTCACCGCCGGGGTCGGCGTTGCTGGGCACCTTGACCGGATAGCAACGGCGGGTGTTGCTGTGAGCCTTCAGGGTCGCAATGATCGCCGCGGTGCAGTCCGGCGCCGAGTAATCGACCTTGATGCGTGAGCCGGTCTCGGTGACGATGCTGGAGATCCGTAGCCAGTTGTGGGTTGAGGTGTTGTCGGTCAGGACCCGGTTGGGTAGTGACTCGGCTTCGAACGTGACCGGCGGCAGGTTGACGGTTCCACCGACAAGACCGGCGTGGTCGATCTTCTCGAGCCAGAGCCCGGTGTGGGTGGTGTCAGCGGTCGCCGAGAAGGTGTGAGTCAAGGCCCAGGAATCGACGTTCTGCCAGGCCGCCGGTGTGACGGTCGTATCCCAAACGCGGGTGGTGACCGTCTTGAGGCGTTTGGTGGTCCAGAACGTCGGGGAGAACTGGTCCGGGCAGCTGGTCGCGGAGGCTTTGCACTCCTGGTCCCAGGGGGTGTCCTTCCAGTTCTTCGTGGTCGGTTCGGACGTGGTTCCGCAGTCGGTGAAGCAGCGGATGTCCGGGGTGAACACGACCTGTGCATAGGGGGTGGTGTTGCGTTCGGTGACGCCGTGGCCGGAGGTGGTCCGGTCGTAGGTGCCGTAGTCGATCCGCTTCAGGTATCCGGCCCGGTCGTAGGTGACAACCGACGATTCCTTGGCGTTCTGCGCGTACTTGTTGGTCTCCTTGTCGTACCAGTACGACATGGTGTTACCGCGCGCACTGACGACGTAGTCCAGGTTCCACCGATAGGCCTGCACACAGTCCGACGACATGAACTCGTCCTGATGGCAGGGTTCGCCTTTGTGGTTGCCGAACACGGGAACGGTCAGCGTCGAGTTGGTGGCCGTCGTCTGGCCGGGCAGATCGTCCAGGCCGAAGTAGTACTGGGTGCCGTCGGTCGTGGTGATCCGCCAGTGCTCCCCCACACCGTCGATGCCCGCAGTGCCGGTGTCACCGTTGGCAGCTCCGGTCAGTTTCTCAACCTTGGCACCGTTCTCGCTGCGGTAGTGCCAACCCTTGCCGGCCTGGTAGATCAGTTCGCTGCTACTGCCGCCGAGACTGACAGTGGCATTGTCTGATCGCCAGCACAGGTCACCGCTGGACTTGGTGCTGTTGGGTTTGGTCTTCTCCTCGGAGTCCTGGAAACAGGGAACGTAGCTACGCTCGATATAGCCGGGTGAGTAGTCGAAACCCTCACCGATCCAGGAGGGCTGGTTGTTGGTCACCTCCGAACGGCCGTCGACCGACGCCGACGAGTAGGCCAGTTCGACGTTCGGGGTCAGGCCGGTAGCCGGTGGGACTCGCATCGGGTAGTTCCAGGAGAATTCGCCGGAGTTGCCGCCCGCCGACCATGATGCCGACGGTGTGAGGCTCGTGGCGGTGAAGTCGCCGCTGTCCCCGGATGGGCTGGCGGCCAAGGCGACGAACGACCCACGGGCCGCCGCAGCGGAGGACGGTGCGGTTCCAGTCGAGTCGACGGCGACCGTGGCCGACACTGTGCCCGCGTCGGCATCGACGGTAGAAGCTAGGGGCGTCGAGCTACAGCCATCCGGCTTCGGGGTGCTGAGCGCACAGGACGGTACCTGCCACAGCTTGAGCCGGGAGGACCAGTCCGCGCCGTAGGCATCCTGGAATCCACGGTAGTCGACGGAAAGTCGTGCCTTGCCGGTCGCGGCGCCTTGCGGCGCGGTGACCTGCAGCAGCATCCCGTCGCGCATAGCCGCCGGGACTGCCGCGCGATCGACGACTCGTACATTAAGTCGCGACAGCGGGGAGCCACCAGTGGCTTCCGGCGCGTCGGCAATCCAGACGGGTAGGTCGCCGACTCTGGCACTCCGGGTGGCGGTCGCCGATCGAAGGCTCGCCGGGCCGGCAGCGGATAGATCGATGGTGACGGTGGATGCTTTCGGCCAGACCGGCGTGGCCGCTGGTATATCGCGGACCTTCTTCTGAGCCCAGGCCCGGGCGGTGACCGGCCCGCCGTCCTCGTCGAGTTTCTCGACGGGAGGCTTCGGCGGCTCAACCACCGGCGCCGACGGCACGGCTGCGGACGCCGGCACCGTCAGCCCGGACATGACTACCGCACTGACCAGTGAACCGACGAACAGCCGACTCCAGCGGAGCGACAGCACACTACGCGAACGTGTGAACATCTTCCGATCCCCTTGAATCGACATGCTTACGGACGACGCCAGACGATTTGACCGACCGGATTCTGTAGTTCGAGGCGGCCGTCGTCGAAGAGCACCAATCGGTCTGCGCCCTTTCCTGCGGTGGCGGTGCTCCATGCCATGGAGTCGTTCGCGCGGTAGATGACCAGGTTGCCGTCGGGCTGCATAACCGTCGTGGCCCCGGGATTTCCCCAGGTGTTGGGTGACCAGACGGCGGTGCCCTGCCGGTAGAGCACCAGGTTGCCGTCGGTTTGCATCCGCAACTGGTAGACGTCGTTGCTGGACCGCCTCACATCGCCCGCGCGCATCGTCCCGTTCGTCTCCAGTACGTTGTGGGCATTGGTGTCAGCATTCTGGCGCTGGTACATGAGCGAGATCGCCGCGTCGTTCATCGCTCCTTGGAAGACGGCGATGTCGTCGATACCGCCATGCCACTGGCCGGTCAGTTCCCCCTGGGACAAAGACTTGCCGACCAGCATCGGCCCGGTCGCGTCGAACGGAGTGCCCGAGACGATGGCGTCGGCTTCACGGTTTCCGTTGACGTAGATACGAGTCTGTTTGACGGCGGCGTCGTAGACGGCGGTCAGATGGGTCCAGGCACCGGGGTCGGTGGTCGAGGCCGACGTCAGACTGGTCACCGTCGAGGTGTCCGCATCTGGCGTGTCGTGCGACGCGACCCCGAAGACCCACTTACCGCTGTCCGCGGCGTACTGGAGCCGGAACGCGCTCTCGTTGGTGCCACCCTGTGCAAGGACGGTCCGGTTGCCGGTCAAATCAGCGCGTGGCACCGCCCACAGGGCGACGGTGAAGGACTGGTCGGTACGGAGGACCTGCTGGTCCTGCCACAACGTGAACTCGTCGCCGTTCTCGTCTGGTGCCGTGGTGCCTGTCTTGACCGCGGACCGGCCGTACTCGGAGGTGGTGTCCGGTGTCGTACCGTCGTCGGACGGGAAGTACTGGTCATCCAGCCACAGGGCGAACCCGTTGTTGGCATCACGGCCCGTGCCGATCTCGGAGCCCCGGCTCAAGGCGAGCCAGCGGTTCCAGGCGGTGCCCGGATCAGGTGCCTGGCAGTAGCCGTTGAGATCGGCCCGTTTGCATCCGGATGCGGTATCGAAGTCCCACCCTCCGACCTGGACAGGGGTCAGGATGCCCGGTTCGTTGAACCCATTACCGGTTACCTTGCCTTCATCATCCGACGCGAGACGCCCGGTGAAGTCCTCGGCGACCAGTACACGGTCGAAAACCTGGAGGTCGGCGATGGATCCCTTCCAGTAGTTGCTGCCGTATCCCTTCCCAGCGGCGAACCGGCCGGTCGCCGCCCACGGGGTGGCACCGCGGTCGATCTCGGTCACCATGACGCCGTCGAGGTACAGGCGAAGCTTCTTCTCCGGCGCGTCGAGCACGCCCGCCACGTGCACCCATCGACCGACGTCGGCGGCCGTGATCGGAGCCGGTGCCACAGCGGCGACTGTCGCGCTCGTCTGAGCGCTGGTGTCCTTCATCAAGAACGACCAGTGCGGTGTCAGCGCAGTTCCGGTGCGGCGGACACCGATCTCGAAGCCGGCCGCGTCGCTGCCGTACTGGGTCGCGAACTTCATGTCGCTGTTAGGTACCGCACCGAGCCGAACCCAGCCCGCAACGCTGAACGAGGCCGTGGTGCTCACCACCGAAGAACTGGTCATGGCCACGGAGGAGGTCCCGTTGAACGTCGATGTCCCGGCCTTCGTCAGCCGTACATCATCGGTCCAGGTCACGTTCTCGGCGGTCAGAGGCGTGTCTGCTGGAAGCGGGACACGGTCGGCCAACGCGCTTGCCGGAGTAGACATCCCGGGCAGGGTCTCCAAGCCCCATCGCGCTATCGGGGCAACCGGTTGCCCGGCAACATTGAATTCCACCGTTCCGATGCCCTCGTTGCGGGTAGCGTCGATGGCCTTCAGGTTCAAGACGTTGGTGCCGAGCCGCTGAGCTGTCACCTCGATCTCGGCGATCTTCGGTGGGGCGGTCGAGGTCGTGGCGGTGACCACCTTGGTCGCGCTGTCCCAGCCGTACTGGAACTTGGTCACGTCGGTGGAGGTCGACTCGATCCGGATGCGGACCTTCTTGCCGGGAGCCGAGGCGTTGGACAGCACCGTACCGCTCACCGTCGGAACGGTGCTGTCCACCTTGAACTGGCACCACGCCGACCACGGGCCGGTCTGTGAGTACGGGGCCTTGTCCGTGGTCTGGGCTCGGAATGCATACTTCTTGTTCTTCTCAGCGGAGACTGCTGCGCTGGTCGCCTTCGTGTTGTTGGACACGTTGGTCTTGTTCGGTGGAGCCTTCTGTCGTCCCGGGACGGTCGAGGTGACCGAGCCCATTCCCGCCGCCGGCACCTCGATCCACTCGAATGCGCCGGTCAGCGAATCACTGGCGTCCGCGTCGTTGAACTGCGCCGCGAACGTCGGGGTGAGCGTTCCGATGGTCACCGCGGCACTGGTGCTACACGAGACTCCCGCCACCTGCAAACCGGTCGGTGCGGTCGGCTTGCTGTCGTAATCGGCCCACAGCTTGGCATTCTTCGGCAGGAACTTCTTCCACCGCGCCTGTGTCGATTCCCCTTCTCCGGAGGAGTCCCGTGTGGTGAAGCCAACGGTGATGTTGGGCCAGCTCTTGTTGGCCGCTTCCTGCACGAACGAGGTGACCTTGGCCCCCTGGAAGATCATGTCCTCGTCGCCCTGAATCACCCCGCATCCGCCGGCCTGATTGGCACGCCCGGTCGCGCTGTCCAGATAACGCAGCAGATCCATGGCAGACCAGGTCGCCTTCATCGTCGCGTTGATCGCCGACGACCAGTGCATCGAAGCGACCGTCCGATCACAGGACCAGGAGTGATCGAGCTTCATCTCCACCCGTGCGGACTCGATGTGCTTGCCCTTCAGCGCCACTCCGCCCGCTGTGGTGTTGAACTGGAAGAACGACCGGTACAGCGCGCCGGTCTCCGGGTTGAGGCCGACACGGGCGGTGGAGTAGTCGGTGTTATTGGAACCGTTGTTCGTCGAGTACGCCCACTTCGCCTTGGCAACCGACCACGCCGGATCCACGTAGAGAGGGAAAGCTGCATGTTCGAGTAGGGTCGCGTCCGGATGAAGGACGAGGTCACCGTCGGACAACCGCACCGCCACCGGGGCGGTTCGTGCCGCATCACCCGCGGCCTCGGTCGTGGACGGCGAGGACGCCTGTGCTGGGAGCGCAGATCGCGACGTCCGCGGCACGGCTGCGGTGGCCGAACGCGAATCCCACATCACCGCCGGCTCGGTCGCCGCAAGCACCGATCCATCGCTGACTGCACGTAAGGCCCCGTCGGCAGCCTCGATCTGGGCATCGCCACCGAGTTCGAACCTGACCTCACGCACCGCGGGCTGAGCGGCCGCTGCTGCCGACTTGATCACTAGAACGTGGGTGAATCCGGTTTCGGTCGCCCGAACCACCAGGTCGACTCCGGGCAGCACCTCGATGTATTTGGCCGAGTTCTCATCGATCGCCGGGGGCGGCAGTGTTCCGGGCCACGACATGGTCATCGCCCGGCCCCCGCGGGTCAGAGTCACCAGTGGCGCAGTACCGCCGTTGGAGAACGCCACGTCGGCAACCGACGCCGCCGGGCGCAGGAGACCGTCGCTGCCGGAAGCCAAGTCCAGGTCGACGTCCACCCACCCCTCGCCACGTTGCACCCGTTCCGGCAACACCGAGGACTCGAACGTCATCCGCCCGTCAGGCTGCGCAACCACCTGCGAGTACTCGTTGCGTAGCGCGTCCACCACTACTGGCGTCCCGCAACTGACAGCCAACGCTGCGGCAGCAGCCTCGGTGGCGGCCGCATCACTGCAGGCAGCCATGACGGGAGTCGTCCAGGCTGGAACAGAAACGACGGTGGCAGTCAAGCCCACCGTAAGACAGGCAGGCAGAATCCGGCGCCACATGGCGTCCCCCGATCAATGCGTAGCGGCACCGGAACTCTAAGCATTCAATCGGTGGATAACCAGATCTCGATGTCGGCAAGATCGAAAATTTAGCCGCTACACCCAGTTGCGTTGATCACACTGACTGCAATGTCCGAATCAAGCTGCCGCGAACCGGCATCTTGGCGTCGCAGCTGGACTTCGAGGCTCTACGATGTGGTGCGCATCGATCTTCGGGGGACACATGGGACGGATTCCGCGCTCGGCGGCACTGCTGGCCTTGATTACCGCACTTACCGCCGGGACTGCCGCGGCCCCGGCCCATGCGGCCGAACCGCCGGCCATCGGTCTGGGACTGGCCGCTGGGCAGCGGGTCAACAAGACCGTGGTCATCGCCCCGGTGGTTCCCGACGGCGTCGACGTCACCCGGATCCGGCTGTACGTCAACGACACGCTCGTCACCCGGGACGACGTGGCGCCGTGGTCGCTGTCCTGGAACACCACCGGCTGGCTTGACGGTGACAAGCGGCTTCAGCTGGAACTGCTCGACTCCCAGGGAGTCTGGACCCGCACCGATCCGGTGACCGTGCGCGTCCACAACCACGGCGCTATCGCCTACTTCCCGTGGGAGCACAACTCGCAGAGCACCACCCTCAACACCTTCAACCGGGGCCGTACGTTCGACTTCCTCGTGTCACCGGGAGCGGACCGCGACACGGTTACCCGCGTCGACCTGATCCTCGGCGACAAGGTGATCGACTCCACCACCTCGGCACCGTGGACCGTCACCTGGGACGGCACCGGCCCCGACGGCCGGGTGACGCTGAAGTCGCGGACCTACGACATCCTCGGCAACGTCGGAACCAGCCAGGTGTACGCGTTCGTCGATCGGACCCCACCGTCGCTGGAGGTCGGCTTCGACGAGGTCGACGGTTTCGTCCGGCGTGGCGGCCGGATCAACGTCGCCTCCGAGGACGCCTCCCAGATCGACCGGGTCGAACTGTGGATCAACGGCCGTCTGGTCCGCACCGACCGGACGATCCAGAGCAACGGTGTCGGCGCCGTCCACCTGTTCTGGGATCCGGCGGCGGTCAACGGCCCGGCGACCATGACGGTCCGCTCCTACGACACCGTCGGCAACATCGCCGAACTCACCCGCAAGGTGATCGTCGACAACGACCGGCCGACGGTCACCTTCAGCCCGGCGGCGAACGCCTACGTGCGGGGCACCTTCACCACCGCCGTCACCGGGGTCAGGGATGCCACCGGCCTGGCCTACCTGAGCGGTTACGTCAACGACCTCGCCTACACCCACCAGGCACCCTGGAGCGTCCGGCTGAACAGCCGGAATGTCGCCGACGGCCGCCGCACCCTGCGGGTCGACGTCATGGACAAGGCCGGCAACGTCACCACCCTGCACCGGCAGATCACCATCGACAACACCGCGCCCGGGATCAGCTACCGGAAGGCCCCGAAGAACAACACCAGGATCACCAGGAAATTTGCCGTCACCGCGGCGGCTTCCGACCGGTTCGGTATCGCTCGCGTCCAGTTGCTCGTCAACGGCAAGGTGGTGGCCACCGACACCAGGGCCGCCTACGCCTTCACCGTCAACCCGAAGAGGTACGGCAAGAAGTTCACCGTCCAGCTCCGCACCTACGACCGGGCCGGCAATGTGAAGAACACGGCGAAACGTACCTACCGCCGCTGACACCCGGACAGCGGCTAGTCGGCGAAAAGGCGGGCGGCGGCGGCTTCCCAGGCGGTGACCAGGTTGAACGTCTCGGGTTCGCGGAGCCACTGGATCTGTAGGCCGTCCATCATGGCGACCACCTGGACGGCCAGGCCGTGCGGGTCGGGGGTGCCAGGGGCGGCCAGGCCGGCGAACTGGGCCAGCGTGGTGCGCTGGCGGGTGCGGAAGTAGTCGTGGGCGGGGTGGCCGGGGGCCAGCGACTCGGCCTCCAGGACCGCGAACAGGCGGACGATCTCGGGCTGGCCGGCGTTGCGGGCGACCACCGCCGTGCAGATCTCCGGCAGGGTGATCCGGCCGTCGTTCCACAGCTGGTGGGGCGGGCGGCCCAGTTTCGACGCCAGGGAGAGGGCGTCCTGTTCGTCGCGGTATTCCAGGACGGCTACCAGCAGGCTGTCCTTGGAGCCGACGTGGTGCAGCATGCCGGGGACGGTGAGGCCGCAGCCGTCGGCCACATCTTGCATCGACAGGCCGTAGAAGCCGCGTTCGGCGATCAGTCTGGTGGTCATCTCGAGGATCTGCCGGCGGCGTTCGGCGGCCGGCATCCGGGCTCGGTCACGTCGCGTCTGCACAGCTTCTTCCTACCAGCAGGCCCTTGCGGGAGCGCTTCTGACCTGGCTATGTTTCAGAGGAGTTAATACCTAGTAGGTACTCAGTAGTAGATTGCTCAGTAAGGGCGGACCGATGACACTCAACACCTCGGAACAAGCGGCGATCACCTCCGGCAGCGACTTCTGGCACACCGAGGGCGTCGAGTCCGCGGGCATCCCCGCCGTCACCGTCACCGACGGCCCGCACGGTGTGCGCCTGCAGGCCGGTGAGGATCTGCTGGCCGGGGTGCCGGCGACCTGTTTCCCCCCGGCCGTGGCCAGCGCCTCCACCTGGGATCCGGAGCTGCTGCGCCGGATGGGCGAGGCGCTCGGCGACGAGTGCCGGGCGCAGGACGTCGCGGTGCTGCTCGGCCCGGGTGTCAACCTGAAGCGCAGCCCGCTCGGTGGCCGCAACTTCGAGTATTTCTCCGAGGATCCGCTGCTCTCCGGCTACCTGGCCACCGAGTGGGTGCGCGGCCTGCAGAGCAAGGGGGTCGGCGCGTCACTCAAGCACTTCGCGGTCAACAGCCAGGAGACCGACCGGATGCGGGTCAGCGCCGACGTGGACGAGCGCACGCTGCGGGAGATGTATCTGCGGGCGTTCCACAAGGTGGTCACCCGGGCGCAGCCGTGGACGGTGATGTGTGCCTACAACAAGATCAACGGGGTGTACGCCAGCGAGCACCGCTGGCTGCTCACCGACGTACTGCGCGGTGAGTGGGGTTTCGAGGGTCTTGTCGTCTCCGACTGGGGTGCCGTGGTGGACCGGGTGAAGTCGGTCGCGGCCGGTCTCGACCTGACCATGCCGGGGCCGGACGCCGCCGGGGACCAGCAGTTGATCAACGCCATCACCAGCGCGGAACTTGACCCGGCCCTGCTCGCGACCAGTGCGGAACGCGTACAGCAAATGATCAGAAAGGCGGGGGAACGGCCGGCCGGGACCTATGACGCCGACGCCCACCACGCGCTCGCCCGGGAGATCGCCGGAAGGGCGATCGTCCTGCTGAAGAACGACGGTGACCTGCTGCCGCTGAGTGGCGAGCAGTCGATCGCGGTGCTCGGCGAGTTCGCGCGGATCCCGCGCTACCAGGGTGGCGGCAGCTCGCAGATCACCCCGACCCGGCTCGACGACGCGCTCACCGCCATCACCGCGACCGGGGCGGACGTCCGGTTCGCGGCCGGCTATCCGCTGGAGGGCGAGGATGAGGCGCTGCTCGCCGAGGCGGTGGCGGTGGCCCGGGAGCAGGACGTCGCCATCGTCTTCGCCGGGACCGTGCACGAGACCGAGGGCGCCGACCGGGAGTCGATCGACCTGCCGGCCGCCCAGCTGGCGCTGATCGAGCGGGTCGCCGCCGTCAACCCGAATACCATCGTGGTGCTCTCCAACGGTGCGGTGCTCGCCACCAAACCGTGGGACGAGCGGGTGCTGGCGCTGGTCGAGGGCTGGCTGCTCGGGCAGGCCGGCGGCAGCGCGATCGCCGACGTGCTGTTCGGCCGGGTCAACCCGTCCGGGCGGCTGGCCGAGACGATCCCGGTCAAGCTGGCCGACCACCCGTCGTTCCTGGACTTCCCCGGTGAGCACGGCCACGTCCGGTACGGCGAGGGCCTGCACGTCGGCTACCGGGGTTTCGACGCGCGCGGGCAGGAGGTGGCGTACCCGTTCGGCTTCGGTCTGTCCTACACCACGTTCGGTTACGGCGCGGCCCGCGCGACGGCGTCGGCCGAGGGTGTCGAGGTGCGGGTGCCGGTGACCAACACCGGCGCCCGGGACGGCCGTGAGGTGGTGCAGGTCTACCTGAGTCGGCCCGGTTCGAAGGTGCAGCGGGCCCCGCGGGAGCTGAAGGCGTTCGCCAGTGTGCCGATCGGGGTGGGTGAGACCACCGAGGTGACGCTGACCGTGGAGCGCGAGGATCTCGCGTACTGGGACGTCCGGCTCGGGAAGTGGATCGTCGAGGACGGCGAGTACGTGATCGAGGTCGGCGCGTCGTCGCGGGACATCCGGGCCACGGTGACCGTGCACGTGGCCGGTGACCCGGCCCGGGTGCCGCTGACCGCCGAGTCGAGTGTCGGCGAGTGGCTGGCCGACCCGCGGGGTGCCGAGGTGCTCGGCTCGGTGTTCGGGGAATCGGGGCAGCAGCCGGCTCCGGAGATGCTGATGATGCTGGGCAGTCTGCCGCTGAGCCGGATGGCGATGTTCCCCGGCATGCCGATCCGGCCGGAGGATCTGGGCAAGCTGGTCGAGGCCGCGAACTGACGGCAGTGTGGTGAGTTCGGGCGCGGAGCGAACCCGAACTCACCACCCGGTCGGGCTCTGGCCACTGCGCGTGGTGATTTTCGGGGCGCTGCGCGCCGAAAATCGCCACGCGGTCAGGTTCTGGCCCGCGTGAGCAGTGCCTGGATCCGGGACACCAGCTCGCGCGGGCTGAACGGCTTGGTCACATAATCGTCGGCGCCGGCGCTGAACCCGCCCTCGACGTCCTGCTCCTGCACCCGCGCGGTGAGCATGATGATCAGCATGCCGGCGGTGCTCGGATCGGCGCGCAGCATCCGGCACACGTCGATGCCCGAGAGCCCCGGCATCGACACGTCCAGGACGGCGAGGGTGGGGAGGCGGGTGCGTGCCGTCTCGACTGCGGTCTGACCGTCGCCGACCGCCAGCACCTCGAGGCCGGCCTGCTCCAGCTTGAACGCCACCAGGTCTCTGATGTCGGCGTCGTCGTCGGCCACAAGGACGGTCGTCACGCGGCTCCCCCCGATCCGTTGCTATCTGTGTTCGGACCATATCCCGACATACACGGTATGTGGGTGACTCTCGGGAAAGTGGGTCCGCAACCCGCCCGCACCCGGGTCACTCCCGGGCCGCTAGCGGCGGGCGGTTGGCTGAGCAGCAGACAGGGCGGGAGGATCCTGATGAACCCGATGACCGAGAACGTACGCAGTGAAGCGCTGTTCGCCTCCGACGTACAACGATCAGAACTACCGACCCCCGAGTTGATCAGGGCCGCCGTGGTCGCGGCCGTCGACCGGCTCGGGGCGGACGGGTGCGCCGAACGGATGGCCCAGGAGTTCGGTGAACACCCCGACTGCGCGCTCGGGCGGATGAAATGGGCCCGGCACGCCGTACGGCTGGCGTTCGCAGGGTAAGGTTCCGGCCATGCGCGCACAGCTCACCATGTGGTGGCCCGCCTGACCGGCGGCCCCATCCCCCCGCGCGCACCAACCGCGGCCGCCTCCTCCGAGGCGGCCGTTCTGCGTTCTCGGTGGGCGGCCCCTCCTGGAAAGAGGAGCCATGCCATTCGCCCTGCTGCACCGGGACGGCGCCGACCACGTCGAGGTGCTCACCGGAGACGTCGTCGCGGTCGCCACCCTCGACGACATCCCCCTCGACCCGGGCACCCCGGTGCTCGCGGTCATCCCGTACCGGCAGATCGCCGAACGTGGTTTCGACTGCGTCGACGACGGCGCCCCGCTGGAATGTCTGCTGGTCAGATCGGCCTCCCGGGAGCCGTTGAGCGCCTTCCCGCCCGGCGAGCTGACCCTGCGTGACGGTGGTTTCGACATGTCCGACGACGAGTACGGCCGGGTCGTCGAGGACGTGCTGCGCGACGAGATCGGGCACGGGGCCGGCGCCAACTTCGTGATCCACCGCGTCTACCAGGCAGTCGTCGAGGGTGATCCGCTGGCCGCCGCCCGGGCCGCGTTCGGCCGGCTGCTCGCCGGTGAGCAGGGCACCTACTGGACGTTCCTGGTCGACACCGGCAACCGGATCCTGGTCGGCGCCACCCCGGAACGGCACGTCAGCGTGCAGGACGGGATCACCATGATGAACCCGATCAGCGGCACGTTCCGCAACGGCTCCGGGTCGCTGGTGGACTTCCTGCGGGACCCCAAGGAGATCGAAGAGCTGTACATGGTGCTCGACGAGGAACTCAAGATGATGGCCACGGTCGCCGAACACGGCGGTCAGGTGGCCGGGCCGTACCTCAAGGAGATGGCGCACCTCACCCACACCGAGTATCTGCTGGCCGGGCAGGGTTCCCGGGACGTCCGGGAGGTGCTGCGGGAGACCATGTTCGCGCCCACCGTCACCGGCAGCCCGATCGAGAACGCCTGCCGGGTGATCACCCGCCACGAACGCCGGGGCCGCCGTTACTACGCCGGTGTCCTCGCCCTGCTCGACCACGACGCCGACAGCCGGCAGACCCTGGACGCGCCGATCCTGATCCGGACCGCCGAGATCACCCCGGACCGGCGGTTGCGTGTCCCGGTCGGCGCCACCCTGGTCCGGCACTCCACCGCGGCGGGCGAGGTCGCCGAGACCCACACGAAGGCGGCCGGCGTGCTGTCCGCGCTGGGCGCGGTTCCGTCAACCCGATTGCCGGTACGGGGTACCGCGCTCACCCCCGAGGTCCAGTCCCTGCTCGCCGCCCGTAACGACGACCTGGCCCGGTTCTGGCTCGACTCGCGGGCCCCGGGCGCGCTGACGGTGCCCGCCCTGGACGGCCGGCGCGCGGTGATCATCGACGCCGAGGACACCTTCACCGCGATGCTGGCGCACCAGCTCAAGGCGCTCGGCCTGGTGGTGACCACCCTGCCGTGGACCGCGGTGCCGACCCTGCCCGAGGCCGACCTGCTCGTATTCGGGCCCGGCCCCGGTGACCCGTCGGATCCCGGCGACCCCAAGATGGCCCGGCTGCGCACCCTGGTCGGGGCGGCGCTGGACGCCGGGCGGCCGCTCTTCGCGGTCTGCCTGGGACAGCAGATCCTGGCCACCCGGCTGGGCCTGACCCTGATCCGCCGGGATTCGCCGTACCAGGGTCTGGCCCGGGACGTCGAACTGTTCGGGACCGTACGCCGAGTGGGTTTCTATTCCAGTTTCTCGGCGGTGGCCGGCTTACCGGGCCCGTTCGAGGCGGCCGTCGATCCGGTCGACGGGACCGTGCACGCGCTGCGCGGGACGGGGTTCGCCGGGGTCCAGTTCCATCCCGAGTCGGTGCTCAGCCGGGACGGCGTCGACGTCCTTCGCGAACTTCTTCCACCTTTGCTGTCCGGCGTGGTTAGCCCGGCGATTAGCGGGTAGCGAGACAGTGTCGGTGGTCCAAGGGGATCGAGAGCCTCACCTTGGACCACCGACCCTTTTGCTTCGGAACCGGTAGTTTCAGGGCATGAAGGTCACGTTCTACTTTGATCCGGCCTGTCCGTTCACCTGGCGTACGTCGCGGTGGTTGCTGGCCGTCGCCCCGGAGCGGGGCCTGGAGATTCACTGGCGGGCGTTCAGCCTGGCGCTGCTCGGCGGCGAGACGCCGGAGAAGTTCCGGAGTGCGCTGGCCGCCTCGATCCGGGCGCTGCGCCTGGTGGAGTCGCTGCGGTCGGAGGGGCGGCACGATGTCGTCGCCGCCTTCTACACCGGGATCGGCGAGCGCACCCACGACGTCAGCGACCTGCTCAGCGACGAGGTGGTGGCGGCCGCCGCGGAGGCCGCCGGGGTGACCCACCCGGAGACCGTGCTCGGCGACGCCGCCTGGGACGACACCGTGAAGGAGTCGCACGAGACGGCGATGGCGCTGGCCGGGCCGGGGATCGGGTCGCCGGTGCTGCACCTGGAGGGTTCGGCGCGCGGGCTGCACGGGCCGGTCATCGGCGAGGTCCCGTCGCCCGCCGACGGGCTGGTCATCTGGGACTCCACGGCGGCTCTGAGCAGCATCGACTACTTCTTCGAGGTGAAACGCGGGCGGGGATGACCCGCGGGGGTTACCGTCGGCGGATGTTCGGGTATCGGGCTCGCGTCGCTGACCAAGTCGCTGCCATCCGGAGGCGCACCGTGTCCGAGCCTCATGTCACTCTCGACCCCAGCACGCTCACCCCGGTGGAGCGGAAACTGCGCGGCCCCCTGGAGGAGCAGCTCAGTTCCGCTCTGCAGGCGGCGACCGTGAAGGTCGAGGAGCACTACGCCGGGGAGAACGTCGAGCAGGTCACCTCGATGCTGCTGGAGCAGGCGAAGGCGGGCCTGCACCCGGACATCGCCGCCGGTTTCCACCCCGACCACGAGCAGTTGCGCCACGTGGCCGAGGTGATCGTCAGCCGGGCCGCCTAGCCTTTCCCGTCGCGCTCTCCGCGCGGCGGGCCTAAGTCGTCACGTCCTTGGCGGCCGGGGCTTTCACGCTGACCGGAGTGCCGAAGTCCGAGTAGGTGGTGACCATCTCGAAGGGTTCCGCCGAGCCGATCGCCGGCATCTCGAACCGGTACTCCGCCAGCCGGCCCAGCACGTCGAAGCTGGCCTCGAACGGCACCATCGTGCTGGACATCTTGCCCACCGCGTCCTTGCCGACACCCATCGCCTCGACCGACTTCGCCGCGTCGACGGTGCCCTCGACGGTGTCCCCGTCCACCCATCGCACCTCGGTGGCGGCCGCCAGCGCCTCGGCCGCCTCGGTGGAGCCGGCCGCCGCCGGGTTATCGATCTTGCGCCACTTCTTGCCGTCCAGGCCCGGCATGCCGGCCGATTTCGCCAGTTTGACCTTCACATAGGTCACCCCGGCGACGATCCGGACGGTGGTGGTCATCTGGTTGCCGGGCATCGGGGTCTTCAGCACCATCTCGCCGTTCTTACCCGCCGGGTCGGACACGCCCGTCATGGTGCCGGCCTGCCCGAGATCCACCGTCGTCCGGAAGGTCTCCCTCTGCAGGGCCGCCGAGGCCGCCGTCAACGTCTCGGCCGCGCCCTGCGGTGCCGCGCTCTCCGTGCCGGCCGGCTCAACACCCCGCCCGGCACAGCCGCCGGCCGCCAGCAGGGCCGCGATCAGGAAGTACTTGATCATGTCTTCTCCCCGTCATGGCCGGCCCGGGGATGTGCGCAGATTGAACACCAGATCGATGACCAGAGCGGTCCACCCGGTCTGATGCCAGGCCCCCAGCCCGGCCCCGTCGTCGCCGTTGAAGTACTCCGGGAAGACGATGAGGTCCTTCCAGTCGGGATGCGTCTGGAACAGCTCGGTGGCCCCGTAGATCGGCCGGCGCCCCGACTCGTCCGGCACGAACAGGCCGATCAGGCGACGGGACAGGTCGTCGGCGATCTCACCGAGCCCCGCCTTGCACTGCGAGCCGGTCGGATACTCCGCCTTCAAGTCCTCACCGTAGAACTCGGCGAACTCCCGCAGGGCCTGAACGAGCAGGTAGTTGACGGGCATCCAGACCGGGCCGCGCCAGTTCGAGTTGCCGCCGAACAGTCCGCTGGTGCTCTCGGCCGGCTCGTACCCGACGGTGAAGTCGGAACCGCCCAGTGACACGGTGAACGGCTTCTCCAGGTGGGATCGGGACAGCGTGCGTAGCCCGTACGGCGAAAGGAACTCCTCCGGGTCCAGCAACCTGGCCAGGATCCGCAGCAGTTGATCCTGACCGACCATGGACAGCAGGCGCTGCTGGCGGCGGTCCGCGCCGCCCAGCCGCCGGGCGCTGATCACGTCACCGAATTCGCCCTGGTGGTGCAGCATCCACCGGACCCGCGCGCTGATCTCCGGCAGCCGGTTCAAGGTCTCCGAGGTGAGCCGGGTGGTAGCGGCCAGCGGCAGCAGCCCGACGATCGACCGGGCCTTCAACGGCACCCGGTGGCCGTCCGGCAGGCGCAGCACGTCGTAGAAGAAGCTGTCCTCCTCGTCCCACAGGCCCTGCCGGTAGGCGGCCTCCGCGATGTAGGTGAAATGTTCGAAGAACTTGGTGGCCATGTCCTCGTAGGCCCGGTCGTGCAGGGCCAGCAGAATCGCCATGTCGAGCAGGTTGAGGGCGTACATCGCCATCCACCCGGTGCCGTCGGACTGCTCCAGCACCCCGGCCACCGGCAGCGCGGCCGACCTGTCGAACGGTCCGACATTGTCCAGCCCGAGGAAGCCGCCCTCGAAGACGTTGTTGCCGCCGACGTCCTTACGGTTCACCCACCAGGTGAAGTTGAGCAGCAGCTTGTGCATCACCCGGGACAGGAAGCCGAAGTCCCGCCCGCCGTCGATATGGAAGACCTGAAGAGCGGCCCACGCGTGTACGGGCGGGTTCACGTCCGAGAACGACCACTCGTACGCCGGGATCTGCCCGTTGGGGTGCATATACCACTCCCGCAGCAGCAACAGCAGCTGCGACTTGGCGAACCCCGGGTCGACCCGGGCGATGCTCACACAGTGGAAGGCCAGGTCCCAGGCGGCGTACCACGGGTACTCCCACGGATCCGGCATGCTGATCACGTCGAAGCTGTTCATGTGCGACCAGCCGTTGTTACGCCCGTACCGGCGGCCCGGTGGCGGTGGCGGTGTGCCCGGATCGCCGTTCAGCCACTGCTTCACATCGAAGTGGTAGAACTGTTTGCCCCACATCAGCCCGGCCACCGCCTGCCGGGCCACCTCCCGCTCCGCCCCGGTCGCGGCCTCCGGAAGCACCTCGCCGAAGAACGCGTCGGCCTCCGCCAGCCGGTCCCGCATCACCGCGGCCCAGCCGTCCCCCAGGTCCGCGGACGGCTGCGGGTGATCACTCCGGGTCAACCGCAACCGGATGGTACGGGTCTCGCCCGCCCCCATCCACAGCCGGTAGTGCAGTGCTCCCTTGGTCCCGGTACCAGCCGGGTTGACGGTCGGTGAGCGGTGGATCAGGTGGTCGTTGATGCCGTCCTTCGGGTACTGGCTGCGACCCGGCAGACCCCACAGGCGCTGCGAGTTCGTCTCGTTGTCGCACATCAGCGCCACCGGGGAGCCCGCCCCGTCGAGGGTGATGTGGCCGAGCGAACGGTGCCGCCCCGCCAGCCGTCCCGGGGTGCCGGTCATCGCCGGTTTCTGCCGGTTCGGCAGCCCCCACGCCCAGGTGTTGCGGAACCACAGCGTCGGCAGCACGTGCAGCACCGCCGGATCCGGCCCACGGTTGCTGACGGTGATCGCGATACAGACGTCGGTCGGGCTCGCCTTCGCGTAGTCGACGGTCACCGCCCAGAACCGGTCGTGATCGAAGATCCCGGTGTCGACCAGTTCGTACTCGCCCTCGGTGCGGGACCGCTGCCCGTTCACCCGGACCAGCTGCTCGTACGGGAACTCGTCCTGCGGATAGTGGTAGCGCCACCGCATCCACGAGTGGGTGGGTGTCGAATCCTGGTACCACCAGTAGTCCTTGGCGTCCTCGCCGTGGTTGCCGCCGTCGCCGCCGAGGCCGAACATCCGCTCTTTGAGGATCGGATCGCGCCCGTTCCACAGGGCCAGCGCGAAGGCGAACGTCTGCCGGTCGTCGCAGAGGCCGGCCATGCCGTCCTCGTTCCAGCGGTACGCCCGGGAACGCGCATGATCGTGCGGAAAGTAGTCCCAGGCGGTGCCGTGCTCGCTGTAGTCCTCCCGGACGGTCCCCCAGGCCCGCTCGGCGAGATAGGGCCCCCAGGCCCGCCACGGCGACTCCCCGGAATCCGCTTGCTCCAGCCGCACCCGCTCCGACAAGTCCGCCTCCACCGCACTTCCACTCACCGACACCAGTCGATCACCCTGAGACTGTCACGCCGATGTGTCAACCAGGTAAGCCCCGACCGGATCCGAAACCGGGCCGCCTCCGTTCCGCACCCGTTCTGCACCCTGCCCCGGAGAAGCTTCGGTATGCCTTCTGCCCGGCCGGGAATCGTCTGGCTCATCACAGTGACGGCCTGTGTCGTGCTGCGGGTGCTCCTCAGCGACGCCGACTCCTACCTGATCGCGGTGGCGCCGTACATGGTCGTCAGCATCGCCACACCGACCATGATCTGGTACGGCATCCGGCGGTACCGGCCCGCCCACCGGGCCGGCTGGCACCTGCTCGCCGCCGGCCAGGTGTTCTACGCCGCCGCCGACAGCCTCACCGTCGCCGACGACTGGCTGTCCGGCGAGTTCCTCGAACCCACCCCCGCCGACCTGCTCTACTTCACCTACTACCTGCTCGTCGTCGGCGCCATCCTGCTGTTCATCCGGCGGCGCACCCCCGGCTGGGACCTGCCCAGTGCCATCGATGCCCTCGTCGTCGCGATCAGTGCCGGGCTGCTCAGCTGGATCTACGTGATCGAACCGCTCACCGCGGACTCGGAACTGCCGCTCAACGCGAAACTCACCCAGTCCGCATATCCGGTCCTCGATCTGATGCTGTTGATTCTCGCCGTCCGCCTGGTGATGGGCGCCGGCACCCGCGGGCCGGTGCTGTACCTGGTGCTGAGCAGCCTCACCCTGATGCTCGGGGTCGACACCGCCTACGCGGCGACCGCCATCGCCGAGGGCGGAGCCGTGGTCGAGGCGTCCCTCGACACCCTCTGGATGCTGTCGCTCGGTCTGATCGGCGGCGCCGCCCTGCATCCCGGCATCCGCCGTTTCGACCAGCGCACCGACTCCGCTGTCCCGGACGCGTCCCCGATCCGTCTGGCCGTCCTCGCGGTGGCCGTCCTGATCGCCCCCGTCGTGCAGTTCATCCAGTGGCTGCGCGGCGAACCGGTCAGCGTACCGCTGATCAGCGGCGCCTGTGCGGTGATGTTCCTGCTCGTCCTCGCCCGGATGGCGGGCCTGGTGGCGGCCCAGCGCCGGGCCGCGATCACCGACGGTTTGACCGGCCTGCGCACCCGCCGCCACCTCACCGAGGTGCTCGCCCTCGAATGCCGGCGGGCCACCCGCATCGGCCACGGACTCGGCCTGCTGATGATCGACGTGGACCATTTCAAACGGATCAACGACAGCCACGGCCACCCGGCCGGCGACGCCGTCCTGTGCGAGGTCTCCCGCCGGCTGCTCACCGCCGCCCGGGCCGGCACCGTCATCGCCCGGTACGGGGGCGAGGAGTTCGCCGTTCTGGCCCCGCACACCACAGCCGGTGACCTGCTGGTTCTCGCCGAACGCCTGCGTTCCGCCACCGCCGGTCTTCCGGTCGACGCCGGCGGCACACTGCTGTCGGTGACGGTCTCGGTGGGCGCCGCCGCCCTCATCGCACCCACTCCCGAAACACTGCTCGACGCCGCCGACCGCGCGCTGTACGAGGCGAAGGCCACCGGCCGCGACCGGGTCGTCCTGGCCGCGACCGGAGCCGGTATTGCCGCCGAGCGCTAGGTTCGGGGCGTGCCCGCTTCCCCCTACGTGACCGAGCTCCGCGGCAAGGTCGGCTCCGGTCTCATCATGTTCCCGACGGTGTCCGCGGTGATCTTCAACGACCGCGACGAGATCCTGCTGCATCAGCGCAGCGACACCGGCCGGTGGACCTTGGTGGCCGGCATGATGGACCCCGGCGAGCAGCCGGCCGACACGGTGATCCGTGAGGTGGAGGAGGAGACCGGCGTGCGGGTGGAGATCCAGCGCCTGGCCGGGATCGCCCTGCACGAGGTCACCTACCCGAACGGCGACCTCTGCCACATGGTCAACTCCTGGTACCGCTGCCGCCCGCTCACCGGAACCGCCCGCGTCAACGACACCGAGTCCCTGGCCGTCGGCTGGTTCCCGCTGGACGGCCTGCCGGACCTCAGCCCTTATGCCCGGCACCGCATCCGCACCGCCCTGCCGCTGGACGCCCCGGCCTGGTTCGCCGCGCCGGGCGAGCCGATGATCCCCGGCATCTGACGGGTCTCATCCGGTCATCCACCCCGGACGGATCAGCCCGGCCTCGTAGGCGTAGACGACGAGCTGAGCCCGATCCCGCGCACCCAGCTTGATCATCGTCCGGCTGACGTGTGTCTTCGCGGTGGCCGGACTGATCACCAGCCGCCCCGCGATCTCGTCGTTGGACAGCCCTTCAGCTACCAGTACCAGCACCTCCCGTTCCCGATCGGTGAGCTGTTCCAGTTCGCGGGGCGGCTCCGGTTGCCGCCCTTGAGCCGCCGCCGACGTCACGAAGGAGCCGATCACCCGCCGGGTGACACTCGGCGAGAGCAGCCCGTCTCCCGCCGCGACCGCCCGGATCCCCCGCAGGAGTTCCACCGGCTCGGTGTCCTTGACGAGAAACCCCGATGCCCCGGTCCGCAACGCCTCGAACACATACTCGTCCAGCTCGAACGTAGTAAGAATGACCACCCGGGTAGCCGCCAGCTCAGCCTCGGCCGCGATCCGCCGGGTGGCTTCGAGACCGTCCACTCCGGGCATCCGGATATCCATCAGAACGACATCGGGCCGAGCCGCCCGCACCACTTCCACGGCTCGCAGCCCGTCAGCCGCTTCCCCCACCACGTCGATATCCGGCTCGGCGTCGAGCAGAGCCCGGAACCCGGCCCGCACCAGCGCCTGATCATCGACCAGAACCACCGAGATCATCGGTCACCCTCTCCCACCGGCCCGCTCACGCCCGCTCCACCATCGCGGGCCCGACCGCCCACGCACGACGCCGCCAACTCCGCCGCCCGCACTCGAACCGCCGACATCACCGCTCCCCCGTCCCGCACAGGAATCCCCCAGCCCACCGAATCCGCTCCGGCTGTCCGAACTCCCCTCACCGGCGGATCCCCCGCCCTCGACCAACCCACCACCGGATCTCCCATCCCCGGCCCACCCACCACCGGATCCCCCATCTCCGGCCCACCCACCACCGGATCCCCCATCCCCGGCCCACCCACCGCCAGATCCCCCATCTCCGGCCCACCCATCACCGGATCCCTCACCGTCGCGACCTGGACCACTCGCATCGGCGGCATGCTCAGGGGCAGGGAAGGTGCCCGACTGATCGAAGGTGGATGGAGACGGCGCGGGCAGCGTGGCAGTGACCAGAAAGCCGCAACCATCCGGCCGTGGCCCCGCAGAGAACCGGCCGCCGAGACTCTCGGCCCGCGCACGCATTCCGGTGATCCCGTTGCCCTCGTCGTCCCCGGCGCCCGTCCCCGAGGCGGCACCGGGTGCCGAGACGGAGACAGATCCGGACGCGGAACCATGTCCCAGCGTAAAACCCGATGCGAGCGCGGAACCCGATGCGAGCGCGGAACCAGATCCCGGCGTGGAACCAGATGTTGGCGCGGCACCGAGTTCAGACGGGCGCTCGAGCACCGATGACGGACCGGACACCGTGTCGGTGATCGTCAAGGTCAGGGCGTCTCTCTCGTAGGCGATCTCCAGCAGCACCGACGGCGACGGGCCGGCGTGCCGGCGGACGTTGGTCAGGGCCTCCTGCACGATGCGGTAGGCGGCCCGGTCCACCTCGGCCGGCAGTGCACGTGGCCAGCCGGTGGTGCGGGTGGTCACCGGGAAACCGGCATCGGTGGTCAGGTCGGTCAGACGGGTCAGCCCCAGCGTGGGCTGCCGTGGCGCGGCCTCGCCCTCCCGGCGGAGCACGCCCAGCACGGAACGCACCTCGCGCAACGCCTCCGCACTCGCCGCCTTGATCGCGGTCAGGGCCTCACGCGCCTGCTCCGGCCGGCTGTCCATCAAGTGCAGCCCCACCCCCGCCTGCACGTTGATCAATGACAGGTGATGGCCGAGGACGTCATGCAACTCCTGTGCCATCAGCAACCGTTCCTCCGACTCCTGCCTCCGTTTCTGTTCGGTCCTGGCACGCTGCTCCTCCTCGCGGGCGCGGGCCAGGACGGACAGCCGCTCGCGGTGGGACTCGGAGAAGATGCCGGCCAGCACCGTGCCGGCCGTGCCCACCGCGGCCAGCAGCAGCTCACGGGGGCCGACGCCGACTCCGCCGGGCAGCCCGAGCGGCCCGGCGAGGGCCCCGGTGATCACCAGGTAGGCGGCCCAGGCCACCGCGGCGGCGATCCACGCGGCGGTTCGCCGGCCCTGCCGGGCCAGGGTGAACAGGGCCATGGCGGGGGCCACCGCGTATGTCCAGTGCGGCTCGGCCCTGGTCGCGACGATCAGCGAGGCGACCGCGCCGACGGCGAACGCCGCCATCGGCGCCTTCCGCCGCCAGAACAGCGCGACCGGGCCGATCAGCAGCAGCGCGTAGACCGCCGGGCTGAACGCGAGGTGGAACCCTCCGCGATCGGCGAGATCGTCGGTGCCGGCCAGGTGGAAGATCGACGCCACGATGACGGCGCCGGGCGGCCAGTCGGCGTGTCGCCTACGCCGCCGGCTCTGCCGGCCCGGGCCCGGGAACGCCCAGTCGACGCCCTGTGCCCACGGGGTGTGACCGCCTGTGTGCCTCATGGCCACGAAACTACGTGAGCTCGTACGCCACCGGCATCGGAGCGGAGAAGGGTTTTCCGGTACGCCCCTGGGCCGATCCGCCATGGACCGTCTACTCCCCCGGGCGTACGCCGAAGATCGGATCCGGCGGAAATCTACGCCGAACGAATGCTCCGCCGGGCCGACGCGCGAAGCCCGCTCGAGCGGGACTCTGGTGTGCGGACAGCGACCCCCGAACTGAGGAGCATCAGATGTCAACTGTGACGACCCGGCTGCGCACGTCCGACGCCGAGCGGGAGACCGTCGCCGAGATCCTGCGCGCCGCCATCGGCGAGGGCCGCCTCGACCTGACCGAGGGTGAGGAGCGGCTGGCCGCGGCCTATGCCGCCAAGTTCGGTGACGAGCTCACCGCTCTCACCGCCGACCTGCCCGGCGCCGGACGGCGGGCACTCGTCAAGGCGCCCTCGACGCGCCGGTCGCTGCGCCGGCACGCGAGTTTCATCCTGATCGCCGCCGGTGTCATGACGGCGTTGTGGATGCTGTCCGGGGCCGCGTTCTACTGGCCGGCGATTCCACTGACGTTCCTGGTCGTCGGCCTTTTCAAGCACGCGAGGTACGGCCGGTGGCGCCCGGAGTACTCGTTCGGCCACGGACATCACCGATGATCGACGACTGTCGGGTGGCCGACCCCACGTGCGACACGCTCCCCCAGACGTTGATCTTCATCCCCGGCTCTGCGAGAGTTGCGCAGTTTTGTTCGGGGAGGGACAACGCAGATGATGGGTCCGTCGCACGCGCTCTCGGGTTCGGCCGCCTGGCTGGCCGGCAGTTGGGCGCTCGACCAGTTCGCCAACGTGAGTCAGTCGCCGCTGGAGGTGGCCGTCGGCACGGCGATCTGCGCCGGTGGCGCGCTTCTGCCCGACCTCGACCTGTCCGGCAAGGTGACGAAGAATCAGGGCGGGGCGACCGTCGCCCGGACGTTCGGGGTGGCCTCGCTGTTCGTGGCCGAGGTGGTGGAGAAGTTCTCCCTGGGCGTCTACACGGCGACCAAGCTCAGCCGGGATCCGCGGCGCAACAACGGCCACCGCACGTTCACTCACACCATCCCGTTCTGTCTGCTGATCGGCTGGGGCACCACCACACTGGCCTCGAAGTACGGCGAGTGGGCCGTCGTCGGCATCGTCTTCTTCATGGCCGGTCTGGCACTGCGCGGGCTCTTCGACAAGTGGGCGGAGCGGGCCGGCTGGGTGATCGTGACCCTGGCGTCGGCGTTGATCGCCTGGTTCACCGCCGCGAACCTGGACGGCAACCGTGGCTATCCGCTGCTGGGGATGGCTGTCGGCGTCGGCTGTTTCGTCCACATCCTGGGCGACATGATCACCAAGAACGGTGTGCCCATCCTCTGGCCGATCCCGATCAAACGTCGTATGTGGATGATGATCGGCATCCCGAACAAGATGGCCGTGAAGGTCGGCGGCAAGGTCGAGGTCGTCATCCTGCGCACCGTCTTCACGGCCATCTCACTGCTCTCGATCGCCGGCCTGTTCATCCCGAGCCTCCTGGAGAAACTCAACCTGGACGTCTGGGCCAGCAAGTAGGGCGAGCGGCGTCAGGGCTTGAGGACGACTTTGATACAGCCGTCGTCCTTCTGCTTGAACATGTCGTAGGCCCGCGGCGCGTCCTCCAACGGCAGCCGGTGGGTGACCAGGTCGTCCACACCCAACGGGTCGTCGTGACCGGTGAGCAGCGGCATGATGTCGTCGACCCAGCGCTTCACGTGGGCCTGGCCCATGCGCAGGGTGACGCCCTTGTCGAAGAGATCCATCATCGGGACCGGGTCGGCGTTGCCGCCGTACACCCCGATGATGGAGACCGTGCCGGCCCGGCGGACCGCGCCGAAGGCGGTGTTCAGCGCGGCCATCCGGTCGACGCCGATGGTCTCGGTGGCTTTCCGGGCCAGCGGGTCGGGAAGCAGCCCGGCGGCCTTCATCGCGGCCGACTGGAGCGGCGAGCCGTGCGCCTCCATGCCGACGGCCTCGATCACCCGGTCGGCGCCACGGCCGTGAGTGAGCTGGCGGACCGCGTCGGGGACGTCCTCGACCGTCCGCATGTCGAGGGTCTCGATGCCGTTGCGTTCGGCCATGGCCAGCCGTTCCGGCACGCTGTCCACCGCGATCACCCGGCCCGCGCCCAGGTGCCGGGCGATCCGGGCGGACATCTGCCCGATCGGCCCGAGGCCGGTGACCAGGACGGTGTCGCCCGGTTCGACATCGGCGTACCGCACCGCCTGCCACGAGGTGGTCAGCACGTCGGAGAGGAACAGATAGCGCTCGTCGGGATGCCCCTCCGGCACCCGGATCGGCCCGAAGTGGGCTTGCGGCACCCGCAGGAATTCAGCCTGCCCACCCGGCACCTGGCCGTAAAGCTTGGTGTATCCGAAGAGGGACGCGCCGGTGCCCTGCGACCGGGTCTGTGTGGTCTCGCACTGGGCGTAGAAGCCGCGGGTGCACATCCAGCACTGCCCGCACGAGATGTTGAACGGGATCACCACCCGGTCTCCCGGGCGGATGTGGGTCACCCCGGCGCCGACCTCCTCTACGATCCCCATCGGCTCGTGCCCGAGCACGTCGCCCGGATCCAGATACATCCCGAGTACGTCGTAGAGGTGCAGGTCGGAGCCGCAGATGGCGGTGGAGGTGATCCGCACGATGGCGTCTGTCGGTTCTTCGATCCTCGGGTCGGGGACGGTCTCCACGGCGACTTTGCCGGTGCCTTGCCAGGTCAGTGCTCGCATACTTCGCGGATGCCCGGAGGGTTCCGGCCGAAACGGCCCGCACGGGCCGCGATGCCCCAGCCGGCGCGTGCACGAACCCCGATGACACGACCGGCGCACCCGAACCACGATGACACGACCGGCGTGCACGAACCACGATGACACGACCGGAATGCGCACCAGCCGAGATGTCACGGCCGGCGCGCGCACGAGCGCGGTGAAACGGGCCGCGCCGGTGCGGGCCACGAGGGCGCCGCACGGACAGTCTCGGCATGGGCCCGGCGGGCGGCGGCTGTGGGGGCCGCCGCACGCGCCGAGGGTTCCGGTCCCGGGGCCGGGGCCGGGGCCGGGGCCGGGGCCGGGGCCGGGGCCGGGGCCGAGGCCGGTCCCGGAGCCGAGGCCGGTCCCGGAGCCGAGGCCGGTCCCGGAGCCGAGGCCGGTCCCGGAGCCGAGGCCGGTCCCGGAGCCGAGGCCGGTTCGGGTGGTGGGCGAGCGTGGGGCTGTGCGACCGCGGGTGCTCGCCGGGCCGGCCGGTGGGCGGTCAGTCGATCGAGTAGGCCAGGTTGGGGCGCAGCCAGCGTTCGGCCTCGTCGACCGGGATGCCGCGGCGGGTGGCGTAGTCCTCGATCTGGTCCTTGCCGAGGCGGCCGACGGTGAAGTATTTCGCGTCGGGGTGGGCGAAGATCAGGCCACTGACGGCGGCGGCCGGGGTCATCGCGAACGACTCGGTCAGGCCTACGCCGATCGCCGACGTGCCGAGCAGCTCGAACAGGTCGCGCTTCTCGCTGTGGTCGGGACAGGCGGGGTAGCCGAGGGCCGGGCGGATGCCGCGGAACCGTTCGGCGTGCAGATCCGCCAGGACCGGCTGCGCGTCCGGTTCGAACCAGTCGCGGCGGGCCTTCAGGTGCAGATATTCGGCGAACGCCTCGGCCAAGCGGTCGGCCAGCGCCTTGACCATGATGGCCCGGTAGTCGTCGTGTTCGACCTCATAGCGAGCGGCCAGCTTGTCGGCGCCGTGGATGGCCACCGCGAAACCGCCCAGGTGGTCACCCGAGCCGGCCGGGCCGACATAGTCGGCGAGGCACCGGTTGGCACGCCCGGCCGGCTTCTCGGTCTGCTGGCGCAGCATCGGGAAGGACGCCCCGTTCGCCAGCAGGATGTCGTCGCCGTCGGCGTGTGCCGGCCAGAAGCCGTAGACGCCACGAGCCTGGAACGAGCCCTGCGCGATGATCTGGTCGAGCATGGTGTTGGCGTCGTCGAACAGTTCACGGGCGACCGGCTGGTCCAGGATGGCCGGGTACTTGCCCTTGAGTTCCCAGGCCAGGAAGAGGAACTGCCAGTCGATCATGGCGCGCAGTTCGGCGATGGTGGGCGCGACCTCGCGTACCCCGGTGAATCGGGGGGTGGGCAGGTCCTGGAAGTCGACCTTCTCCCGGTTGGCGCGGGCCTGGGCCAGGGTGAGCAGCGGCTGCGAGTGCCGCTTCTCGTGCTGCTCGCGGAGCCGCTGCTGCTCGTCCCGGTTGGCCTCGTCGAGCTTCACCGCGCGGTCCGGGTCGAGCAGGTCGGAGACCACCCCGACGACCCGGGAGGCGTCCAGCACGTGAACGGTGGATCCGTCGTACGCCGGGGCGATCCGGACCGCGGTGTGCTGCTTGGACGTGGTGGCGCCGCCGATCAGCAACGGGACCTTGAGGCCCCGGCGCTGCATCTCGGCCCCGACCGCGACCATCTCGTCCAGCGACGGGGTGATCAGGCCGGACAGGCCGATGGCGTCGGCGCCCTCGGCGATCGCGGTCTCCAGGATCTTGGCGGTGGGCACCATCACGCCGAGGTCGATGACCTCGTAGTTGTTGCAGCCGAGGACCACGCCGACGATGTTCTTGCCGATGTCGTGGACGTCGCCCTTGACGGTGGCGAGCACCACCTTGCCCTGGCCGCGGGAGCCGGCTTGCTTCTCGTCCTCCATGAAGGGCAGCAGATAAGCGACCGACCGTTTCATCACGCGGGCGCTCTTGACCACCTGCGGCAGGAACATCTTGCCGGAGCCGAACAGGTCGCCGACGATGCCCATGCCGTCCATCAGCGGGCCTTCGATGACGTCGAGCGGCCGGGACAGAGTCTGCCGGGCCTCCTCGGTGTCCGCTTCGATGAAGTCGACGATGCCGTGCACCAGGGCGTGGCTGAGCCGTTTCTCGACCGGCGCGTCACGCCAGGACAGGTCGACCTCACGCTTGGCGCCGGAGCCGGTGACCGTGGACGCGAAGGTGACGAGACGGTCGGTGGCGTCCTCCCGACGGTCGAAGATCACGTCCTCGACGAGTTCCAGCAGGTCAGCGGGGATGTCCTCGTAGACTGCGAGCTGGCCGGCGTTGACGATGCCCATGTCCAGGCCGACCTTGACCGCGTGGAACAGGAACGCCGAGTGCATGGCCTCGCGCACCACGTCGTTGCCCCGGAAGGCGAAGGACAGGTTCGAGATGCCACCGCTGGTACGGGCGCCGGGGCACCGTTGTTTGATCAGCGGCAGGGCTTCGAGGAAGTTCTTGGCGTACCCGTTGTGTTCGGAGATGCCGGTGGCGACCGCGAGCACGTTCGGGTCGAAGATGATGTCGGTCGGGTCGAAACCGTCCTCGACGAGCAGGTCGTAGGCGCGCGCGCAGATCTCGACCTTGCGTTCGGTGGTGTCGGCCTGGCCCTGCTCGTCGAAGGCCATCACCACGGCTCCGGCGCCGAAGGCCCGGATCTGGCGGGCGTGCTCCAGGAAGGCCTCGGGGCCCTCCTTCAGGCTGATCGAGTTGACCACGCCCTTGCCCTGGACACATTTGAGGCCGGCTTCGAGGACCGACCACTTCGAGCTGTCGATCATGATCGGGATGCGGGCCACCTCGGGCTCGGTCGCGATCAGGTTGAGGAAGGTGGTCATCGCCCGCTCGCTGTCGAGCAGGTCGGCGTCCATGTTGACGTCGAGCAGGTTGGCGCCGCCGCGCACCTGCTCCAGGGCCACGTCGACGGCGGCCTGGTGGTCGTCGGCCTCGATCAGCCGGCGGAACTTGGCCGAACCGGTCACGTTGGTGCGCTCGCCGATCATGACGAAGCCGGTGTCCGGGCCGATCGCGAACGGCTCCAGGCCGCTGAACCGGGTGGTCGGCGCGGGCGGGTCGATCACCCGCGGGGCCGCGCCCTGGACCGCTGTCGCGATGGCGGCGATGTGTGCCGGGGTGGTGCCGCAGCAGCCTCCGACGATGTTGACCAGGCCGTCGGCGGCGAACCCGGCGAGCAGTTCACCGGTCTCGGCCGGGGTCTGGTCGTACCCGCCGAACGCGTTGGGCAGCCCGGCGTTGGGGTGCGAGGCCACGAACGTGTCGGAGAACCGGGCCAGGTCGGCGACGTGCGGGCGGGCCTCGGCCGCGCCGAGCGCACAGTTCACCCCGACGACCAGGGGCCGGGCCCGCTCGATGGAGCGCCAGAAGGCCTCCACGGTCTGGCCGGAGAGGGTCCGGCCGGAGAGGTCCACGATCGTCACCGAGATCCACAGCGGGATCTCCGGGGCGACCTCGCGGGCCGCCGCGACGGCCGCCTTGGCGTTCAGCGTGTCGAAGATCGTCTCGATCATGAACAGGTCGACGCCGCCCTCGGCCAGCGCCGACATCTGCTCGGCGTACGTCGCCTTGACCTGGTCGTAGGTGACCGCGCGGTACGACGGGTCCTCGACCTTCGGCGACAGCGACAGGGTCACGTTGAGCGGGCCCACCGACCCGGCCACGAACCGCGGCCTCCCGTCCCGGGCGGTCGCCTCGTCGGCGGCCTGCCGGGCCAGCCGGGCGCCCTGCACGTTCATGTCGCGGACCAGGTGCTCCAGCCCGTAATCGGCCTGGGCGATACCGGTCGCGGTGAACGTGTTGGTGGTGGTGATGTCGGCACCGGCCGCCAGGTACTGCCGGTGGACGTCGAGGATCACGTCCGGCCGGGTCAGGATCAGCAGGTCGGGGTCACCGGTGACGTCTTTCGGATGATCCTCGGGGATCATCTCGCCGCGGTAATCGTCCGGGGCGAGTTTCGCGCCCTGAAGCATCGTGCCCCAGGCGCCGTCCAGCACCAGGACCCGCTCGGCGAGCATCTCACGCAGCTGCATGACGGTCTGAGTCAACGCCAACACCTCCGATATGAGTCGGAGGCGCCCTTGTTTCGGGTTGATCACCGGTCGAGCGTGACGGGTGGGCCCGCTGCAGCGCCTCTCGGCCGGACCGTCAACGATACCCACCTTTTCACTTCGCGTCGGAGTACGCACCAACCACTGAGACATCCAGAGGAAAACGAACCGTGGTGGCGCCGAACAGCAACCGGCCGGCCGTGAGCGCGCACTCGTGGACCGCCGCCACCACCGCCTCGGCCTGCTCAGCGGGGCAGTGCACCACCACCTCGTCGTGCACGAACAGGACGAGTTCGGCGGCGGTGCCCTCCAGCGCGGTCCGCAACGTCGCGAGCAGCACCAGGGCCCATTCGGCGGCTGTGGCCTGGATCACGAAGTTTCGGGTGAATCGCCCGCGTGCCCGGCCCGGCGGCGGAGCCGCCTCGTCCGGCGGGTCCAGCCCGGCGTCCTGCCCGGCCCGGGACGCCGGCGGGCAGGTGCGGCCCAGCCAGGACCGGACCAGGCCGCCCGCCTCACCGGTGCGGGCGGCTGCCTCCACGTACTCGAAAGCGGTCGGGTAATGCCGGCGCAGCACGGCCAGGGCCGGGACGGCGTCGCCGCCGGTCTGCCCGTACATCGCGCCCAGCAGCGCCAGTTTGGCCTTGCCCCGGTCACCGTCGAACGAATCGGTGGCCAGCGCCGCGTACAGGTCACCCGCCGCCGCGGCCCGGGCCAGCCGGGCGTCCCCGGAGACCGCGGCCAGCACCCGGGGCTCCAGCTGTCCCGCGTCGGCCACCACGAACCGCCACCCCGGGTCGGCGATCACCGCCCGGCGCACCACCTTCGGCACCTGCAGCGCGCCGCCGCCGCGGGTCGCCCAGCGGCCGGAGACGACACCGCCCGGCACGTACTCCGGGCGGAACCGGCCGTCGCGCACCCACGCGTCGCACCAGGCCCACCCGTGCGCGGTCCAGATCCGGTACAGCTCCTTGAACTCCAGCAGCGGCGCCACCGCCGGATGGTCGACCCGGCCCAGCACCCACCGCCGGGTGTTCGGCACGTCGATGCCGGCCCGGTGGAAGGCCTTCACCACCTCGGCCGGCGAGTCCGGGTGCAGCCCGCGGGTCCCGAAGGCGGCGTTGATCTCGGCGGTCAGCTCGGCCAGCCGCCGGGGCGGCCCGACCGGCTGCGGCGGCCCGAGCAGCTCCCGCAACAGCTGGTCGTGCACGTCGGCGCGCCACGGCAGCCCGGCCCGGCCCATCTCCACGGCGATCAGCGCCCCCGCCGACTCGGCCGCCACGAGCATCCGGAAACGGCCGGGCGACTCCAGCGCGGCGATCCGGCGAGCCTGTTCCTCGTACACCGCGATCAGGTCCTGAATCCCCACCGCCGCGGCCGGAACCGCGTCGAAGAGCGCGACCTGCGCGAATCCCGGCGGCTCGGCCTCCGGCCGCAGTCGGTCCGGCGGCACCGGAAGCCCGCGCATCCGCGCCAGCGCGGCGGCCACCCCGCGCGGCTCACCCCAGCGGCCGGCGTGCCCGGACAGCAGCGCCTCGGCGAGTTCGAGGTCGTGGCAGCGCGCGACCCGCACCCCGTCCCGCAGCAGCGCCGGGTAGATGTCCGCGGTGCTGCTCCAGACCCAGCGGGGCTGATCGGCGGTCTCCCGCTCGGCGATCGCGGCCGCCAGATCGGCGGCATGCCGGGGCCGGCCGCCCGGGGTCAGCTCCGCCAGGACGCCTCCGCGGCCGCCGGGATCAGGGACGACCGCGATCAGCACAGGGACATCTTCATCCCTGGGTATGACAGTTCGGCGGTCGCCCGGCCGGCAAGCCGGTCCCGGCCCGGCTGAAAAAAGTAACCACCCGCTTTCGATCTCCATCGCCGAATTGATCGGTGATAATGAGATTCCGCTGTACGCGGCGACTCCGTTCATTCGACCTTCGCGGATGGGGCTGAGCATGTGGACGCCTTGATCGCCGAATACGAACGGCTCAAAGAGGAGCAGATTCAGCGCATCGGCACGCGCGACAATCTGATCTATGCCACCCTCGCCTCAATCGCGGCGATCGGGGTCGGCACACATCAGGCCCAGATCGACGACCTCCTGCTCGCGCTCGCGCCCTGCTGTGTCGTCCTGGGCTGGACATACCTGGTGAACGACGAGAAGATCTCGGCGATCGGCCGGTACATCCGCACCGATCTGAGCCCTCGATTATCCGCGGCGACCAATTCCGATCAGCAACTGTTCGGCTGGGAGTCGTCCCACCGATCCGATCGCCGGCGCCGTACCCGCAAGGTCTTTCAACTCGGCGTCGACCTCATCGTGTTCTGCGTTCCGGCATTCACCGGAATCGCGGTACGCATATCCCGGGGCGACGTGTCGGTCCTGGCCGCAGTGGTGATGACAGCCGAGATCACGCTGGTTCTGATTCTCGCTTTCCAGATCGTCACCAATGCCGATCTGAATCAGAGATGACGGAGCGGGCCGGCGGTGACGCCGGCCCGATGCCGCGGTGAGCCCTACTTGACGGCGCCGGCGGTCAGGCCGGCCTGGATCTGCCGCTGGAAGATGGCGTAGACGACGATCATCGGGATGATGCTCAGCGTCAGCGCCGCGAACAGCGTCGACCACTCCGCGTGGTAGCCGGCCTGGGTGGAGATGTTGGCGATGCCCTGGGTGAGCACCCACTTCTGGTCGGCGCCCTGCCCCTGCATGATCACCAGGGGCAGCAGGTACTGGTTCCACTGCCCGACGATGTTGAAGATCGTGATGCTGACCAGGCCGGATTTCGCCATCGGCATCATGATCTGGAAGAACTTGCGGGTGTGCGAGGCGCCGTCGACCGTCGCGGCCTCGTCGATCTCGTGCGGCAGCGTCTTGAAGAACGCGGCCAGGAAGAAGATCGTGAACGGCAGGCTGTACGCGATGTAGACCATGATCAGGCCGTGGTAGGTGTTCAGCAGCCCCATGTTCTTGAGGATGTGGAACAGCGGCCCGAGCGCCATGAACGTGGGGAACGCCAGCCCGGAGACGAACAGGTAGTAGATGATCCGGTTGCCGAAGAACGAGTACCGGGCCAGCACGTACGCCGCCATCGACCCGAACAGCATGGTGCCGGCCGTGCTGACCAGCACCACGAAGACGCTGTTCAGGAAGTAGCGGCCGATGTGTGCCTGGTCCCACGCGGAGATGTAGGTCTCCAGCGAGAACGTGGCCGGCAGCGCGAACGGCTCGCCCAGGAAGATCTCGGTGTTGCTCTTGAAGGAGGCCAGCACCACCCAGATCAGCGGGCCGGCGGTCACCAGCGCCCAGGCGACCAGGGCGAGGTGCGCGAGGCCGTTGAAGGCCTTCACCTCACGATGGACCTTCTCCTGCGGAGGCGCGGCCTTGACCGGGGCGTCCATGGTGGTCACGTTACTCATGGCAGCGCCTCTCAGACAGCTTCACGGCGGGTGACCCGCAGGGTCATCGCGGCGAAGGTCAGGGTCAGGAAGAACAGCACCACGCCGAGCGCGGAGGCGTAACCGACCTGGGAGTATTCGAAGGTGTTGCGGTAGATCATCATGGCCAGCACCGAGGTCGCCCCGTCGGGTCCGCCACGGTCCACGGTCATGATGTTGACCAGGGCGAACGCGTCGAACGCGGCGATGCCCAAGTAGACCCAGCCGGTCTGGATGGTGTTCCAGAGCAGCGGCAGCGTGATCTTGAAGAACAGGGTGAACTTGGTGGCCCCGTCCAGGGCCGCGGCCTCGTAGATGTCGTGCTCGATCGAGCCCATGCCGGCCGAGAACAGCACCACGTAGAAGCCGACCGCCTGCCAGACCAGCACCACCAGGATGGTGGTCAGCGCCCAGCGCTCGTCGGCCAGGAACAGCCACGGCTGCCACGAGTCCGGGAACAGGCCGTTGAGCATGCCGCTCTTGTCCGACGAGAACACCCGGCCGAAGATCACCGCCACGATGGCGAGGGCCATCAGCTGCGGGAAGAAGAAGATCACCCGGTAGAACTTGGATCCGCGTACGCCCTGGGTGGCCCCGCCCTTGCTCCCTCCGCCCACGTTCAGCAGGAAGGCGAAGACCAGGGCGATGGCGATCGTCACGATCGGCAGCAGGAGCAGCAGGAAACCGTTGTGGCGCAGCGACTTCCAGAACAGCTCGTCGTTCCACAGCTTCACGAAGTTGTCGAAGCCGACGTACTTGATCGCCCCGAACCCGGACCAGCTGGTGAAGGCCAGCTGGAAGGTCTGGATGTAGGCCGCCACCACGAAGGTGGCGTAGAGCGCCACGGGCACGGCGAGGAAGCCGATGATGAAGGGATACTTACCGCGTCGCATGGCGCTCTACCTAACGTGACGAAGCTGATCAGCTACGGGTCTGCTTCTGGACCGAGGAGTCCTTGGCGATCGCCTGCGCGGCGGCCTCCATCCGGTCGGCGAACTTCTGCGCGTCGCCACCCTTGAACATCAGCTCGTTGATCGCGCTCAGCGACTCGTCGTGCAGCTTCTTGTACCAGGTGTCGAACAGGTAGCCCATGAAGACGTCCTTGCCGGCCTTGTTGATCGCGTCGTTGGCGCTGGTCAGGCCGGGGGAGATCTCGACGCCGTCGGCAGCGCCGGCGACCACGGTCAGGGACTTGGTGAGCTTGGTGAACTCCAGGGCGGCCTCCTTGGAGAGCATCACCCGCAGGTACTCCATGCCACCGCGCGGGTTCTTGCCCTTCGACGAGGCGAAGTAGATCTCACCGGCCGCGGCGTTCAGCGCGGTCGCCGGCAGCGCGTCCGAGGCGGTCACGCTCGGGTACGCGGCCACCGCGTACTGGAAGCCCGGCGGGGTGTCCTTGGCCTGCTCGTTCTCCAGCCAGGAGCCACACGGGTAGAAGGCGACCTTGTCCTGGTTCTGGCGCAGCTGGACCTCGGTGTGCTTGAGGCCGAGGAACGACTTGTCCAGGTACTTGTTGCCGATCTCGCCCCAGGCCTTGGCGGCCTCCAGGACGGCCGGAGCGGTCCAGGCGCCCGGCTTCAGGTTGTCGATGTCCTTCAGGGCCTGCTCTCCACCGATCTTGCCGGCGCTGGTCAGCAGGGCGCGGACCATGTAGTAGCCGGCGTTGGCGCCCGCGTACCCGAAAGGCACGATGCCCTTGGCCTTGATCTGGTCGCACAGGGCGGTGAACTCGGCCCAGGTGGTCGGCACGGTCCAGCTGTTCTTCTCGAACAGGGCCTTGTTGTACCAGAGACCGAAGACGGTGTACGCGTAGTTCACCGCGTACGGCTTGCCGCTGTAGGTGCCCTGCTCGATGGCGCCCGGCACCAGCGTCTCGGCGACCGTCTTGCCGGGGATGTCGAAGGACGGGGCGGCGAACAGGTCGGTCAGGTCCTGGGCCTGCCCGGCCGCGACGATGGCGCCGAAGTCCATCATCTTCGCGCCCGAGTTGTTGATCATGTCGGGGGCGTCGCCGGCGTTGAGCCGGGGCTGGATGACCGTCCCGATCTCCTGGGTGGCCGAGTAGTTGACCTTCGACTCCGGCCACTTCTTGGTGTAGATCGGAGTGTCCACGTCGGTCGCGTACTTGGTGCCCAGACCGCCGTCGAAGATGACGATCTCGACCGGCGCCTTCGGGTCGATGCCGAGCGGGTTGTCCGCCGACTTCGTCCCGGTGGCCTGGTCGCCGGTGGTCTCCTCGGAGCCGCCACCGACACAGGCGCTCAGCATGCCCACCGCCGGGGTCGCCGCCAGGCCGACCGCCGCGGCACGGCGCAGCAGGCTACGCCGGTCCAGCTCAGAGTTCGAAATAGCAGACATCGATATCCTTTCGGGTCAACCCTTGACGGCGCCCGCGGTCAGACCGGTGGCGATATTGCGCTGGATGATCAGGAAGAACACCACCACGGGGATCGAGGTGATGATCGCACCGGCCATGAGGGGGCCCCAGGCGGTGCCGCGTTCGGTCTGGTTGTACAGCAGCCAGGCCATCAGGTTCTGGTGGTTCGGGTCGTTCAGCGTGTTGATGATGATGAACTCGTTCCACGCCTGGATGAACCCGTACACCGAGGTGGCGACCAGTCCGGGACCGGTCAGCGGCAGGATGATCTTCCAGAACACCTGGGCCCGGGTGCACCCGTCGATCATGGCCGCCTCGTCCAGTTCACGGGGGATTCCGGAGATGAAACCACGCAGAGTCCACACCGTGTACGGCAGCAGCAGAACCAGATAGACCAGGGCCACACCGACCAGAGTGTTGGTCAGGTTCGCGCCCTGCAACATGAGAAAGAGCGGAATCAGCAGAGCCAGGAACGGCACCAGCTGTACGGCCAGCACGACCAGGATGATCGCCTTGCGCCCGTAGAAGCTGAACCGGGCGATCGCCAGCGCCGCCAGGAAGCCCACCACCAGCGCGGCGGCCACCGCCATCGCGGTGATGATCAGTCCGTTGAGCATGCTCGGCAGGAAGTGCTCCTCGCCCAGCGCCGACCGGAAGTTGTCCAGGGTCGGGTTCTCCGGCCAGAACGTGGGCGTGAACGCCCGTACCTCGGCGTCCGGTTTGAACGCCGTGTTCAGCACCCAGTAGACCGGGAAGATCATGACGAGGCCGAAGACGATGCCCCCGGTGTTGGCGAAGAACGAGCCGATCCGGCTGCGTCCGACGGTGACCACACCGTCGTCGTGGCGGGCCATCAGTCCACCTCTCCGATCTTGAACATCTGGCGGATGTAGAACACCATCACGCCGAGCATCAGCAGCACGGTGATCACCGAGATCGCCGAGCCGTAGCTGTACAGGGAACGACCGAACGCCTGCGTGTACGAGTAGGTCGCCAGCGTCTGGTAGACCGGCTCCGGGTGGCTGTCGCGCAGTGCCCAGTTCTGGGTGAACAGGCCGAAGTTCCAGATCACCGACAGCGTGGTGACGATGGTGAGCAGCGGCTTCAGGATCGGCAGGGTGATGTTGCGCAGCGTCTGCCAGGCCGAGGCGCCGTCCACCGTCGCGGCCTCGATCAGCTCCTTCGGCACCTGGGTGAGGCCCGCGCTCAGCGAGATCGCCAGGAACGGGATGCCGGCCCAGACCACCAGCGTGGTGATCACCGCCCAGCCCTCCCAGGGGTTGACGAACCAGCTGTGGTTCAGCCACTGGTCGCCGAAGACCTGCGCGAACAGGTAGTTCAGCACGCCGAAGTCGGAGTCGGTGAGCCACCGGAACGCCTGCGCCGCGACCAGCTGGGGCAGCGCCCAGACGAACATCATCGCGATCATCATGAAGATCCGGACCTTGGCATGGACCCGGCGCATCAGCAGCGCGATGCCGAGCCCGGCCGTCACCGACAGGGTGACCGAGACGGCGGTGAAGGCGGCGGTCCGGGCCACGATGGTCCAGAACACGTCGTCGGTCAGGGCCTTGGCGTACTGGTCGAAACCGGCCCACGGCGGGGTCGCGCCGCTGAACAGCTCCCTCAGCCGCATGTTCTGGAACGACAGCACGATCATGCGGTAGAGCGGGTAGCCCAGCATGCCGATCAGGATCAGCAGGGTGGGCAGGGCGAGCAGCCAGGCGGTCCGGGCGTCCCGCCGACTCCTCGTCCTGGATCGGTCGGCGGTTCTCACCGGAGCGGGCGCCGGTGCCGGTGCGGGCCGGGAGTCGACGGCTTGCATCATGATCCTCCAGTGCGGTGTGCCGCCTGTCCTCTCGAACAGGCGGCACAGGCGTCGTCAGGCCTCGTTGAGCGTGGCGGCGATCTGCTCGTCCGCCCACTTGGCACCGTCGGCCACCGACTTCTTACCGGTCAGCACGTCGGTCAGCATGGTCTGCAGGATGCTGGCCTTCTCCACGTCCGCCCACTTCTCGGCGTTCGGCGGGAACCAGCTGTTCTTCGCCGACAGCGCGGCCGCGGCCAGCTTCGGGTTGTCGGTGGCGGCCTTGTCCATCAGCGAGGAGGCGTTCGGCAGCGCGCTGGCCTTGACCAGGCCCTCCATCGACTTGCTGTCGGTGAAGTACTTGACCCACTGCGCGGCGAGCTCCTTGTTGGTGCTCTTCGCGGTCACACCCAGGTTCGAGCCACCGAGGAACGACGGCACCTCGGGCAGCGGGGCGGCGGCCAGCTTGCCCTTGACCTTGGTCGGGACCAGCTCGGAGTTCGGGTCGTTCGGGTCCTTGCGGGTCTCCTCAGCGACGCCCTGCTCCCAGCCGTTGCCGTAGAAGGCGCCGGCCGAGCCCTGCGCGACGATGGCGCCCTGCTCGTTCTCGTTCTTGGTCGGGTCGGCCTTCGAGTACTTCTTGGTCATGTCGACCCAGCGCTGCAGGCCCTCCTGCGACTGCGGGCTGGACAGCTGCCCGACCCACTGGTCGCCCTCCTTCTTCGCGATCTCGCCACCGGTCGACTTGACCCAGGACATCGCGGCGTACCAGTACTGGCCCGGCATGTAGATCGCGCTGAACTTCTTGTCCGACGCGTTGCCGGTCTGCACCTTGTCCAGGGCGGAGAGGAAGTCGGCGTACGTCTTCGGGGCTTCCTTGATGCCGGCCTTGTCGAACAGGTCGGTGCGGTAGATCATCACGCGGGCACCGGCGTAGTACGGCACGCAGTAGGTCTTGCCCTCGGACTCACAGGCGCCGGACAGGCCGGACAGCCAGGTGTCGGAGTTCTCGAAGTCGGTCTTGTTCAGCTCGGCGAAGCCGCCGGAGAACACGTACTTGGGGAACTCGGTGTTGCCCAGCTCGACCACGTCCGGCACGTCCGAACCGGCCAGGGTGGCGTCCAGCTTGGTCAGGTGGTTCGCCCACTGCTGGTACTCGACGTTGACCTGCGCGCCGGTGGCCTCGGTGAACCGCTTGGAGGCGTCGTCCACGACGTCCTTCCAGCTGGTCTCGGCGTCGACCATGAGCCAGACCTTGATGGTCTTGCCGGCGCCGTCCACCTTGCCGGTGGCCGAGGTCGCGCCCTCGTCAGTGTCGCCACCGCTACAGGCGGCCACACCGAGCAGTGACGCGGCGAGCGCCGCCGCGACCGCGATCTTGCGCTTCACTTTTCCTCCCGAGGGGAATTCATGCGTTTTCAAAGGGGTTCAGCTGTCCTTCACGGCCTTGTGCCCGTGCACCGCCTGAGCGGTGCGCTGGAACGCGGCGTGCGAACGTTCGTGTGTGCGTTGTGCGACGGCCACGTACAGCAGGTCGAGAACGACCAGCTGGGGATGCCGGGCGCTGAGCGCGTCCGGCCGGAAGGTCGTCGCCTGGGTGGCGGTGAGCAGGACGATGTCCGCCAACTCGGCCAGCGGGGATCGGGGGAAGCTGGTGAGCGCGATCGTGGTGGCGCCCCGGCTGTTCGCTTCCGCGAGCAGCTCGATCGTCTCGCCGGTCCCGCCACTGTGCGAGACGCCGAGCGCGACGTCGCCGGGCCTCGACAGCGCGGCGCTGGCCAGACCGTTGTGCACGTCGGTCCAGGCCCACACCGGGATGCCGATGCGGTGCAGACTGAACTGCATCTCCTCGCCGACCAGCGCGCTTCCGCTGGCGCCGAAGATGTTCACCCGCGGCGCGGCGGCGATCGCCACCGCGGCCCGCTCCACCTCGCGCAGGTCCAGCAGCGAGGCGGTGTCGTGCATGGCCCGGGTGTCGGCCGCCATGATCTGCCCGAGGACCCGTTCGAGCGGGTCGTTCGGCTGGATCTCCCGGCCGATGTCCACGGTCCACCCGGCCGAGCGTGCCCGGCCGGTCTCCGCCGCGATGCCGAGGCGGAGGTCCGCGTACCCGTCGAAACCGACCGCCCGGCAGAACCGGGTGACCGTCGCCGGCGAGGTGCCACTGCGCTCGGCCAGCTCGACGATGGTGGCCCGGGAGGCCGCCGCCGGGTCGGTGAGCACCTGCTCGGCGACCCGTTGCAGCGCCCCGGTGAAGTCCGGCAGCAGCGTCCTGACCCGTGCGAGCACCCCGTCGGCGGGCCCGTGGCTCACACCGTTGCGGGCAGCGACCGCGGTCCCCGCGGTGCCGTCCATCTCCGGCTCAGCCATCGGACACCCTTTCAGGAAGGACTGTTTACTGTCGCGGTAAAAGTTCTTACTAACGGCCCCCTGCTGTCAAGGTTGTGAAGGAAGTTTTCAAACCGTTACCCGACCAGCGCGAATGAACGGATGTTTCGGACGGCACAGATGACAACCATCGATCCGTAAATGACTGTTACGACGTGGCCGCCATCACATGTCCGGCTTGCGCCCGTTTTCTACCGGTACGTTCGGCGGGTTTGGCTAGCCCTTTCGGCCGACGCGAGGTAGTCCTTTCGGTCGGTCCTCGTGACGCGCCGAAACCTCTCCGTCACACCCGAAACAAGATCAAAAAAATTTCCGGTACGCCCCACGGCCCCACAACCACAACACCCCGCCCCATGCCGTCCCCGCGACGCCACCCCGGCTCCAGACCGCCCGGCGCCCGCCGGGCGAATGCGAACGCCCTCACCCACCCACACCCGCTCCCCCTCATCCGGCCGCACCCCGCTCCCCCTCATCCGGCCGCACCCCGCTCCCCCTCACCCCGCCGCGCTCCGCTCCCCCTCACCCCGCCGCGCTCCGCTCCCCCTCACCCCGCCGCGCTCCGCTCCCCTTCACCCCGCCGCGCCCCTACCCACCGAACCCGCCGCGGCCGGCCCGCTCATCCCGCCGCACCCACCTCCGGTAGCCCCACCCGCGCATCAACCCTCACCGCCCACCGCGCCCACCGCGCCCACCGCGCCCACCGCGCCCACGCCGCTCGCCTCGTTCACGCCCCTCGCCGCGACCGCTCCGCTTGCCGCATCTGCGCCCCTCACCGCCACACCCCGCCACTCACCGCACCCACGCCGCTCGCCGTGCCTGCGCCGCTTACTGCCACACCCACGCCGCCCACCGCAGCCACGCCGC
>NZ_JBNZCE010000055.1:0-28821 GCF_050589265.1 Actinoplanes sp. G11-F43
ACGCGGTGTGGGTTTGGGGTTTGTGTGCCGCGTTGCGGTGCGTTTCGGACCGCTGTGCGGCACGCGGTGTGGGTTTGGGGTTTGCGTGCCGCGCTGCGGTCCGCTCCGCGCCGCTACGCGGCACGCGGGTTGCGGGTTGTGGGTTGCGGGTTGCGTGGTGTGTTGTGGTTTGGATTGTGCTGTTGGTGGGCCGGAGAGGGCGCGCCCTCCGTCCGGTTCGGTGACGGAGGGCGCGCTGGGATGGGCCGGATCAGGCTGTCAGGATCGAGGCGATCTTCTCGGTGGGGAGACCGAGGGCCGTACCGACCAGGTCGTTGGTGAGATGTCCGCCGTGCACGTTCAGGCCGAGGGCCAGCGCCGGATCGGCCCGCAGCGCGTCGCGCCAGCCGAGGTCGGCCAGGCGCAGCGCGTACGGCAGGGTGACGTTCGTCAGCGCGTAGGTGGAGGTGTTCGGCACCGCGCCGGGCATGTTCGCCACGCAGTAGAAGACCGACTCGTGCACCCGGTACACCGGGTCCTCGTGGGTGGTCGGCCGGGAGTCCTCGAAGCAGCCGCCCTGGTCGATGGCGATGTCGACGAGCACCGAACCGGGTTTCATCCGCTTCACCAGATCGTTGCCGACCAGAGTGGGCGCCTTCGCGCCGGGGACCAGCACGGCGCCGATCACCATGTCGGCGGCGGTCACCGACTGTTCGATGGTGTACGCGTTCGACACCAGCGTCTTCACCCGCCCGCCGAACTGGGCGTCGATCTGCCGCAGCCGGGGCAGGCTCAGGTCGAGGACCGTCACGTCGGCGCCGAGCCCGAGGGCGATGGTGGCCGCGTTCACGCCGGAGACGCCGCCGCCGATGACGGTGATGTTCGCCGGGGCGACCCCGGGAACCCCGCCGGGCAGCACACCACGGCCGCCGCTGTTACGCATCAGGCTGTAGGCGCCGACCTGGGGTGCGAGCCGGCCGGCGACCTCGGACATCGGCGCGAGCAGGGGCAGGGATCCGTCGGCGAGCTGGACGGTCTCGTACGCGATGGCCGTGGTCCTGCTGTTGATCAGTGCCTTGGTGCCGTCGGCGTCGGCGGCCAGGTGCAGGTAGGTGAAGAGGATCTGGTCCTCGCGGAGGCGGTGGTACTCGGCGGCGATCGGCTCCTTGACCTTGAGGATCATGTCGGCGCTGCCCCACACGCTGTCCGCGTCGGGCAGGATGCGGGCGCCGGCCCGTGCGAAGTCGTCGTCGGTGATCGAGGATCCGGTCCCGGCGCCGCTCTGCACCGACACCTGATGACCGTGCCGGACCGCTTCGACCACGCCGGCCGGGGTGATGGCCACCCGGTATTCATGGTTCTTGACCTCTGCTGGCACGCCGATGTGCATGAGGACTCCTTCTGCCGGCTCCTGTCGTTAGGGTGAAACGATGTGCTGGACTCCGGCAACCCGAACGAAGAAGATTCTGTTCGTGACGGTGGTGGTGCATTTGCTTCCGGGGGACAGCGCGCGGTGACGGACGTACCGAAGGATGTTCGAGGTCTTGATCACATCGACCTGGAGCTGCTGAGCCTGTTGCGGGCGGACGGCCGGATGCCGAACAACGCGCTCGCCGACCGGGTCGGGATCGCCCCGTCCACCTGCCTGACCCGGATCCGCCGGCTGCGCGAGATCGGCGCGGTCCGCGGGTTCCACGCCGACGTCGACCCGGCCTGGGTCGGCCGCCCGATCCAGGCGATGATCGCGGTGCGGATCCGCCCGGACGCGCGTGAGGCCATCGGCCGGTTCGCCGAGTCGCTGGCCGGCATCCCCGCGGTCCGCGACGTGTATTTCGTCTCCGGATCCTACGACTTCCTGCTGCACGTGGCGTGCGCCGACGTCGACGACCTGCGCGCGGTGATCACCGAGCGGCTGAGCGGCACCGGCCTGATCGCCGGAACCGAGACCTACCTCATCTTCGAACACCGCCGGGGCGGCTAGGAACTGACAAGATCATCTATGCTGCGGACGTCATGAGCACGCGGAGACGGTTGCCGATCTGGCCGAGTGGACGGCGGTCGTCGCGATGGCGGCGTTCGTGCTGACCGGCCAGGACGCCGTCGAGGAGGCCCGGCTGATCGGGCTGGGCACCGGCTCGGTGCTGGTGGTGGGTGCGGGCATGCCGCTCGGTGCCGGCATCGAGTCGCTGGACGTCGCCGATCAGGTCCCGGCGTCCGGCGCGGTCCGGCCCGGTGACCCGCCGCTGATCACCATGGGCGTGCTGATGTCCGGTGGGCTCACGGTGACCGGGTCGTCGATCGCCGTCCTGCTCTGTCTTCTGTTGTGGTGGCCGGCCGCCGTGGTCCGGGGCCGGGAGGGGAACTGATGTCGCTGTCTCGCCGGGTGGTCCGGGTGACCGGGCTGGTCACCGTACTGACGGTGCTGCTGGCCTGTGGCCTGTTCGGTGGGATCGGGCCGGGCTGGAACCCGGTCGGCGGTGACAGTGCCCCGCCGGAGCAGGGCGCGGGTTCGGTGCCGGCCCGGGTGGGCGCGCCGGAGCCGTGGACCGCCGACGCCCTGGAGTCGCCGATCGGCTCGGCGTCGGTCCTCTACACCTCGAACACCTGGTTCCCGGACGAGTCGGGCTGGCTGGCCGGGCTGGTCGGCCGGTCCGACGACAGCTACCGGGTGGCCGAGTTGTACGGCCCGGCCGGGATGGGCACCGTGTTGTCCCCGGACGGCACCCGGCTGGCCGCCGAGGAGGGCATCGCCGACCTGGCCACCGGGCGGGTCACCGCGTATCAGGGCGTGACCGATGAGGATCACGAGGCCGGGGCGCAGGCGTGGTCACCGGACGGCCGGTCGGTGGCGGTGCTGGTCGGCGAGTGGACCAGCCACGGCGGGCCGGCTCCGGACGTACGGCTGCTGCTCGCCGACGCCGGGACCGGCGAGACCCGCGAGATCGCCCGGTTGCGCACCGTCGCCGCGCTGCCCGGGTGGACCGTGGCGTTCTCGCCGGACGGTTCGCGGCTGGCCTTCCAGAACGGCGCCGGGGTACGGGTGATCACGCTCGCCGACGGCACCGGTGTCGACGTGCCGCTCCCGGACGGGGCCCGGCTGGCGGGCAAGGGCGCGTGGTCACGGGACGGGCGGAACCTGCTGGTGGTGTCCGGTGCCCGGTGCGACTGCGGCGAGCATCCGGTGCGCTGGACGGTCACCGAGATCGCGGTGGACGGCGGCGCGCCGACCGGCCGGTCGTGGAGCCGGGACGGGGTGTACGCGCTGCGGGTGCTGGGCTGGTGGCCGTCCGGCGGGCCGGTGGCGGTGGAGTACACGCCTACCGAGTACGCCACTCCCACGCTGTTCCAGGATCCGGCCGGCCAGTACGACCTGACCAGCCAGAACATGATCCGGACGGCGAGCCTGGTCGATCTGGGCACGTCGACGGTGCTGCTGTCCGGCGACGACAGCGGGATCGCCGGGGACGTGGAGTCGCTGGACGTACCGGATCAGGTGCTGGCGTCCGGGGTGACGCGGCCCGGTGACCCGCCGCTGTTCGACCTGGACCTGATCACCGTCGTGGTGTCGGTAGTGATCGCGGCCGAGGTGATGGTGTTGCTGGCGTTCGCCGTCTCGTGGCTGCTGGGGCGGGTGAGGCGCCGGTAGGGCAGTGCGGCGAGGCGGGCCGCCGCGGGGGTGGTGGCGGGCGCCGGGGCGGTCGTGGCCCCGGCCGGTTGTCGATGCGGCGCACATGATCTCCGATGAGTCCGGTTCGGAGAGTGGTTTCCGAACCGGTCATCGAAGTTGCCTGATGGTGATCGGCATCACGCCGGCGTCAGCCGGTCGCTGATCACGTGCGCCGCGAACAGGTGGAAGCCGATCACCAGGGGCAGTGTGGCCGGCACCGACAGGGCCAGGAAGAACGCCAGCACCCCGGCCAGCGCGGGCGCCAGCGCCGACCAGGGCCGGCCGGTCGCCTGCCGCCAGGCCCAGCCGAGCCGGTCCCGCCACGGCGCCGCCGGGTCCCGGCCGGTGGCCACCAGGAACAGCGTGCCGGTCCCGGCCAGCCAGGTGACGGCCAGCCCGGTCAGCGCCAGCAGCGGCGGCCCGCCGGGCACCCAGCCGCGGCTCAGCGCCACCAGATCGACCAGCAGCAGCGCGGCCACCAGCGCGAACGGCGCCCCCGGCAGCACCGCCCGGCCGTACTGCCGCAGCAGCGGCCGGAACCGGGGCAGCCGCCCGGTCCGGTAGCGGTGCCGGACCGCGGTGGAGCCGGCCGCCAGCGCCGCCGGCAGGGTCAGCAGCGGCAGCCCGGCCGCCGTCACCACCACCCCGATCAGGGCCAGGTCGGTGCCGAGGGCGAACCGGTCCCGCCAGTCCGGCCGGCGGTCCGGCTCCTCGTCGACCGGCCATTCCAGGGTCACCGGACGGGTCATCCCTTCAGGCCCGACGTGTTGATGCCCTCCACCAGCATCCGCTGGAAGGCCACGAAGAACAGGAAGACCGGGGCCAGCGACAGCACCGACATGGCGAACATCGGGCCCCACGACGACTGGCCACTGGAGTCGATGAACAGGGTCAGCGCCACCGGTGCGGTGTACTTCTCCAGGTCGGACAGGTAGACCAGCTGCCGGAAGAAGTCGTTCCAGGTCCAGATGAACGAGAAGATCGCGGTGGAGACCAGGGCCGGGCGCGACAGCGGCAGGATCACGTGCCGGAACACGCCGTACGGGGTGCAGCCGTCGATGGTGGCCGCCTCGTCGAGTTCCCGGGGCACCCCCCGCATGAACTGGACCATCAGGAAGACGAAGAACGCCTCGGTGGCCAGCAGTTGCGGGACGATCAGCGGAGCGTACGGCCAGTCGCCGCCGACCCAGCCGAACGTCTTGAACATCACGAACTGCGGCACGATCAGCACGTGCCCGGGCAGCAGCAGGGTGCCGATCATCAGGGCGAACCAGAAGCCGCGCAGCTTGAACCGCAGACGGGCGAAGGCGTACGCGGCCAGCAGGCAGGACACGCAGTTCGCGACCACGGTCAGCCCGGCGACCATCGCGCTGTTGAGGAAGAACCGCCCGAAGCTGACGTCGAAGTTGCTCCATCCCGCGGTGTAGTTGCCGGGTGTCCACTCGTTCGGGAGGATCGACATGTTGTTCAGGACCTCGGACTGGGCCTTGAACGAGCTGCCGAACATCCACACCAGCGGGTAGAGCACCAGCGCGGTGAGCAGGACCAGGGTGAGCGGCCGGGCCAGGCGCCGCAGGGTCATCAGTCGTCTCCGTCCGAGTAGTGCACCCAGAACTTGCCGGTCTTGAAGACGACGGCGGTGACCAGGCCGATCGCTAGCAGGAACACCCAGGCCATCGCCGAGGCGTAGCCCATCTGGTACTCGTTCCAGCCCTTGATGTAGAGGTGCAGGGTGTACATGAGGGTCGAGTCCACCGGGCCGCCGGTGCCGTTGCTGAGCACGAACGCCGAGGTGAAGCCCTGGAAGCCGTTGATCGTCTCGAGGACCAGGTTGAAGAAGATCACCGGGGACAGCATCGGCAGGGTGATGCTGAGGAACTTGCGCACCGGGCTGGCCCCGTCCACCGAGGCCGCCTCGTACAACTCGGTCGGCACCTGCTTCAGGCCGGCCAGGAAGATCACCATCGGGGCACCGAACTGCCAGACGGCCAGCAGGATCAGCGTGCCGAGCGCGTAGTCCGGGTCGTTGACCCAGGCCGCGCCCTCGATGCCGAACCAGGCCAGGAACGAGTTGACCGCGCCGTCCCGGTTGAACATGCTGACCCACACGATGGCCAGCGCCACGCTGCCGCCCAGCAGCGACGGCAGGTAGAACAGGCCGCGGAACAGCCCGGCGCCGGTGAACGCCCGGTTCAGCAGCACCGCCACACCGAGCGCGGCGGCCAGCTTGAGCGGCGTCGCCACCAGCGCGAACGTCAGGGTGGTCTGGACCGCGTGCCAGAACGACGGGTCCTCGGTGAACATCCTGCGGTAGTTGTCCAGCCCCACCCACCGCATCGACTCCCAGTCCGAGAGCACGTCGTAGTCGGTGAAGCTGAGGTAGAGCGACATCAGCATCGGGACGGCCGTGATGGTCAGCAGTCCCAGCAGCCAGGGGGAGAGGAAGACGTAGCCGGCGAGTCCCTCCGCCTTGTACCGCGCGGGCCGGCCCCGCCGCTGGGAAGCGGCGGGACCGGTCGACGGCGCGGTCGGCGAGGGCCGGGCCGTGGTGGTGGCCATCGGACTCACTTCTTGATCGCGGCCTGGGCGGCAGTGAAGAACGTCTCGGCGGCCTGTGCCGGGGTGGCCCGGCCGTACTGGGCCTCCTCGGCCGCCTTGATCAGTTCGGAGCGGACGGTGCTGTGGCCGGCCGGCGGCACGGTGGGCGCCGGGCCGAAGTTCTTCGCCAGCTCGCCGACCACCTCGATGGTCTGCTTCATCGACGGGTTGTCGGTGGAGGCGGCGACGGCGGCCCGGATGTCGGTGTTGGACGGCAGGCCCCGGTCGGTGCCCAGGATCTTGCCCACCTCCGGGTCGTTGGCCAGGAAGTTGAGCACGTCGGCGGCGATGTCCTTGTGCTCGCTGCCGCGGAACACCGAGAAGTACATCGAGGCGCGCGGCCACTGCTTGGAGGCGTCACCCGGGTACGCGATCACCGCGAGCTGGTCCTTGGTGTTCTTCTGCAGCTCGGGCATCTGGTTGGCCCACACCCAGGAGGTGAGCGCCTTGCCGGTGACCACCAGCTGCTTGCTGACGTCGGTGGCGTTGCCCTCGTGGATCACGTCCGCGGTCGGGGTGGCCTTGGCGTCCCGGGCGCCCTTCCACAGCTCGAACCAGGCCTGCACGTCGGCCTGGGTGAAGCCGAGCTCGGAGCCGTTGTACATCTCCTTGCCGGTCTGCCGCAGCCACACCCAGAACGCCTTGTAGTCGGCGCTCGGGTCCATCGTGCCGGGCACCCCGGTCTTGGCCGCCGCGTCCTTGGCCCAGGTGATGTGCTCCTCCCAGCTCTGCCCGGTGGTGGGCAGCTCGACCTTGGCGGCCTCCAGCTTGGTCTTGTTGTAGACCAGGCCCTGGGTGTTCTCGCCGAACGGCAGGCCGGCCAGCTTGCCGTCCACGGTGCCGTAGGTGAGCAGGCCCTCCGGGAACTTCGAGGTGTCGAGCTTCCCGGACTTCTGGTACTCGGCCAGGTCGAGGGTGACGTTGCGGGTGGCGTACTCGGCCAGGTAGTTGTCGTCGATCTGGAAGATGTCCGGGGCGTCACCGCCGGCGGTCAGGGTGGCCAGCTTGTCGAAGTAGCCCTGGTTGGCCTGCCACGTCTTCTTGAACTTGACGTTCGGGTGCTTGGCCTCGTAGAGCGCCAGAGCCTGCTCGGTGAGCTGGGCGCGAGCCTCCGCGCCCCACCAGAAGAAGCTCAGTTCGGTCTTGCCGTCGCCACTGGACTCCTCGCCACCGCAGCCACCGAGGGCCAGGGGGAGGGCGAGCATGCCGGCGACGAGGCCGCTGAGCAGGCGGCGCCGGGGGAATCGGGATGCGGTCATGGGGGTTCGTCACTCCTTGACGGTTGCGGCAACCTCAGCGTCGATCGCTACGGCCGGGGCGTACGGCCCCGGGCCGGTGGAGTTGCGAATGATCAAGTCGGTCCGGAGGGTGACCTGACCGGTCGTCCCGCCGTCGTGCTGCAGCAGCATGTCGACGGCGGTCCGGCCGGCGGCCACGGTCGGGTTGGCCACGGTGGTCAGCCGTGGCCGGACCAGCCCGCTGTACGCGATGTCGTCGAAGCCGACGACACTCACCTGCCCCGGCACCTCGACCCCGCGGTCCTGCAACGCCTGGAGCAGGCCGATCGCCATCAGGTCGTTGTAGGCGAGCACCGCGGTGGCGCCGGTGGCGAGCACGGCCTCGGCGGCCGCGGCGCCGGTCTCCTCGACCGGCTGGTTCGGGCCGAGGACGGTCAGGTCCGCGCCGGCCGTGCGGGCGGTGGCCCCGGCGGCCCGGCGGATCTCCCGGTTGGTCCACGAGCCCCGCGGCCCGGCCAGGTAGACCAGGTCGCGGTGGCCCAGGGAGAGCAGGTGCCGGACAGCCTCCCGGGCGCCGTGCCCCACATCCATCACCACCGCCGGCAGCCCGGTGATCAGGCGGTTGACCACGACCAGCGGCACCTCGCGGCGCAGCTGTTCTATCTGGTCGTCGCCCATCCGGGGACTGCACAGCAGGATCCCGTCGACCTGCTTGGCCAGTGCCTGCACCAGGTCGGACTCGACGATCGGATCCTCGTCGGTGTCGGCGACGAAGACGTGGTAGTCCCGCCGCCGGGCGTGGGTCTCGGCCGCCTTGATCAGAGGCGGGAAGAACGGATTGGCGATATCGGCCACGATCAGGCCGATGTTGTGAGTGCGTCCGGTGATCAGTGCCCGGGCCGCCCGGTTCGGGCGGTACCCGAGCTGCTCCGCGGTGGCCAGCACCCGGGAACGGGTCTCGGAGTTGACCAGATGCGGTGCGGAGAACGTGCGCGACACCGTGGAGATGTGCACGCCGGACGCTCGGGCGACGTCCCGGATCGTCACAGCCACGGTGTCCTCCTTGACAGCGACCCGGAGTGTGACCCGGGTCTCTCGATGACGCTCATTAATGCAAACGGTTGCGGTCGTGTCAACGCCTCTCTATGTCGTTGCTGTTGCCTGATGATCACGTAGTGCTGTCAAACGTGGACAAAATAGAGTCACGCATTGACTTTGGTCGCGGTCCCGTCGCTAATCTGTTGCAAACGTTTGCCGACAGGAGGCGACGGCATGACCCTGTCCACCCGCCGCCGGTACGCCCTCGTGGGCGCCGGCTCACGGGCCGGGATGTTCCTGCGGGCGATCACCGGCGACCACGCGGACGTGGCCGAACTGGTCGCCATGGCGGACACCAACCCGGCCCGCCCGGCGGTCCACAACGAGCGCCTCGCTCGCCTCGGCGTGCCGCCGGTCCCGGTCTACGACGCGGCCGACTTCACCGAGATGCTGAAACGCGAACGCGTCGACGTGGTGCTGGTCGCGACCGTGGACCGCTACCACGACCACTACGTGGCCGCCGCCCTGGACGCCGGCTGCGACGCGATCACCGAGAAGCCGATGACCGTGGACGCGGCCGGCTGCCGGCGGATCCTGGACGCCCAGCGCCGCACCGGCCGTGACGTCCGGGTCACCTTCAACTACCGCTACAACCCGCTGCACGAGGCGGTCAAACGGGTCATCGCGTCCGGCGAGATCGGCGAGATCGGCTCGGTCCACTTCGAATGGCTGCTCGACGTCCGGCACGGCGCCGACTACTTCCGCCGCTGGCACCGGGACAAGGAGAACTCCGGCGGCCTGCTGGTACACAAGGCCGGCCACCACTTCGACCTGGTCAACTGGTGGCTCGACGACAGCCCCGCGCAGGTCTTCGCGGCCGGCCGGCTGTTCTTCTACGGCGACCAGGGCCGGCGTCACGGCTACGCCCGCGACTACGACCGGGCGCACGGGGCGGCCGGCGCCGAGGGCGACCCGTTCGCGCTGCGGATGGCCGACGAACCGGCGATGAAGGAGCTCTACCTCGACGCCGAGAACCACGACGGCTACCACCGCGACCGCAACGTCTTCGCCCCCGGCGTGACCATCGAGGACGACATGGCGGTCCTGGTCCGCTACACCGGCGGCGCGTCGATGAGCTACCACCTCACCGCGTACGCCCCGTGGGAGGGCTACCGGGTGATGTTCAACGGCAGCCGCGGCCGCCTCGAACTCGAGGTGGTGGAGAGCGACCACGTGGCGCCCGCCGCCGCGGCCGGCGTCAAAGGCGAACCGGGCGCCGAGTCGACCGCCGAGCAGGGCTTCAAACGACTGCTGGTCCGGCCGTTCTGGGCCCCGCCCCGGGAGATCACCGTGGACGGGCTCTCCCGGCAGGGCCACGGCGGCGCCGACGTCCGGATGCTCGCCGACCTGATCCGCCCGGACCCGCCCGAGGACCCGCTCGGGCGGACCGCGAACGCCGTGGACGGCGCCCGCGCCCTGCTCACCGGCCTGGCAGCCAACGAGTCACTGCTTCGGGGCGAAGCCGTTCACGTGCACGAACTCCTAGATCTCGAGGACAACAGGTGACCGACGAGAACCATCTCCTGCCCGCCGAGCCGATCCAGCGACAGATCGCCCGCGAGTTGTACGCGTACGCGAAGGATCTGCCGTTGATCAGTCCGCACGGGCACGTCGACCCGGTGCTGCTCGCCGACGACGTGCCGTTCCCCGACCCGGCCCGGCTGTTCGTGGTGCCCGACCACTACGTCACCCGGATGCTGGCCAGCCAGGGCATCCCGCCGGCCCGCCTCGGGGTGCCCAGCGTGGACGGCTCCGAGGTGGAGACCGAGGGCCGGGCCGTCTGGCGGCTGCTCGCCGCGAACTGGAGACTCTTCCGGGGCACCCCCTCCCGGCTGTGGACCGAGAAGGTGCTCGCCGACGTCTTCGGCATCACGGCGCGGCTGGGCGCCGACACCGCCGACGAGATCTACGACGAGCTGTCCGCTCGCCTGGCCGAACCGGAATACCGGCCGCGTGCCCTGTTCACCCGGTTCAACATCGAGGTGCTGGCCACCACCGAGAGCCCGCTCGACGAACTGCACGCACACGCCAAACTGGCCGCCGACGGCTGGGGCGGACCCGGCGGCCGGGTGATCACCACCTTCCGGCCGGACAATCTGGTCGACCCGGAATGGCCGGGCTGGGCCGAACGGGTCGCCGAGCTGGGCGCGCTCACCGGGCTGGACGTCGGCACCTACAGCGGATTCCTGGCCGCGCTGCGCAGCCGCCGCCAAGCCTTCATCGAAGCCGGCGCGACCTGCTCCGACCACGGCCACCTGACCGCGAACACCCTGGTCCTGACCGACGCCGAGGCGGCCGTGCTCTACCGCAAGGCGCTCGGCGGCGGCGCGGACCCGGCCGACGCCGAGGCGTTCCGCGGGCACATGCTCACCGAGTTCGCCCGGATGTCGCTGGACGACGGCCTGGTCATGCAACTGCACCCCGGCTCGGTGCGCAACCACAACACCGCGCTGTACGAGCGGCACGGGCGCGACACCGGCGGCGACATCCCGTCGGCCACCGACTACGTGCACGCGCTGCGCCCGCTGCTCGACGCGCACGGCACCGACCCGCGGCTGCGGATCGTCCTCTACACCCTGGACGAGACCGCGTTCAGCCGGGAACTCGCCCCGCTCGCCGGCGGCTACCCGTCGCTCTACCTGGGCGCCCCCTGGTGGTTCCTGGACAGCCCGAACGCGCTGCGCCGGTTCCGCGAGTCGGTCACCGAGACGGCCGGCTTCTACAACACCTCCGGCTTCGTCGACGACACCCGCGCCTTCTGCTCCATCCCGGCCCGGCACGACGTGGCCCGCCGGGTCGACGCCGGCTACCTCGCCAAACTCGTCTCCGAGGGCACCCTGCCCTTGGACGAGGCCGCCGAGACCATCGCCGACCTGGCCTACCACCTGCCCAAACGGGTCTTCCGGCTGGACCGGGCGGCATGAACCTCGGCCGCGCCACCCTCGACTCCCTCAAACCCGGCGACCGGCCCGCCGTCACCCCCGGCTCGGCCCGTCCCGGCATCGTCCACCTCGGGCTCGGCGCCTTCCACCGGGCCCACCAGGCCGTCTACACCGAGGCCGCGGTCGCCGCGTCCGGCGGGGACTGGGGGATCATCGGGGTGGCGCCCCGCTCCCGGACGATCCTCGACCGGCTCCGCGCCCAGGACGGGCTGTACAGCGTGCTGACCGTGGACGGCACCGGCGACCGGGCCCGCGCGGTCGGCATCCTCGGCGGATTCGGGCACGCGGCCGGCGACCCGCACGGGGTGGTCGCCGCGATCGCCGACCCCGGCATCCGGATCGTGTCGATGACCGTCACCGAGAAGGCCTACCGGCTCGACCCCGCCGGACGGCTGCTGCTCGACGACGCGTTACGCGCCCAGCTCACCGGGCAGGCGCCGCCGACGACCGTACCGGCAATCCTGGCTCGTGGGATCCTCCGGCGGCACGCCGCCGGTGCCGGGCCGCTCACCGTGCTCTGCTGCGACAACCTGCAAGGTAACGGCCCGCGCATCCGCGGCCTCGTCGAACAGGCGCTCGAAGTGGCCGGCGGATCCCTGCCGGACGGGGTGGCGTTCCCGGCCACCATGGTCGACCGGATCGTGCCGGCCACCAGCGAGGAGCACATCCGGCGTACGGCCGTCGCGCTCGGCGCCCACGACGCGGTCCCGGTGGTGGCCGAACCGTTCATGCAGTGGGTGATGCAGGACGACTTCCCCGGCGGGCGCCCGGACTGGACCGCCGCCGGCGCGATCATGACCGACGACGTCACGTCCTGGGAGAAGCTGAAACTGCGGACCCTCAACGCGGTCCACTCGGCCGGCGCCTACCTGGGCGCCCTGGCCGGCCGGGAACTGATCGCCGACTCCCTGGAGATCCCCGGGATGACCGGTCTGCTGCGCCGGTTCATCGCCGACGACATCGCACCCACCGTCCAGCCCCCACCGGGCGTCACCGTCATCGGGTACGGCGAGACCTGCCTGGAACGGTTCGCCAACCGCGAACTCGGGCACCGCAACCTGCAGGTCGCCATGGACGGCTCGCAGAAACTCCCGCACCGGCTGCTCGGCACCGTCACCGACCGTCGGCACGCCGGAGCACTGCCCGGCTGGGCCGCCCTCGTCCTGGCCGGCTGGATGCGCTTCGCCCGCGGAACCGCCGACTCCGGCGCCGAACTCCCGCTCGACGACCCCCTCGCCGACCGGATCCGGGCCGCCCTCGCCGCCGCCCCGGACACCCCCGCCGGCGTGGTCGGCGCACTGCTCGCCCTGGACCAGATCTTCCCCGCCGACCTGGCCGGCGACACCGAACTGCGGCGCGAACTCACCCGCTGGTACGGCGAACTCGACCGGCACGGCGTCGAGGCGACCATCCGGAACCTGGCATGAGCACCCGGGTCGCACTCATCGGCGTCGGCGGGCACGGACTGTGGCACCGTCGCCGGCTGCAGCAACTGTGGGACGCCGGCCGGATCAACGTGGTCGGCCTCTGCGACCGGCGACCCGTCGAACCACACCCGGACGCGCCCCTCGACGGAGTGCCGTTCTTCACCGACCACGGCGACATGCTCGCCACCACCTGGCCCGACGTGGTCGTGGTCTGCACCCCGCCGCACACCCACCTCGCCCTCGCCCTCGACGTCTTCGCGGCCGGCGCCGACCTGCTGCTGGAGAAACCACCGGTGATGTCGGCGGCCGAACACGAACGGCTGTCCGCCGCGGTCACCGCCGGCAACCGGGTGCTCCAGGTCGGATTCCAGGCACTCGGCTCGGCCGCCCTCGCCGACCTGTGCGTGGCCGCGCCGATCGGCGACGTCGGAGTGTCCGGGGCCTGGTGGCGGCCGGACACCTACTACCAGCGGGCGCCGTGGGCCGGACGGCGCTTCGTCGACGGGCGGCCGGTCCTGGACGGGGCTCTGGTCAACCCGTTCGCGCACGCGCTGATGCAGGCCCTCGTGGTCGCCGACGCCGGGCGGGACTTCCGGACCGCGCGGATCGAACTGGAACGCTACCGGACCCGGGACATCGAGACCGACGACACCACGTTCCTGCGGCTCACCGGAGTGGACGGGCGGCGGATCACGATCGGGGTCACCCTCGCCTCCCGGGTGTTCATCGCCGGGGAGATCCAGGTCGGGGACGCCGTACTGGAATACCCGACCGACCGGCTGCGGCTCCCGGGAGAGAGCGAGTTCACCCACGTACCGGGACGGGCCGGGCTCCTGGAGAACCTGATCGAACACCGCGACGACCCCAAAGTGCCGCTGCTCGCGCCGCTGGACCGGACCGCCGGATTCACCGAGGTCGTCGAGGCCGTCGTGCACGGGCCGGAACCGGTGCGGATCCCCGCCACGCACCTGGAACCACACCCGGACGGCGGGGGACTGGTCGTGCCCGGCATCGACGAACTCATCCGGGACGTGGCCCGCAGTGGGCGGTTGCCGTCCGAACTGGGCGTGCCCTGGGCCGTACCGCAATAGATAAGGAGAACCGTGCGTACCGCTCGTCCTGTCCTGACCGCGACCCTCGGCCTCGTCCTCGCCGCCGGTGTCGCCTCCGTCCCCGCCTCCGCCGCCGCACCCCCGGTGCCGGCCGCGGCCCGCGCCGTCCTGCCCGCCAACGACGGCTGGGCGGCCGCCACCACCGGGACCACCGGTGGTTCGGCCGCCGACGACGCCCACGTCTTCGTCGTCCGCAACCGGGCCGAACTCGCCGCCGCACTGGCCGGCGGCACCGACCCCACCCCGCGGATCGTGCTGATCAAAGGCACCATCCGGGCCAACGAGGACGACGCGGGCAATCCACTGACCTGCGCCGACTACGCCGACCCGGAATACAGCCTGGACGCCTACCTGGCCGCCTACGACCCGGCGGTCTGGGGCCGGGCCACCCGGCCGACCGGCCCGCTGGAGGACGCCCGGGTCCGCTCGCAGCGCAACCAGGCGGCCCGGGTACAGCTCAAGGTCGGCGCCAACACCACCATCCACGGCCTGCCCAACGCCCGCCTGATCGGCGCCAACCTGCTCATCCAGAACGTCGACAACGTGATCGTGCGCGACGTGCGCTTCGAGGACGCCGCCGACTGCTTCCCGGCCTGGGACCCGACCGACGGCTCGGCCGGCAACTGGAACTCCAACTACGACCTGGTCACACTCACCGGGGCCACCCACGTGTGGGCCGACCACAACACCTTCAGCGACGGCGACAACATCGACGCGAACCAGCCGCTGTACTTCGGGCGGCCCTACCAGGTGCACGACGGGGCCCTCGACATCATCCGGGCCTCCGACTACGTCACGGTCTCCTGGAACGTCTTCCAGGAACACGACAAGACGATGCTCATCGGATCCACCAACACGGTCGGAGCCGACGTCGGAAAACTGCGCGTCACCCTGCACCACAACCGTTTCGCCAATGTCGGGCAACGGGTTCCGCGCGTCCGATTCGGTCAGGTCGACGTCTACAACAATCTCTATTACCAGACCGATGAGGACACCTATGCGTACTCGTGGGGCGTCGGCGTCTACTCGGCCATTCACGCCGAGAACAACTTCCTGCTCCGCAGCGCCGATCTGGCCCTCGAGGACTTCGTGTACGACTGGGGCGGCACCGCGATCACCGAGATCGGCACCCTGACCCGGGTCGGCACCGGGCCGGTCCGGGCGGTCAGCCTGGTCGGGGCGTACAACGCCACCCATGATCCGGACCTCGGCACCGACGCCGGATGGACACCGGTGCTGCGGGCCGGGCCGGTCACCCCGACCGCACAGGTACCTGCCCTGGTCACCAGGGGAGCCGGTGCCGGACGCCGGTGATCGCCCATCCCGGCCCGTTTTCCCGGCGGGCCGGGATCCCGGCGACTACGCTTGCCACCATTCCCGGCTAATCATTTCCGGAGTGGTTTTCCATGCGCATCGCCGCTTTCCTCGCCATCAATGTCTCGATCGCCGGCCTCGTCGTGCTGCCGGCCCCGGCCGCCGCCGTTCTCACGCCACCCGGCTCCGGATCCGCCGCCCTGGAACGAATGCGCGGACAGGTCGCCGCCGAGACCGGGGCCGCCGACGTGCCCTGCTGGCGCAACATCACCATCAGATCGTCGGCGAACGGCCGGTACGTCTCCGCCGAGATCGGCTGGGAAGGCGCCCTGCACGGCGCGCTGCGAGCCCGCGCCGCCACCCCCGGCAAATGGGAGAAGTTCATCGTCTGCCGCGACCCGGACACCGGCGTCACCAACCTCAAAGCGCAGGCAAACGACAACTACGTCTCCGCCGAACTCGACTACGCCGGCGCCCGCTACGGCATGCTGCGCGCCCAGGCCGCCAAAGTCGAAGGCTGGGAACGGTATTACTCCAACAGTGCGCCCGGCGGGCAGTTCTCCTTCTACGCCCGGGACACCCGCCGCTGGGTGGCCGCGGAGTCCACCTTCACCGGAGTCCTCTACGGGGTGCTGCGGGCGCGCGCCACCAGCGTGAGTGCGGAGGAGACTTTCGCCTGGTGACGTCGTCTGAAGAGTGGATTAAAGGCACAGCCCCCCGAACTTTAAGTTTTCCTTTAGTTCGAACTCGGGTGATCCGGCGCTGGGAGCGTTCCCGTATGGACCGATCGAGAAGGTGGTCCAAGAGGAAGGCACACACATGAAGCGCTACCGGAGCCCCCGGGACAACGCAGGAACCAACCTCCGGCGCTGGCGTGTGGCCGGTGTAGCGGGCGTCGCGGTCGCCATCGTCGGCGCGGGACTCGGCGTCGCAGCCGCCGCCGACAACGCCGTCCCCACCGTCAACTGCCCCACCGTCGCCGACAAACTCGGCGCCGTCCCGGCCCAGGCGCAAGCCGAGATCGCCCGCAACCTGCAACTGCTCAACACGCAGATCCAGGAAGCCAACGCCCGGATCGTCAACACCCAGGGGCAGGGCGGCGCCAACTTCATCCAGAACGCCATCCTCGGCCCGCTCAAGGACAAGCGCTTCGCCACCATCAACCGGATGGAGACGGCCATCGGCCGGACCATCGCCAAACCCGACCTGAACGCCGAAGGCCTCTCCACCTGCACGCTCAACACCAACGGTGGCGGCAACGCCGCACCCGAGCCGTCCCAGGTGCCCGAAGCGTCGGTGTCCTCCGGAGCCGCCGGAGCCGCCGGCGTGCCGACCGTCGCCTGCCCCGACGTCGTCATCAACGTCGCCATCCCGGCCCAGGCCGCCGCCGAGATCGACCGCAACCTGGCCCTGCTGCAGACCCAGATCAACGAGGCCAACGCCCGGATCGTCAACACCCAGGGCCAAGGCGGCGCCAACTTCATCCAGAACGCCATCCTCGGCCCGCTGGAGGACAAGCGCTTCGCCACCATCAACCGGATGGAGACGGCCATCGGCCGCAACGCCGCCAAGCCCGACCTCAACGCTGAAGGCCTGGCCCCCTGCGGCCTGAACGAGGCCGGCGCCGGAGCCGGCGGCAACGACGGCGGCGCGGCCGAGGAGCCGACCGCGGCCCCCACCACCGCCCCCGCCGGCAACGGCAACAACGGCGGCGGCAACAACAACGCCGGCGGCGTCAACGACGGCACCGGCACCGTCAACTGCCCCGACGTGGTCATCAACGTGGCCATCCCGGCGCAGGCGCAGGCCGAGATCGACCGCAACCTGGCCCTGCTGCAGACCCAGATCAACGAGGCCAACGCCCGGATCGCCGGTTCCGCCGGCCAGGGCGGCGCCAACTTCATCCAGAACGCCATCCTCGGCCCACTGGAGGACAAGCGCTTCGCCACCATCAACCGGATGGAGACGGCGATCGGCCGCAACGCCGCCAAGCCCGACCTGAACGCTGAGGGCCTGGCCCCCTGCTCCCTGAACTCCTGATCCACTCCCTGATCCACTGAACCCTGACCCGGCCCGGCTGTCCCAACAGCCGGGCCGCGTCGCGTCTCCGAGGTTCCCGCCGCTCTGCGTTCCCGAGGCGGGCCGCTGGGGCTTCAGACGTCCGGCACTGCACCCCGGCGGCGTCACACACACGCCAGACGGTGAGCGCATGCCGGGCCCCGGACACCGGCGCGAGCACCCGATCCGCCAGCGTGGGCACCCGCCCCGAGCCCAGCGGACATCGGACCGCGGACATCGGATCTCGGACATCGGATCTCGGACATCGGATCTCGGATCTCGGATCTCGGATCTCGATCAAGGATTCCGCTGCTCTGGAGGGCGCGACCACGGTTCAACGGCGGATCAGACGCGGTTTTCACGACGTCTCCGCTGTTGATCGGTCCTCCTGAATTGACCGTCAGGAGCTTCGACGGCGGAGGCCACACAGGAATTCCAGCCCTGACACACGCCACTGTGACCCCGTCTCGCACCCGCCCCGGCCCCGATCGTTCCGGCCCGATCACCTCGGCCCTGGTCACGCCCGTCTTGACCTCGGCCGGCCCTGGTCACGCCCGCCTTGACCTCGGCCGGCTCTGCTACGCCCGGCCCTTGCCTCAGCCGGTCCTGGTCACGCCCGCCCTGGCCTCGGCCGGCTCTGCCACGCCCGTCCCGGCCTCGTCCGGCCCGAACAGGCTGTCGTCCTCCGCGGTGAGCAGGCCGTTCAGGCCTGAGGTGGCCGCCTCCTGGGCGCGGGCGTCCAAGGCCTCACGCTCCACGTTCTGCGCCTCCTCGACCAGCACCTCGGCCGCCACCGACGCCACGTGCGACTGCTCGCGCACCTGCACCGCCTCGGCGACCGCGTTCTCGTAGGCGCGCAGCGCCGCCTGAACGCTGCCGTCGTCGATCTCCACGGCCGCCGGCCCGGCCGCCGACCAGATGCCGTTGAGCTGCTCGACGCTCAGCTCGCCCCGCCGGTAGGCGGCCAGCGCCGCCCGCTGGACCAGCAGATGCGTCTCGTCCGCGGTGGCGACCCGCGCCTCCCAGCGTGCCTCCAGGAACCGGTCCTCGGCCCGGTCCCGCTCACCGGCGGCCTGCGCGGCCCGATGCCACGCCTCGTCGGCGGCCCGCACCGCCCGCCCGGCCGCAGCCCGGACGGCCCCGGCCTCGACCAGCATCTCGTCCGTCTCACCCGGCACCGGCCGTGGCCGCTGCCAGGCGGCGACCACCGCGACACAGAGCAGGACCACCACGACGACGGCGGCCGCTCCGGCAATCATCGTCCAGACCATCGATAACGGCTCCTCCCCGGTTGGACCCCTCCACCATGCCATCGCACCGAAACCCCCGAGCCCTCGGCCCGGTCCCGCCGGTCGATGTCCCGATCGCTCAGTGATAGCAGGATCGGATAGCCTCATGCGCCACCTGTGGATAGCCGTTCCGCCTGTGGACAGCTCGTCCGATCCGTAACACCGGCGTGGTAGAAATCCCGCCGACGAATCGATCAGGGAGGCACCCGCGTTGCCAGGGAGCACAGACACGATCGCCGATGCCGACGGCGGGGGAGTCCGCGCCGGCAGCAGCGTGGTCGTCTACCTGCCGGTGAGTGTGCGCTCCCGGCTGCGTGAGCTGGCCGCGGCCACCGGCCGGTCGCACACCCAGCTGGTCTTCGACGCCCTCAACGCGACACACGCCCGGCTCGTCGACCTGCTCTCGAGCGGCCGGCACGGACCCTCCGACGGCATCTTCCTGGCCCAGCGTTCCGGCCGCCGCCGGCACCGGGAGACCCGCGTCCAGGTCTCGATCCGGCCACATCCGGCGAACCTCGCCGTCATCGACGAATTGGCGGCCCGGCACACCACCGGCAACCGTTCGGCACTGATCTCCACGGCGCTGGACGAGTTCCTCCCCGCCGGCGCACCGGCAGTTCTGAAAGGCGTGGCACCGTGAAGCAGCTGAACGACCTGATCGCGGACTTCTGGCGGGACTATTCCGCGCTGGTCCTGCTGGCCGCCGGCCTGCTCGGCGTGGTGCTGCTGATCGCCCTCGGCGTCTGGGCCAAACGGTCGAAGAAACCGCTGCGCCCGATCGCACTGGCCTTCAGCATGAACCTGGCGCTGCTGCTCAACGCCGAGGGCATGTGGGTCATCGCGATCGACCAGCTGAAACTGCCGGCGATCTTCGCGGTGCTGGTCTTCGCGGTCTTCGAGATCTGCTTCCTGACCGCGACGTCACTGGCCGCCGAGCAGTACCGTCGCACTTCCGTCTACGCACCGGACGGGACGGTCGTCACCCCCGGCCATCCCGGCCCGATGCTGTGGATCGCGGCGCTCATCGCCGGCCTGTCCGGCATCATCGTCGCCAGCAACGCGGTCACCTTCACGGAGAAACTGCTCCGTCTCGCCGTACCGTGCATGATCTTCCTGATGTGGTGGGCGGCCCTGACCGCCGCCGGGCAGCGGGTGCGCCGCGGACGGTTCGCCTACAGCCCGCGCCGCCTCGCCGAGCGCTGGGGTCTGCTCATTCCCGACGACGACCCCGATCTGGTACGCATGGCGGCCGATCGCCAGACCCGCCGCATGGTCGTCAACTACCACCGCGTCAGCGCCGGCCGTTTCCCGAAGTCGTGGTGGCGCAACCGCCTCCTCAAGGACGCCCGCACCGCCGGTGAGCCGGTCGTCGAGGACGTCATCGAGCAGCTCGCCCGGATCCAGCGGGTGATGGACCTGCTGGTGCCCGGAGCGGTCCGCCTGAGCGTGCCCTCCCGCCCGGAGTCGCTGCGCGCCGCCGCCGATCCGCTCACCGCGGGTCAGCCCGTCGCCGCCGGTGGGGCCGTCGCCGCCGGCCAAGCGGTCACCACGGGTTACCCCGGCGCTGTGGACCAGACGGTTTCCGCCAGCCGGCCGGGTGCCTCTGGTCAGGCGGTCACCGCTGGTCAGCCGGTCGCGGCGCCGTCCCCGCAATCAGCCCTGGCCGCCGCCACCGAGCCGGTTCCGGCCGGCTCGCAGGCGCAGGCCGTGCAGTTCGTCGAGCCGGTGCGTTTCATGCAGCCGTCCGAGCCGCAGACCGACACGACCCTCCCTGTGGTACGTGTTTCGCAGAGCCCCGCGCCGACCGCCCCGGATACCGCCTTCGCCGGTGCGGCCGTTGCCCCGGGCGCTTCCACCGACGGGTTCGTCCCAGCGGCCGTCAACGGCCAGGCCCCCTCGGCCGTCAACGGCCAGATCCCAGTGGCCGCATCGTCGGTGCCCGGCCAGGTTCCGTCAGCTGACGCCGCCCAGGCCCAGTCGACCGCTACCGGCCCGGTTCCGGCTGGTGGGTCGCTGCCGACGGGTGCCGCCGGGCAGGGTTCGATGACCACCGGTCAGGATCACGCCAACGGTTCCGGTCCGATTCCCGCCGCCGCCCAGGGCGGCAGTGCGTCCACAGGTCTCGTTTCCGGAGCCGCCGCAACGTCCGTCACCGGCGACGGATACGCCGTTCCGGGCCGGACCGGTTCGGCTGACAACGGCCCGGCCTCTGCGTTCGGCAACGTCCCGGGGCTCTCGCCCGGCAACGGCCCGGCGCTCCTGCCCGGTAACGACCCGGCATCGTTGCCCGGTGACGCCCCGGTGTCCTCGTTCGGCAACGGTCCGGCCTCCGCGTCCGGTGCGGGTTCTGCCTCGGCGGGCGCGACCGGTTTCGCACCCGCTCCCGGGCAGGGATCCGCCCCGCGTTCCGCTGGTGGACCTGCCGGGCAGGCGGCCGACGGGTTCGTGGGCGCGGGTGACTTCGCGCCCACCGGTTCTGGAGTCTCCGGCTCCGGTGGGCCCGTCGCGGCCGTACCGATGCAGCGGTCCGGGGACGGTCTGACGGTTCCCGTTCCGGCGGCGTCGGGGCCCGCACCGGCGCAGCCGGCCATCCCGGCCTGGGCCTCGACCGGCACCGGCGCCCGACCAGCGGTGAGCATCGCCGGTTCGCCCTGGTGGCGGCTCGCCGTCGACCGGCTGAGCAAGATGGTCGCCCAGGAGATCACCCCCGAGGACCTGCCGGAGATGAACTATCTGCGGATCAACGAGCTGGCCCGCCGGCTCGCGCCCCGGGTGTCCGAGCTGGGCGAGGGCGTGGTCCGGACCTTCATCGGGGAGTATGTGCGGGAGCTGGACGGCGAGCACGTCGAGTCGGCGTACCCGTGGCGGGACTTCCTGCCCGCCCCGGCCGCGGCCAAGCCCGGTTCGGAGGCGTGGTTCTCCGCCCTCACCGACTTGCGTACCGCGCTGGAGGAGGAACTCGGCGAGGGCCAGCCGATGGACCCCGACGAGTTGTCCGGGATACTCGCCCCGAGCGCCCCGCGACTCGACGAGCGCACGGTCCGTGCCTTCATCGGCGACTATGTCCTCGCACTGAGCGGCATGTCTGCGGCGGGCGCCGGCCAGCCGTGGGCCGAGCTGATGCCCCGCCCGCAGTCGGCCCGCCCGGCCAGCGACGAGGAACTCCTCGAGATGCACGGCGCCGAACTGTTCGAGCACCTGCGCAGCACCGGCAAGCTGAGCCGGTACAAGGTGCAGGCGGTGACCGGTATCAAGAGCCGGGTCCAGGCCGACCGGATCAAGGTGACCATCGAGGAACGCGCCGCCGAGACCGCCACCGCCTGACCCGCCGGGCCGCCGCCCGCCGCTTCACGACCGACTGCCACATCCGACTGCCCGGACCACTTCAGGTCCGGGCAGTCGTGCTTTCGCCGCACAGCTGCCCGGTATCCCGACGTGTCCGGCTCCCGCATCAGGTGCGGGTTTCGCTCGCGGGGCGACGGCGGTGGACGGGCGGGGGGCGACGGTGACGGCTGACGACGGGGACCGGCCCGGCGACGGCGACGGCGAGGGTGGGCGACGCGCGAGGACGGGCGATGACGGTGGGCGGGCGAGGGCGGGCGACGGTGCCGGCCGGGCAGGAGGGGGGTGGTGGGCAGGTCAGGTGGGAGTGACGATCCAGACCGCGCGGGTGCTGTGGACCGTCAGGTCTGGAAGGGCGCGGAGTAGGCGGGCGTCGTCGGCCAGCAAGGTGTCCAAGGTGGTCAGGTCGTCGGCGGGGAGACGGTCGGTCATGCCCGCGCGGAACCGGCGAAACGTCGCCGCCGCGTAGCGGACGGCTGCTGCGGGGAGCGGGGACGGTACGTCGACCACCAGGTCGTGGGCGTCCAGGATCGTGAAACCGGCCGCGGTCAGGCGGGACGGCCAGTCCGAGCCGACGTGCGGCAGGTGTTCGGCGCGGGCGTGGTCGGCGATGGCGTTGAGACGGTTCTCCAGGCCGGGGCGGCCGATGCCGATGTCGTCCGGTAGGAACCGGGGCATCGACTCCATCTCGATCATCGCGAACAGGCCGCCGGGGCGCAGCACCCCGCGGATGTCGGCCAGAACCCGATCCGGGTCGCCCATGTGATGCATCGAGGCCGACGCCCACACCAGGTCGGCGGCGCCGGTCTCCGGCCAGCCCGCGTCCAGGTCGGCCTGCCGGGTCCGGACCCGGCCGTCGAAGCCGTGCCGCCGCGCGGATCCGGCGAGATGACTCAGCATCTCGGCCGAGGTGTCGATGGCGGTGACCGTGGCGTCCGGAAAGCGGCGGAGCAGCGCGAACGAACCGGTCCCGGTGCCGGCGCCGATGTCCACCACGTCGCGGACGACACGGTCGCCGGCCAGCTCGGCGACCCGTGCGGTGAGACCGGCCAGATGATCGGCGGCCACCTCGGCGTCGAGGTCGAGCATCTCGGTCATGTCATGCGAATGCCAGCCACCCTGCCCGTGCCCACCGCCGTGATGGCCGTGCCGGTCCTGATGATCATGGCCATGAGCGGGGGAAATGGAGGGGCTGTGGTCCTGGCTCGCGGCGGCAGGGTGGTGGCCGCTGGCAGGGAAGGAGTCGTGTTGGTGGTTGGTGGTGGCGGAAGGGCTGCGGCTGTCCGTGGGGGAAGGGGCGTGGTTAGTGGCGGTGAAGGGGCTGGGGCTGTCCGCCGAGGAGTGGTGATGGCCTGCGGTGGAGGGCTGGGTGGGGGCGGGGGAGTGGGGTTCGCGTGTCATGGGACGACGGTAGCGCTGGTTTGCGCTAGGCGCATACAATCTTGCGTATGACGCAAGATGCTGAGGTCGACGCTCTCGTTCGGGCGCGGATTCGGGGACTGCGGCTAGCCAAGGGGTGGTCACTGGATGACCTGGCGGGGCGGTGCTATCTGAGCCCGTCGACGCTGAGCCGGATCGAGACCGGGCATCGGCGGATCGGGCTGGATCAGCTGACCGCCATCGCGCGGGCGCTCGGGGCCAGCCTGGATCAGCTCGTCGACTCCGGGGGTGACGCTGTGGTGATCAAGCCGCATCACCATCCGGAGCGGGGCATCACCACCTGGGTGCTGAGTGGTGAGGAGGGTGGCTCGGGGATGACGGTGGCCCGGCTCCGGATCACCCGGCCGGCTTCGCGGCGGCCGGAGGATCTGCGGGTGCATCCGGGGAGGGACTGGTTCACCGTGCTGTCCGGCACGATCGAGCTGGTGCTCGGCGATCGGGTGGTGGTGGTCGAGGCGGGTGAGGCGGCGTCGTTCTCGACGATGGTTCCGCACGCGTTCGGTGCGCGTGGCGGCCCGGCCGAGGTGATCGCGGTGCTTACCCCGGACGGGGAGCGCACCCACGTCGACAGCTGACGGAGTGGCGCGGAACCGTATAAATGCCTGACCAGCGACGTGTGGGGAACAAGGCGGTCCGGCACGTACGAAAAAATGGCATAAATGCCGAAAGGCGGAGGGGTTGCCGACGGTCGGGCCCGCGGTGACAGGCCCAGAGGAAGGTCGGCCGCCGCCGGGAGAGACGCCGCCAGGAGAGAGGCCGCCGGGGCGAGAGGCCGCCGGGGCGAGACGCCGCATGAGCGAGACGCCGCCGGGGCGAGAAGCCGCCGGGGCGAGACGCCGCATGAGCGAGACGCCGCCGGGGCGAGAAGCCGTCAGGGCGAGAGGCCGCATGAGCGAGAGGCCACCAGGGTGAGACGCCGCATGAGCGAGAGGCCACCAGGGTGAGACGCCGCATGAGCGAGACGCCGCCAGGGTGAGACGCCGCATGAGCGAGACGCCGCCAGGGTGAAAGGGCGAGGGAAAGAGCTCGCTGGGGGAAAGGCCGGGAGGTGCCGGGAGAGGGAAAGCTCGCCGGGTGAAGCGCCGGGGAGAGGCTGGGAGAGGGAAGGCTCGCCGGGGGAAAGGCCGGGAAACCGGCGGTCAGTCGGGAGTGGCGGGGGCCGTGCAGCTGGCCCGCCAGATCAGGGTGGCGTCGGCCGGTTCGCTGTGCGGGTCGGCGTCGCCCAGGGCCAGGGCCATCGCCCGTTCGCCCATCTCGACCAGCGGGAGTTTGACGGTGGTCAGGGCGGGCGTGACGTCCCGCGCGATCGGCATGTCGTCGAAACCGGTCACCGAGATGTCGTCGGGGACCCGGATGCCGCGTTCGCGGAGGGTGGCCAGGGCGCCGACGGCCATCGAGTCGTTCAGGGTGATGATCGCGGTCAGGTTGGGCTGGGCGTCGAGGAGGCCGGCGGTGGCGGTGGCCCCGCCGTCGCGGGTGAAGTCGGAGTAGATGATCCGGGAGGCGGGCAGGGCGACCCCCAGTTCGTCGAAGGCGCGGCGGAAGCCGGTGAGCCGGTCGGTGGTGGTGGTCAGGTAGCGCGGCCCGGCGATCACCCCGACCTCGTGGTGGCCGAGGCCGAGGACGCGCAGGCCGAGGGTGTGCGCGCCGGCCTCGTTGCCGGGCAGGACGGCGCTGCCGACGAGGCGGTGCCGGCCGATGACGGCGACCCGGCCGCCGGCCTGCTGGTAGGCGTTCAGTTCGCCGTTGAGCCGCTCGGTGAACTGGTCGTCGTGGTAGCCGGAGCCGGCCAGGATCAGCGCGTGCACCTGCTGGGCACGCAGTAGCCCGACGTAGGCGAGTTCACGCTCCGGCTCCCGGTAGCTGTTGCAGATCACCAGGAGCCGGTCGTGGGCGCCCGCCTGGCGTTGCAGCCCGCGGGTGATCTCGGCGAAGTACGGGTCGGACACGTCGTGCACGATCACGCCGACGGCGGATTTGCGGGGGCGGGCGACGTTCTGCGCGTGCGCGTTGGGCACGTAGTGGAGTTCGCGGACGGCGGCCAGGACCCGCTCCCGCAGCTGCTCGTTGACCTTCTTCGCGCTGTCGTTGATGACGCGCGAGACGGTGGCCGGGGACACCCCGGCGAGCCGTGCGACATCCGCCAGGGTGACCGCCATCCGCACAGGTTAGCGGGACAGCAACGTCAATGTGTCCACGACCCGGTTGGCGAATCCCCACTCGTTGTCGTACCAGGCCACCGCCTTGACGAGCCGTCCGTTCGCGGCGGTCAGCAGGGAATCGAAAACGGACGAGGCGGGGTCGCCGGTGATGTCGGTGGAGACCAGCGGATCGGCCGAGTAGGTGAGAACTCCGTGCAGTGGCCCGGCGGCGGCCGCCTCGAACGCGCTGTTGATCTCCGCGACCGTGACGTCCCGGGTGACCAGGGCGTTCAGTTCGACCAGGGAGCCGACCGGGACGGGGACCCGCACCGAGTAGCCGCTGAGCCGTCCGGCGAGCCGGGGCAGCACGAGTCCGATGGCGGTGGCCGCCCCGGTGGTGGTGGGTGCGATGTTGACCGCGGCGTTGCGGGCCCGGCGCAGGTCCCGGTGCGGGCCGTCCTGGAGGTTCTGCTCCTGGGTGTACGCGTGGATGGTGGTCATCGACCCGGCTTCGATCCCGGCCAGGTCGTCGAGGACGGAGGCGACCGGGGCGAGCGCGTTGGTGGTGCAGGAGGCGGTGGAGACGATCCGGTGACGGGCGGGGTCGTAGTCGCCGTGGTTGATCCCGTAGGCGAGGGTCACGTCGGCTGACGCGGCGGGCGCGGTGACCAGGATCTTGCCGGTGACGTGCGCCCCGGCCCCGGCGGTGAACCGGCCGGTGGACTCGACCGCCACGTCGATGTCCCGCCACGGCAGGAGAGAGGGGTCGGGTTCGGCGGTCACCAGGATCTTGTGACCGTCGACGATCAGGTGGTCCCCGGCGGCCTCCACCGGAAACGGGGCCCGGCCGAGGGTGCTGTCGTAGCGGAGCAGATGCGCGAGCGTACGGGCGTCGGCCAGGTCGTTGATCGCGGCCACCTCGATGGGCGTACCCCGCTGCATCAATGCTCTTAGAACGTTGCGCCCGATCCGGCCGAATCCGTTGATGGCGATTCTCATGCCGTCGAATCTGCCCGGTGGGCCGGAGCCGGAGCAGGTGCCGCAGCGCCGGATCCCGCAAGCTTTCCGCCAAACGCCTTGCGGTATTCGGTGGGTGTCATCCCGAGCACCCGCTGGAAGTGCAGCCGCAGGTTGGCTCCGGTGCCGAGGCCGACCCGGGCGGCGACCTGTTCGACGCCCAGGTCGGAGATCTCCAGCAGATGGCGGGCCAGGTCGATGCGGGCGCGCAGCACCCACTGCATCGGGGTGTACCCGGTGTCCTCGACGAACCGCCGCCCGAACGTCCGGGTCGACACCCGCGCGTGCCGGGCCATCTCGGGCACGCCGATCGCCTGGTCCAGGTGCCGTAGCGCCCATTCGCGGGTGGCCGAGAACGCGTCGCCGAGTGGTTCCGGCAGGCTGCGCGGGACGAGCTGGGACTGGCCGCCGCTGCGGTAGGGGGCCGCGACGATGGTCCGGGCGATCTCGTTGGAGGCCTGGACGCCGTGGTCGCGCCGGACCAGATGCAGGCACAGATCGATGCCGGCGGCCTGCCCGGCGGAGGTGAGCACGTCCCCGTCGTCGACGAACAGCACATCGGAGACGACCCGGATCCTCGGGTAGGCGCGGCGAAGTGCCTCGGTGCGCAGCCAGTGGGTGGTGGCCCGGCGGCCGTCCAGCAGACCGGCCGCGGCCAGCCCGAACGCCGCCGCACAGATCGACACCATCCGGGAGCCTCGGCCGGCGGCGTCCCGCAGCGCGTCCAGGACGATCGGCGGCGGAACCACGGTGGAGGATCCGTAAGCGGGCAGGATCACGGTGTCCGCGTCCGCTAGCGCGGAGAGCCCGTGCTCCACCGTGAATCCCAGCCCGTCGCGCCCGGGCACCGGACCGGGCTCGACCGAGCAGTGCCGCAGCTCATAGGGCAGACCGTGCCGGGCCGCGAAGATCTGCGCGATGATCCCGACGTCCAGGGGATTGGCGCCGGGCAGGACCAGGACCGCGATGCGGTGGGGTGGCGGGTGTGGCAGCACACAACAATCGTGCCCGGTGCCTGGAAACGGTTAAGTGGCGCGTGTACCGTGGGTCGGTCGCGGAAAGGACGGTCAGCGATGAGGGAAGACCGGAACCGCTCGACCGGGCGGCCCACTCTGGAGGAGGTCGCGGCCCGGGCCGGAGTGGGTCGAGGGACCGTGTCCCGGGTCGTCAACGGGTCGGCGCAGGTCAGTCCCAAAGCGCGGCAGGCCGTGCAGGACGCCATCGACGCGCTGGGTTATGTGCCGAACCGGGCCGCCCGTGCGCTCGTCACTCAGCGCACCGACTCGATCGCTCTGGTGATCTTCGAGTCGGGAGAGCGCTTCTTCGCCGAGCCGTTCTTCGGCCGGATCGTGCAGTCGATCTCCTCGGTGCTGGTGGCCCGCAATCTGCAGATGGTCCTGATGATCGCGCAGGCGCCCGAGGAGCGGCGCCAGCTGGAGGGCTATCTGACCCGCCAGCACGTGGACGGCGCGCTGCTGCTCTCGATCCACGGCGACGACCCGCTGCCGGCGGTGCTGGAGGAGCGCGGGGTGCCGACCGTGCGGGCCGGCCGGCCCTACCATCCGGAGCCGGTGAGTTTCGTCGACGCCGACAACCGGGCCGGTGCCCGCGCCGCCGTCACCTATCTGCGTGACCAGGGCCGCCGCTGCATCGCCACGATCACCGGGCCGCTCGACATGGCGGTGGGTATCGCCCGGTTCGACGGTTACCGCGACGTGGTCGGTGACGGCCCGGCGGCCCGCGGTGACTTCGGTGAGCTGAGTGGCGCGACCGCGATGGAGTGGCTGCTCCAGCAGTACCCGCAGATCGACGCGGTCTTCTGCGCCTCCGACATGATGGCCGCCGGTGCGCTGCGTGTGCTGCGCCGGGCCGGCCGCCGGGTGCCGCAGGACGTCGCGGTGGTCGGTTTCGACGACTCGGTCATCGCCCGGCACACCGATCCGCCGCTGACCAGCGTCTACCAGCCGGTCGAGCAGATGGGCCAGGAGATGGTCCGCCTCCTGCTGACCAAGATAGACGGCGAGGAGCCGACCGACTGGGAGACGGTGCTGCCCACCCGCCTGATCCTGCGGGGCTCCGCTTAAAACCTTTCATTTTCGTACGCTCGTGCAAAGCCCCGCCTCGTCCGCGCGACGTGGGCGGGGCTTCCGGCCGTCCGG
>NZ_JBNZCE010000056.1:0-49975 GCF_050589265.1 Actinoplanes sp. G11-F43
CAAGGCCCGCACCGACGGCTTCGACAACCTCGTCACCGCCGCCACCTGGGCCCTCGCCGTGCCCGGCCCCGACGTCGTCAACGACTTCGTCCGCACCGGCCGCAACCGCGTCGCCCCCGACACCAACAACCGCCCCAGCCGCCAATCCTGGCAATGGCGCAACCAGAACTCCGAGAAGTGCCTGGCCGCCGCCGGTGACAGCGTCACCGTCGGCAGCCTGCTCGTGCAGGCGAACTGTGTCGACAGCGACCGGCAGCGGTGGATCGCGATGCGCGTCTACAACACCCCGGACCGCTACCGCATCGTCAACGCCAACGACCGCACCAAGTGCGCCGCCCTCTCGACCCGGACCGCCGCCAACAACATCCGCTTCGCCATCGCCACCTGCTCCATCACCGAGGTCGCGGACCAGACGTTCAAATACACCAAGACCGGCGAGAACTACACCTGGATCAACACCTACGCCGCCCGCGCGATCACCGTCCAGAACGCCAGCCGCGACCACGGCGCCGCCACCCTCACCTTCGACGTCAACGGCGGCAACAACCAGCTCTGGCACCCCACCAACACCCGGCTCCTGGTCAACCAGGAGCTCAGCGAGGTGAAAGCCCTGTTCTCGCACAACGGATGGGCTGTCCGGCTGCAGGGTGACGGCAACCTGGTGGCCACCAAGGGTGGACGGGCCTTCTGGGACACCAAGACCACCACCGGCGTCCGGCTGGTCAACCAGAGCGACGGCAACCTGGTGCTACGCAAGGCCAACGGCGACGCGATCTGGGCCTCCAACACCTACGGGCAGGGCCCCAGCACCCTCAAGCTGCAGCCCGACGGCAACCTCGTCCTGTACCGCAACAGCGACAACGCGGCCACCTGGAACATCGCGGTTCACGATTTCAGCCTCACCAGCAAATGGAACAGCAAGTGCGTCCATGTGCCCAGTGCGACGTTCGAACCCGCCGTCCAGCTGGAGGTGCGCACCTGCAACAAGAGCAGCCAGCAGAAGTGGACGTACGACTCCACCAAGAGTCTCGTCAGCTCCAACGGCAAGTGCATGGACGTGCGTAACTCGGGCAAGACCAGCGGCACGGTCCTGCAGATCCACAACTGCAACAACACGGCGGCCCAGAAGTTCGAGTTCTACACGGACGACACCTTGCGCAACGTGAACTCGGGCCTGTGCATCGACATCCCGAGCAACAACCGCAACGACGGCGCCAAGCTCACCACCTGGACCTGTAACACCGGGTCCAACCAGAAGTGGTCGACCATCTTCGGTTGACCTGAGGACGGCGGGGCCGATCAGCATTCGGCTCCGCCGTCACCCGTCCACGGGGACGGGTGAACCGGCGACAACCGCCCCGGCTCAGACCGTGGTGGCGGCGGGTCGGCGGGTGCGGATGAAGTACGCCAGGGCCAGCAGGACGACACGGTAGTGCCGGAGTGCCGTCATCCGGCTGAGAGCGATGGCGTGTGCCGCGTTCCGGCGCGCTTCGCGCCGGAACGCGGCACACGACGGTGACCACCGCATTCGCCCGGCGGTCGCCGGACGGTCCGTCAGTGCCGCCGGGGTCGCGCGGACGAGGCGGGGCGGGCCGCTGCGGTTGTGGGGCCGTGGGGCGTACCCACGAACGGGTTTGCGGGGGTCCGGGTGGCGTGCAACGTCGCCAGTAGCTGGAGGCGGTCGGCGTCGGGGGTGTTCTCGGCGGCCGTGTAGACCAGCATCACCGGGCCGGGGCTGCCGGGCAGCGGGTAGGTGTCCCAGGTCAGCAGGATGTCGCCGACGCCGGGGACGCGGAACGTCTTGGTGCCGCTGACCGATTCGCGGACGTCGTGGCGGGACCACAGGCGGCGGAAATCGGCGCTGCGGATGGAGAGTTCGCCGACGATCGCGGTGGCGCGCGGATGGGTGGGATCGGTGGCCACCGCGGCGCGCATCATGCCTATGTACTCCAGGGCCTGGCGCTCCCAGTCGGGGCAGGTGCGGTCGCCGGTCATGGTGTCCTCGAACATCAGCAGCAGCATGTTCAGGCGCTCCGGCGGGACCTGGGACGGGTCGCCGAGCAGCGCCTCCGCCATCGGATTCCAGTCGAGCAGGTCCAGGTGGCGGCCGAGCACCACGGCCGGGGTCCGCATCACGCGCAGCAGGCGGCGGGTGCTGTCCGGCACCCGCTCCGGGACCCGCTCGACCACCGCGGGCATCGGCCGGCGGGCCGCACGGGCCAGGGTGAACAGGTGGCGGCGCTCCTCGTCGTCGAGGGCCAGCGCGGCGGCCAGCGCGTCCAGGACGTCATCCGACGGGCGGACCTCCCGGCCCTGCTCCATCCGCTGGTAGTAGTCGGTGCTCAGGCCGGCGAGCAGAGCCAGCTCCTCACGCCGCAGGCCGGTGACCTTACGCCGGCCGCCGGGCTCCAGGCCGACGTCACGCGGGTGCAGCCGGTTGCGCCGGGCCCGGAGGAATTCGCCCAGCTCCCGGGCGTACGGATGCGGGTTGCTCATGTCCCCATCCTGCCGCGCGCCGCAGCCGGGAGGGTAGGTCCGGCAGACCTAGGCAGGCGAGTACGACGTGACCGGCCCGGATCGCTCCTAGCGTCGGGACGTCCCCTACGAAGGAGTCTCCATGAGCAGCGATATCGCCGTCGTGACCGGTGCGAACTCGGGCCTCGGCCTGGCCACCGCCACCGAGCTGGCCCGCCGGGGCACCCATGTGGTGCTGGCGGTGCGCAACGTGGCCGCCGGGCGGGAGGCGGCCCGCCGGATCGGTGGCAGCACCGAGGTACGGGAGCTGGATCTGGCCTCGCTGGCGTCGGTGCGGTCGTTCGCGTCCATGTCGACCGCCGACCATCCCCGGATCGACCTGCTGATCAACAATGCCGGCGCGGTGGTGCTCGGGCCCCGGCGCACCTCCGCCGACGGATTCGAACTCAACCTGGCCACCAACATGCTCGGTCATTTCGCGCTCACCGGCCTGCTGCTCGGCACCGTCACCGGCCGGGTGGTCAGTCTCAGTTCGATAACCCACAAGCCGGAGAGACTGGACTTCGACGATCTGATGTTCGAGCGGGGCTACCGGGGCACCACCGCGTACGGCCGGGCCAAGCTCGCCTGCACGGTCTTCGGCATCGAACTGGACCGGCGGCTGCGGGCGGCCGGATCGCCGGTGCTCAGCGTGCTCGCCCACCCGGGCATGACCCGCACCAACCTGACACCGCGGGCCTGGGAACACCTCGGCGCCCCGGGCCGGGTCCTGGCCCGGATCGGGCTGCTGGCCACCCAGTCGGTGGAGCAGGGCACCCAGCCGCAGCTGCGGGCCGCGACCGCGCCGGACGTCACCGGTGGCCAGTTCTTCGGCCCGCGCGGACCGTTCGAGATGTTCGGCCGGGTCACCGAGGTCCGGCCGAGCCGGGAGGCGGCCGACCCGGCCGTCGGCGCGCGGCTGTGGGCGGCGGCCGAGGAACTGACCGGCGTACGGTTCCTCAGCCGGCCGGATTCGGTCAGGCCAGCCCGGCCAGGTGCACCGCGGACACGGTGATCAGTCCGGCACCGAACAGGGTCACCCCACCGGCGGCGAACAGCGGGGTGACCCGGGTGGCCGAGCGGAGCATCGCGTACGTCCGGGAACTGCTCGTCACCAGGGAACTCCCCCAGACCGCCAGGACACCGACGGCGAACAGCACCACGGACATCCCGATACCGAAAGTGATCACCATCAGGAGGGCCAGCACGGACCGGCCCAGGAACAGCCCGGTGACCAGGACCAGGAACGCCGCCGGGGACGGGGTGAGCCCGCCGGAGATGCCGAGCAGGATCAGCCCGGGGCGCTTCCCGTGCCGACTCTCCCCGTGATGGTGGTGATGGTGGTGGTGACTGTGCAGATGACGGCGCAGCATCCATCCACCGGTCGCGACGATCAGGATGCCGGCGGCGATCTGCAACCAGGTCGTCAACGCCTCCAGCCGGATCACGTCGGACAGCGACAGGAACGTCCACGCCAGGCCGATCACCAGCACCGACAGGGTGTGCATGACCGCTACTGATCCGCCCAGCCAGGCCGCGTCCCGGATCCGGCCCCGGGTGCCGGCCAGATAGGCCGCCGCGAGAGTCTTGCCGTGTCCGGGCATCACCGCGTGCCACGCCCCGGCCAGGAACGCGAACAGGAACGCCAGCGGGGTGACCCCCGGCACGTTGATCAGATCCTGCATCCGGTCGGCGAAGGTGTTCACGCCGTCACCCGCCGACGGCGCAGGACCACGACAGCCGCGGCGAGCAGCAGGAACACGCCGAGCACCGCCGCGATCCGGGCCGGCGCGCCACCCCCGGTGGACACGGTGGCCCGGGCCCAGACATGCGTGTCGTGGCCGCTGTCGTAGACGGCACGGGAGCCGTTCGGGCCGGTGGCCATGGTCCGGTACGCCGGGTGCAGATCGGTCAGCATCCGCACCGCCACGGTCGCCTCGGACACCGGGCCGGCGCAGGTGAAGTCGGCCGTCGCGCCCTTCAGCGCCAGCGCCCGGACCGGCTCGATCACGCCCGCGCACTCACGGGTGCCGTCACCGACCGTGATCCGCTCCAGCAGGTAGGCCGCGAACTCGGCGGACGAGCCGACCACACCCGGGTCGGTGTGCCGGTAGTCGACGGTGCCGTCCGCCCTGGCCCGGTCCGCGGGCAGCAGGCCGAGCCGCATTCCCAGGACGGTCAGGTCGTCGGGGCCGCCGACACGCCACCTCACCCGTACGACATCGGGTCTCTGATCGTCGAGTGAGACGACGACGGTCTGCGGATCGCCGAACGGGTGCGCCGACGCCGGGCTCGGCGCCAGCACGACCGCGCCGATCACGGCCAGGGCGGCCAGCATGCGGCCGGTGTGCGGGGACAAGAGGAACGCTCCGATGTGGTGCCGGTGGTACGAAACGCGTCGAGTCTGGCCATCGATGATCGAACGCGTAACCCCACGAAGATGATCTTCAAAGGTCCGGCGCGTGAACGGCCGCCTCCCCAACCTCGGCACCCCCAACCGACCACCCACCCCGCGTGCCGCACAGCGGCCCGAACCGCACCACAACGCGGCACACCAACCGGCCGCCCCACCCGCGTGCCGCACAGCGGTTCGATCCGCACCACAACGTGGCACACCGACCGGCTGCCCCGCTTGTGGCGGTGAGGGGCGCATTCGCCCGGCGGTCGCCGGGCGGTCTGATGGGACGCCCGGCTTGCGGGGACGAAGCGGGGCTGCCCGATTTTTGTGGAGCTGAGGAGCGTACATCCGCGGTGGTGTTGGTTTGGATTTACGTGTCAAGGTAAGCTTTACATGTGCAGGACAAGTTGACAGAGGCGATGCGGGCTCTGGAGGCGCGCCGGGAGGCCTTTCTCGCGGCGCGAGTGCTCACCGCGAGTGACGACTGGGTCGGGGCGATCCGGCATGCGATCGGCATTCAGGCGGCCGCCGACGACGTCGTTCGTGCCGTTGTGGAGCAGGCCCGGCAGCGGGGCGCCACCTGGCAGGTCGTCGGGGACGCGCTCGGGGTGAGCCGGCAGGCGGCGTTCCAGCGCTATGGCAAGCCGATCGATCCGAGGACGGGAGAACCGATGAACACCACACCGCTACCCGAGGCCGCCGACCTGGCCACCGCCGTGCTCGACGACCTGGTGGCCGGGCGCTGGGCAAAGGTCACCGAGCGGTTCGACCCGACCATGCGCGACGGGCTGTCCGAGGACGCGCTCGCCGCCGCGTGGGCGCAGATCGTCGGCATGGCGGGCGCGTTCGAGAGCCACGGCCCACCGGAGGCCGCCCGCGCCGGCGACATGACGATCACCAACACCGCACTGGCGATGGAGGCCGGGGACTACACGGTGCGGATCACGTTCCGTGACGACCGGAGCATCTCCGGGCTGTTCATCCTCGACGGGCAGAAGCCGTGAGCGCCCGCGACCAGCGTTCGGTCGGCGTCTTCGTCCTGCTGTCTTTCGGGCTGTCCTGGCTCGTCGCGCTGCCGCTCTGGCTCGGTGACGGGCTGACCAGCGCCTGGTTCCCGGTGCTCGCGGTCCTCATCATGGCCACCCCGGCGATCGCCACCCTGGCCGTGGTGTTCTCGATCGACCGGCCGGAGCGGCCCGTGGCGGCGCTCGGGATGTGGCCGCTGAAGCCGGTCCGGCGGGTGCTCGGTTACGCGGCGATCGGGGTGTTCGGGTCGATCGCGATCGTTCTGGTGGCGCTGCCGGTCGGCGCGCTGCTCGGGGTCTACCCGGCCGACTTCGTGAACTTCTCGGCCTTCCAGCAGGTCCTCGACCAGCAGGGCGGCGAGATCCCGATCCCGACGGGGGCGCTCGTCGCACTCCAACTGGTCTCGCTGCCGCTCGCCTCGATGATCAACGTGATTCCGGCGCTCGGTGAGGAACTCGGCTGGCGCGGCTGGCTGCTGCCGAAACTGATGCCGCTCGGCGCGATCCCGGCGATCCTGATCTCCGGCGCGATCTGGGGACTGTGGCACGCCCCGCTGATCCTTCTCGGCTACAACTATCCGGACGCGCCCGGCTGGCTCGGCCTGTCCGCGATGGTCGCCATGTGCGTGCTGGTCGGCGCGATCTTCGGCTGGCTGCGGCTGCGCTCCGGCTCGGTGTGGCCGGCCGCGCTGGCCCACGCCGCGTTCAACGGCGCCGGTGGCAGCTATCTGATCTTCGCGATGGCCGGTGAGCGCGTCGACACCACCCAGGCGACGATCCTCGGCTGGAGCGGCTGGATCGTGCCGCTGATCATCGTGGTGGCGATCGTCGCCACCGGCCGGTTCACCGCGGCGCGGGAGCCGGTTCCGGTGAGAGCGCCGTCGATGGATTGACGCCCTGCCCCTCGCACACGATCGTGCTTCGTGCGCGACGGCCGGGCCTGCCGGACCGTTGACGCCGCACGCACCCCGGACCGTCAGCGCCCGCCGGGTCCGGGGAGCCGCCGGGAGCACTCGGTCCGTCAGCGTGTGCCCTGACCGGGACGATCTCTAGAATCGCGCCGATGACCACTCCCGCACTGGCGCGTGCCGAAGCCGCACTTCAACTACTGTCCGGTCCGCCACGCCCCCTCGGCGCGGCCACCAAAAGGCTCCCCCAAGGCGGCGGGGTGTACGCGTGGTGGGCCGCCCCGACAGTCCTGCCCGACCTGCCGACCGGGCCGGTCAACACGCACGCCCCGGGGCTGCGGATGCTGTACCTGGGCCGGGCGTCCAGCCTGCGCGGCCGGATCCTGCGCAACCACCTGCGACGTTCCGGAAGTTCCACCCTTCGCCGTACGCTGGCCGGGCTCCTCGTCGCGGAGAACTACCGGACCACGTGGACCGACCGGGTGGTGCTGGTGCCCGAGGACGAGACGCGGCTGACCGCCTGGATGACCGCGAACCTCCAGCTGACCTGGGCCCAGGACGCCGAACCGGTCTCCATCGAGGCGACGCTGGTCCGGCGCCTGCACCCGCCCCTGAACGTCAGCGGCGTCGACCCATCACACGTGCAGGCTGCGGTGGTCGAGGCTAAGGGGCGGTACAACGCGTCAGCCGCACCACAGTGAGCCAGGTGCGCGGCTGCTCCCGGAACTCGGCGAGCACCCGCCACCGGCCCGCCTCGATCGGCACCGGCGCCCCGCCAGTCATCTAGCGTCTGCTCGGGCACCACGACCGGCGGCCCAGCCCACGACTCCGCCCACACCGTCACGCCTCGGAGGCTATTGCCAGACCGCTCGGGGCCACGCCCACACGCCGCCGCGATCGTGGTCCGCCGACCGCAGGAAAGAACGTTCTCCTCGGGTGCCGGTCGGCTCGCTGCCGATACCTTGTGCGAATATTCGCCACCATGGCCCTTGGTCGGTTTACCACTTTTGAACCTTCCACGATGTTCCGAAGCCCGCTCGGGTCGAACGGCGGTGCGGAGTTCGCGGGTCCTGCTTGCCGACAATCGCGCGCCAGTCGGGCCATCCAGCTGCAATCGTGCCGGGTTTGCCAACCTTTTTGAGCTTTTTCTCATTGGTCGGCGCCCGATTTGCAGTCAACTCCCGCGCGAACACCCTATCCAGCAGATCTTGGCCGGTTTACCACCGTTGTGGAGTCTTGTTCTCGGCGACCTGATAACTTGCGGTCAATCGTCATCGTGTGCGACCCCACCCAATTGCAATCTTGGGGGATTTACCACCTTTTCGAGTCTCGTTCTCGGCTGCTGGCCCGCTCGCCGTCAATTCCTCGCGCGAGTGTCCGCCTTCCAGCTCCGCCCTGGCCGATCTTGGCGGATTTAACAGCGGAAAGAGTCTTCTTCTCAGCTGCTGGCCCGCACGCGGTCAATTCTCCGCGAGTGTCCGCCTTCCAGCTCCGCCCTGGCCGATCTTGGCGGATTTACCACCGTTTTCGGTGGTAAATCCGCCAAGATCTCTGACGAGCGAGTCGCCCGTGCAAGGGACTGACCGCTAGTGATCAGGCGGCTGAGAGCGAGGCTCTATCTGGTGGTAAATCCGCCAAGATCGGCCAGGATGGGGCTGGGCCAAGATCGGCCAGGATGGGGCCAGGACGTGGGCACTCGCGCGGAGAATTGACGGCGAATATCCCAGCCGCCGAAAACAAGACTCTTTTTCAGTGGCGAAGCGACCAAGCATCGCGGATTTGGGTCGGCCGCGTGCGGAATGGACCGCAGAGCGTTCGACAGCCGAGGAGAAGGCTTTTCGGGTGGTAAATCCTCCAAGATCTCCGCTGGATGGGCCGCCTGCACGAGGGAGTGCTGGAGACTCCCCATGCGGGACTTTGACACGAGACTCCACTGAAAGCCGCAAATCGACTAAACGGATGTCCGGGCGGTCGGATGAGTGGACGAAACGAGCGGCACAGCGAGCGACACAGCGAGCGACACAGCGAGCGACACAGCGAGCGACACAGCGAGCGATTCGATAGTGAGGGCTTGTGCGGAGGGAGGTCGGTGGGCGGCCGTTGCGGTGGCGGGCACCGCATTTGCCCGGCGGTCGCCGGGCGGTCCGGTGGGGTGCCCGCGTCGCGCGGACGAAGCGGGGCTGCCCGATTTGGGTGGAGCCGACGGGCGTACCGCTGCGGGGTTTGGAAAGGACCTGGGGAATCGGGACGCGCGAGCCAAAAACTAGACGTAGGCCACCGCGGGGTCTCCGGTGCCCAGGCGGACCCGGTAGTTCCAGCGGCGCAGGGTCTGGGTCATCTTCGCCGCTCCGGACGGGTTCGCCGAGTGGATGACGATCACGCCGATGTCGTACGGGGTGTCGTCGAAGGCGGCGCGTTCCAGGACCTCGATCACCGGCCAGATGGTGTCGGCGCCGCCCAGGTCGTGGTCGAGCCAGAGTTCGTCCAGGTGGGTGCCGTGCAGCCGGTGCAGGAGGGCCACCCCGGCGGCGCTGGTGCGGGCCACCTCGGCCGGGCGGTCGTCGGTGAACGAGCGGAGATCGTCGATCAGGACGATCATTCGGTCAGGCCGAAGTGGCCGGGGGTGTCTTGGAGGATCTGGCGGCGGTCGGGGTCGGGTTCGGCGGCGGCCCGCTGCCGGATCAGGTCGGTCAGTAGTTCCCGGTCGGCGGGGGCGAGCCGGGCCAGGGCGGGCACGAGGTCGCCGAGCGCGTCGGACACGAAACCGGGGTCGACGAGGTCGTCGTCGGAGAGTTCCAGTGACGTGACCAGGCTCAGCCAGGCGTCGAGGAGTACGTCACGGAGGGTGTCGGGCATGGCGGCGATTCTACGGCCGGGGTGGCCCGGCGGATCAGGAGGAGGACGAGGGCGGCGCCGAGGGCGAAGACCACCGCGCTCATCAGATAGCTGATCCGGAACGCCTGCTGGGTGGGCACGGCCAGGATGGTGATCACCAGGGCGCTGCCGATGGTTCCGCCGACCGTGCGCGTGATCGAGACGAGACGATCGACGACGCGGTCCGTGACATCGCCGAGGCGATCCAGCGTCTGGTGTACGGCCCTACGAGCTGAACGTCTCGATCACCACCAGTGAGGTGTCGTCCTGCCGGTGCTCGTCCGGAGTGATCGCGATCGCCCGGTCGGCCAGCTCGCCCAGGGCCGCGCTCGGATGGTCGGCCAGCAGCTGGTGCAGGCAGGCGATGCCGTCGTCGAGCGGGCAGGTGCGCGTCTCGATCAGCCCGTCGGTGTAGAGCAGCAGGCGGCTACCGGGCGGCAGCCACTGGGTGTGGGTGCGCCGGGCCACCCCGCGCAGACCGCCGAGCAGCGGGCCACCGGTCGGCAGCGAGCGCGGGCCGTCCCCGGGCAGGATCAGCGTGGGCGGCACATGGCCGGCGTTCGCCCAGGTCAGGGTGTGCCCGCCGGTCTCCTCCGCGGTCAGGTAGGCGACCACGGCGGTGGCCATGCCGCCGACGCCGAGCACCCGGGCGGCCCGCTCGAAGCGGTGCAGCAGCGCCGACGGGTAGTCGTAGCGGTCCACCAGCAGCGTCCGCAGCATGCTCCGGTAGTGGCCCATCGTCGCGGCCGCGGTCACCCCGTGCCCGGCCACGTCACCGATCACCACGGCCAGCCGGCTGTCGTCCAGACGGACCGCGTCGTACCAGTCGCCGCCGACCAGGTCACCCCGGCCGGCCGGCAGGTAGCGAGCCTCGATCCGCAGATGGTCCACCGGCGGCAGCGGGCTGAGCAGGGCCTTCTGCATGGTCTCGGCGGCGGTGCGGCGGTCCTCGTACCGGTCGATGCGTTGCAGAGCCTGCGCGACGTAGCCGGCGAGACCGGTCAAGACCGCCTGCTCGGCTTCCGCCGGCCGGTGCACGCCGGTCCAGCAGAAGGTGACCGCCCCGGTGCTGCCGGGCAGCGGCACGCTGACCGCCGACTGCCACTTGGCCTCGGTGAACACGGCCAGGGCGTCCGGCGCGGTCTCGGCGACCGCGGCGAGATCCGGCAGCACCACGATCCGGCCGGTGCGGACGGCGACACCGGCGGGGGTACGCCCGGACGCCGTCCGGTCCACCTCCACATGGGCCGGGTCCAGACTGCCGATGACCAGCCCGCGCACGATGTCGGCCACCTCGGCGGCGGTGGCCGCCGCACCGAGGGCGACGCTCGCGTCGAGCAGGAACCGGCCGGCCAGCCGCTGCCGTTCGGCGTGGTAGGAGGCGATCCGCAGCTGGAGACTGTCGGAGCAGGCGGCCGCGAGATCGGCGAGCAGGGCGGTCTCCTGGGTGCTCCACTGCCGCGGCTCGTGGTCGATGGCGCACAGCGAGCCGAGCACCCGGCCGTCCGCGTCGTGCACGGGCATCCCGGCGTACCCGACCACGCCCAGGTCCTCGATCGCCAGGTTGTCGCGCACCCGCGGATCCGTGCGGGCGTCGGTGACGATCAGCGGCTCCGCGGTGGCCACCACGTGCCGGCAGAACGAGTGGCTCAGCGGCGTCTGCCGGCGGGCCGCCCACGGCTCGCCCAGCCCGATCTGGCCCGGGAAGAACTGCCGGTCCGGGCCGACCAGGGAGACCAGTGCCACCGGCACGCCCAGCACGGTGCGCACCATCGCGGCGAACCGGTCGAACATCGGATCGGCGACGGCCTCCAGGCCGGTATGCGTGAGAGCGGCGAGACGATGCACGTCGCCGTCAATACCCCACCAGTGTGTGATGTGCACGCTCCCAACCGCCGTGCCCGTGCTGACCGGGCATGGATGACGTTGGACAGGGTACGGTTGCGCCGATCGAATCAGTGCGCGGACCAGAAGTGAGTGGTGATCGGGTGTGACGACCCCACCCGTGGAGTCCTTCGCAGGCGGGCTCTTCACCGACGGCGGTGAGACCGGCCGCCTGATGGCCTCGCATGACTGGGCGGCCACCGATCTCGGCCCGGTCAGCGGGTGGCCGCAGAGCCTGCGGGCGGCGGTGCGGACCGTGCTGTCCTCGCGCTATCCGATGCTGCTGCTGTGGGGGCCGAACCTGACACAGCTCTACAACGACGCGTATTCGGCTCTGATCGGTGACAAACACCCGGCGGCCATCGGCGGTGACGTGCGGGTCACCCTGGCCGAGGGCTGGGACGTGCTGGAACCGCTGATCCGTGACGCGATGGCGACCGGTGTGGCCAGCTGGGTGCCCGCGTTGCGACTGTTGCTCGACCGGTCCGGGTACCGCGAGGAGGCGTACTTCAGCGTCTCGCACGCCCCGGCCCGCGACGACGCCGGCCGGACCGTCGGGGTGCTGACGGTGTGCAGCGAGGTCACCGAGCAGGTGGTCGGTGAGCGCCGGCTGCGGCTGCTGCGCGAGCTGGCCGTGCCCGCGATCGGCCGGGCCGGGGTCGGCCGGGTCACCGCCGGGTTGTGCGCGGTCATCGGCGAGCACGCCCTGGACGTGCCGTTCGCCGCCGTCTACCTGCGCGACGGCACCGTGCTGCGCCGGTCCGCGCTGGCCGGGATCGCCTCGGCCGCGCTGCCGGAGACGATCCCGCTGGACGCGCCGGGCGACGATCCGTGGCGGTTGCGGGAGGTCGCCCGGGGCGGGGCGTTCGCGACGGTTCCGGTCAGCGACCGGCTCACCGTCGGTGGCGGCGCCTGGCAGGACCGGGTGGGTACGGCCGTCGCCCAGCAGCTGCCGTCCGCCGGCCGTGCCCAGCCACTCGGTGTGCTGCTCACCGGGGTCAGCCCGAGCCGCGCGCTGGACGACACCTACCGGTCGTTCCTGCAGCTGCTGGCCCAGCAGGTGGCGGTCGCGGTGCGGAACGCGCAGGCGTACCAGGAGGAGAGCGACCGGGCCGCCGCGCTGGCCGAACTGGACCGGGTGAAGACCGACTTCTTCACCAACGTGAGCCACGAGTTCCGTACCCCGCTGACCCTGATGCTGGGACCGCTCGCGGACGCCCTCGCCGACCGCGACGAACCTCTCGGTGACGTGCAGCGGGCCCGCGCCGACACCGCGCTGCGCAACGCCAACCGGCTACTCACCCTGGTCAACGAGCTGCTCACGTTCGCCGAGGCGGGGTCCGGCAAGGCGGTGGCCGAGCCGCGCGCGCTGGATCTGGCCCGCTTCACCGGCGAGCTGGCCGGGGTGTTCCGGGCCGCGGTCGAGCGCACCGGCCTGCGGCTGGTGGTCGACTGCCCGCCGCTGCCGCGCCCGGTCGCGGTGGATCCCGGCCACTGGGAGAAGATCGTCACGAATCTGCTCTCGAACGCGCTGAAGTTCACCTTCACCGGCGAGATCCGGGTGACCCTGGACAGCGATCCGGTCGCGGTCCGGCTGCGGGTCACCGACACCGGCATCGGCATCGACCCGGCCGAGCTGCCCCGGCTCTTCGAGCGATTCCACCGTGTACGCGGGACCCGCTCGCGCAGTCACGAGGGCACCGGCATCGGGCTGGCGCTGGTCCGTGAGCTGTCCCGGCTGGCCGGTGGGGACGTCACCGTGGCCAGTGCGGCCGGGACCGGCACCACCTTCACCGTCACCCTGCCGTGGGCGGCGATCGAGCCGTCCGGCGCCCCGGCTCTGGAGCCGGCCCCCGATCTGCTGGCCGGCGCCCGTTCCGTCGCCGACGTGTCCGACGCGTGGGCCGGCTCCGCCCCGGCCGTGTCCGGCACCGGTGACGTGCGGATCCTGGTCGCCGACGACAACGCCGACATGCGCTCCTACCTGGCCCGGCTGCTGACCGCCGAGGGCTGGCGGGTGGAGACCGCCGCCGACGGCGAGGCCGCCCTGCACGCCATCCGCCGGGACCGCCCGCACCTGCTGATCACCGACGTGATGATGCCCCGGCTGGACGGGTTCGGCCTGGTCCGGCGGCTGCGCGCGGACGACGCCACCCGCGGCCTGCCGATCGTGATGCTGTCCGCCCGCGCCGGGCAGGAGTCCGGGGTCGAGGGCCTGACCGCGGGCGCCGACGACTACGTGGTGAAACCGTTCGGCGCACCCGACCTGATCGCCCGGGTCCGTGGCACCCTGGAGCTGGCGCGGGCGCGGGCCGCCCAGCCCGGCCGGGCCCCGATGCCCGCCGACGCGGCGTCGCTGATCACCGCCGGGCGGGAGCTGGACCAGGCCTTTCAGAGCGCCACCGAGGTGGTACGAGGTCTGACCGGCGCCGCCTCGGCCGTGCTCACCCTCGGGGAGTTGCGGTTCGTCAGCGGCCGCCCACCGGATCCACCGGCCGGGCGGCACAGCGCCGACATCCGCGCGCGAGACGGCTCCCGGCTGGGGACCCTCACCCTGCACACCGCGTCACCGACCGCCGCGGATCTCCTCCCGGCGGCCACCGCACTGCTCGCCCGGCTCGCCGAGAACGACCGGCCGGCCCTCCACGAACCGCACCTCAGCGCACCCGACGGCTGGGAGCTGCACCTCTCCCCGGCCCGGGCCGGCAGCTGGACCGACGTGACCACCACCGCCGACGGCACCCTGCTGTTCAGCACCGGCGGGATCACCAGGCACGGGCTGTCCGCGGTGGTCGGCGCGGAATTGCTGCGGGCCGCGGTCCGGGCCTGCGCCACCACCGACCCGTCACCCGCCCGGATCGTCGAACGCCTCGGCGCCGACCTGCTGGTGGTCTCGGTCGACCCGCGGACCGGCCGGTTCGCCTGGGCCTCGGCCGGGCACCCCGGCCCGGCGCACGTGGTGCCCGGCGCCCCCGGCCGGCCGGTCGACGGCGATCTGCTGGGGCACGGCGAACAACTCGTCCTCTACAGCGGCGACAGCGCCGTGGTGGCCCTGCAACGTCGGCCGGCCGCCGGCACCACACCCGAAGCCACCCTGCCCGACCTGGACGTGAGCTGGGCCTATCCGCTGGAGGCCGGCTCCTCGTCGGCGGCCCGCCGGGATCTGCGCGACGCGCTGCCCGCCGACGTCGACCCCGATCTGCTGTACGACCTGCAGGTGGCGGTCACCGAGGCGATCAACAACGCGGTCGAGCACGCCCAGCAGCCCAGCCGGCCCGAGGTGCGGGTGCGGATGCTGGCCGGCGGCGGGCTGCTGCGGGTGGAGATCCAGGACTTCGGCGGCTGGCGGGCCCGGCCACCGGCACGCGACCGCGGGCGGGGGGCGATCCTGATGAACGCCTACGGCGATGTGCGGGTCACCGCCACCCCCACCGGCACCCGGGTCACCATCGAACGCCGGTGGATCGCTCCCGGTCACTCCGAGGGCAGCACCGCCACCTCGGCGTAGAACCGGCGGATCCGGCGCACCGCGGCCTCGAACGAGTCCAGGTCCATCGGCTTGGTCACGTAGGCGTTGGCGTGCCGGACATAACTCGCGGTGATGTCCGGCAGCGCGTCCGAGGTGGTCAGCACCACGATCGGAATGCTCTTCAGGGTGTCGTCACCCTTGATCTCCAGCAGCACCTCGTGCCCGCCCATCCGGGGCATGTTCAGGTCGAGAAGCACCAGGTCGGGGCGGGGCGCGTCGGCATACTCCCCCTGCCGGCGCAGGAACGCGAGCGCCTCGGCGCCGTCGGCCACGCGGCTCACCACGGGCGGCACCGCCTCGGCGGCGAGCGCCTCCTCGATCATCATCGTGTCGGCGTCGTCATCGTCGACGATCAGCACGTGAGCCACGGTCATCGCAGTCGGTCCCCGTCAGGTCGGCAGCACCGGCCCGAACAGCCCGGCCCCGGCAAATTACTGTACTGAGGACACGATCAGGTCACCACTCCCCCGGAGTCTGCTGATCATGCCCGCTGAACTGCGTTTTCCCCGACCGGGAGCGGTCACCCGGCCTCCTGGACCAGCAGGTGGTTGATCTGCTCCGGGGTCATCGGCTCGGCGGTGAGCGGGCGGGCGGCCGGGGCGCGCAGCCCGTCCAGCACGAACCCGATCTGGCGGCGCCAGGCGTCCGAGCCGGCGCTCGCCGCGGCGCGGGCCAGCGGAGCGTGTGAGGCCAGGAAGAACAGCAGGTCGGCGGCGGTGAAATCGGCGCGTAGCGAGCCGTCGCGGTGGGCCCGGGAGATGATCGTCTCGGCTGCCGTGTACGAGTTGTCGCACACCGCCATCAGCCGGCTCGCGTCCGGGAACCTGCGGGTCAGCACATCGCCGAGGGCCGGGTCGGTGGCCTGCAGCTCGCACACCTCGGTCAGATAGCCGGCGAAGCCCTCCCACGGGTCGGGGCAACCCAGTGCCCGGGTGGCTGCGGCGTTGAGGCGGGTGGCGGCCAGGTCGGCGATCACCTCGTCGATCAGCGCCTCGCGGGAGCCGAACAGGTTGTACAGCGTGCCGTGGCTCACCCCGGCCCGGCGGGCGATCTCCTTGAGCGGGACCTGCAGCCCGCGCTCCTGGAACAGGCCGGCCGCGGCGGTGCGCAGCTTGACGGCGTTGCGTTGGGCGTCCGCGCGCAATGCCCCTCCATAACTTGACCGGGCGGTCAACATGTCTGCTACCGTTGCCGGGTAACTTGACCGCCAGGTCAGAATAGCCGCCAGGAGCACCCATGCCGGAAACCACCGAGCAGGTCGAAGAGCCCGCCGCCGACGAGATCCAGGTCCCCACCCTGATCATCCTCGAGGGCACCGAGGACGCCCCGGTCTGCGAGAACGGAGTCTGCCTGTGACCGTCAAGATCGACGTCTGGTCCGATGTGGTGTGCCCGTGGTGCTACATCGGCAAGCGCCGCCTGGAGACCGCCCTCGACCGCTTCGACGGCGAGACGACCGTCACCTGGCACAGCTACCAGCTGGACCCGACCATCCCGGCCGGGCAGCGCGAGCCGGTGCGGGAGATGCTGGCCAAGAAGATCGGCGCACCGGCCTCCCAGGTCCGGGCGATGACCCACCAGGTCACCCAGCTGGCCGAGGCCGAGGGTCTGGCGTACAACCTGGGTGAGGCCATCTCGGTCAACACCCGCGACGCGCACCGGGTCGCCCACCTGGCCGGCCAGCACGGCCTCGGCACCGAGATGCACGAGGCGCTGCTGAAGGCCCACCTGTGCGACGCCGCCGTGGTCGACGACCCGGACGTGCTGGTCAAGCTGGCCACCGACGTCGGCGTCCCGGCCGGCGAGGTCACCGACGTGCTGGCCGGCACGAAATACGGCGCCGAGGTCGACGCCGACATCCGCACCGCCCGCCAGATCGGCGTGAACGGCGTCCCGTTCTTCCTGATCAACCAGAAGTACGGCATCTCCGGCGCCCAGTCCGCCGACACCTTCCTCGGCGCCCTGCAGAAAGTCCGGTCCGAGTCCTGACCGAGCCCGCGTGGTGACTTCCGGCGCGGAGCGCCCCGGAAGTCACCACGCGGCGTTTCCGCGATCGAACGCGCTCCGGGCGCCCGGATGGGCGTTCGGGTGTGGCGTCAGCAGGCGGGGGTGCGCGGCGGTCAGCGTCGGGCGAGGCGGCGGGTGGCTCCCATCTCGTACGGCAGTCCGTAGTGGGCGAACACGGCCGGTTCCTCGGTGGCCGCGAGTTCGCCGTCCAGGTCGATGGCGGGGGCGTTGCCGGCGAGCTTCTTGTCGTAGCGCACCCGCACCGCCTTGGGCGTGACGGTGGCCCCCAGGAGTGGGACGAAGATCAGCCGGTGGCGGCCGATGAAGCCGATCCGGACGGTGGCGAACAGCGGCTCGTCGGTGGCGGTGTCGACGTAGACCGCCTCCAGATCGCCGATCTTCTCGCCGTCCGGGTCGATGACGTTCTCACCGCGCCAGTCGCGCAGGTTCTCAGCCGGGAACATGCCTCCCGTTTTGCCCGTTTACCGAGCGACTGAAACCGGTGGTGCCGTGCCGTCCCGTTCTCCTCACGACCGGCGGCGGCGTCACGTCGCCGGCTTCGTCCGGGTGAGAAAGTCTCGCATCGCCTGCTGGGCCCGCGGGCTGGCGAAGAGTTCGGCTGATCGCCGGGCGGCCTGCTCGCCGTCGCGGTCGATGCGGGTGAGCATCTCGGCGGTGAGCAGGCGCTTGGTCTCGGCCAGGCCCTGTGGATCGGCCTTGAGCAGGTCGGTCAGGGTCTCGGTGACGGCTGCCGGCAGGTCGTCGTCGGGCACGCAACGGGTGATCAGGCCGATGGCCGCCGCCTCGGCGGCGTCGAACGTGCGGGCGGAGAGGAAGAGGTCGGCTGCCGCCCGGGGGGTGAGCCGGGACAGCAGGCTCACCGAGATGGCGGCCGGAGCCAGTCCCAGACGGACCTCGGTGAGCGCGAACGTGACCGACGCGGCGGCGATCACGATGTCGGCCGCGCCGACCAGGCCGAGGCCGCCCGCCCGGACCGGGCCGGCCAACTCGACGACCACCGGTTTGGGTAGGGCGGCGATCCGGCGCTGGAGGCGGACTATCTCGCGGGGGCCGTCGCCGGTGAGGTTCCGCGCCTCGGTCAGGTCGGCGCCCGCGCAGAACACCCGGCCGCTGGAGCGCAGCAGCACGACGCGGACCTCGGGGTCCTCCCCCGCCGCGGTCAGGTGATCGCCCAGCTCGGCCGTCAACTGCCTGCTCAGCGCGTTGCGGTTGTGCGGGCTGTCCAGGGTGATGGTGGCTACGCCGGCGGCGGCGCTCAGGTGAACGAGCATGTCAGTACGACCGGGGCAGCTGGAGCGCGGACTGGGCGATGAAGTTGAGCGCCATCTCGCGGCTGACCGGCGCGATCCGGGACAGCCGGACGTTGGCGAGAGCCTGCACCAGGCCGTACTCGACGGCCAGCCCGTTGCCGCCGTGGGTCTGGATCGCCTGGTCGACGGCCTTGCAAGCGACCTCACCGGCGGCGTATTTGGCCATGTTCGCGGCCTCTCCGGCGGCTACCGGGTCACCGGCGGCGTCCAGGGCCGCGGCCTTCTGGGTCAGCAGGCGGGCCGCCTCGATCTCGACGTGGATCTGCGCCAGCGGATGGGCGATCGCCTGGTGCGTGCCGATCGGGGCGCCCCACACCTCCCGCTGACGCGCGTAGTCGACGGCCTTGCGTAGCGCCCACCGCGCGGTGCCGGTGGCCTGCGACGCTGCCATGATGCGTTCCGGGTTGAGGCCGGCGAACAGCTGTTCGAGGCCGGCGTCCTCGCGGCCCACGAGCGCGTCGGCGGGCAGCCGGACGTCGTCCAGGAAGAGACTGAACTGTTTCTCCGGGGAGACTATGCCGGTCTCGATGTGCCGGTGTTCGAACCCGGTGGCATCGGTGGGCACCATGAACAGCGCGGGTTTGAGCTTGCCGGTCCGGGCGTCCTCGGTACGGCCGACGACCAGGACGTGCCCGGCCTCGTCGATGCCGCTGATGTAGGTCTTACGGCCGGTGAGCACCCAGTCGCCACCGTCGCGGCGGGCCCGGGTGACGATCTGGTGCGAGTTCGAGCCGGCGTCGGGTTCGGTGATGGCGAACGCGTAGCGCTCCCGGCCGTCGGCCAGTCCCGGCAGCCAGCGCTGTCTCTGCCCGGCGGTGCCGGACCGGGCGATGATCGTGCCGACGATGGCCGGCGACACCACCAGGAGCAGCAGCGGGCAGCCGGCGGTGGCCAGCTCCTCCACGACGGCGGCGAGGTCACCGATGTCACCGCCGCCCCCGCCGTACTCCTCCGGGATCGACACGCCCAGATAGCCGGCCGCGGCGGCCTCGTCCCAGAGTTCGGTGGTCTTGGCGCCCTCGGCCGCGGCACCGTAGAAGTACGACTCGCCGTACCTGCTTCCCAGCCGGAACACCGCGGCGCGCAGGTCGCGGCGTTCCTGGGACTCGACGAAACCGGTCACGGCTGCTCCTCGATGACGGCGAGCACGGCGCCCGCGACGACCTGCCGGCCCACGCTCACGGTGAGCCCGGTGACGGTGCCGTCGGCGGGCGCGGTGACGGTGTGCCGCATCTTCATGGCTTCCAGTACGACGATCGGGTCACCCTTGCGGACCACGGCGCCCACCTCGACGGCGACCGCGGTGACCGCCGCGGGCATCGGTGCGACGAGTGAGCCGGGGGCGATGGTCTCGGCCGGGTCGGTGAAGGTGGGGACCGGGTCGAAACCGAACGAGCCGTGCGGGCCGTCGACGTCGACCGCGGAACCGCTGACCGTGACCCGGTAGGTCTCCCGGACCGGGCCGTCGCTGAGCACGACCTGGTCACCGCGGACGTCGGTGACGTCGACCCCGGCGACGAAGTCCGACACCAGCCGTCGGCCGGCCGACGCGTAGGTGACGGTGTGCCGGTCGGGGCCGCGCCGGTAGACGCGGGTGCGGGGAGCGGCCGCGGCGTTGCGCCAGGCGGCGGGGATCCGGCCGAGCACGGGCGCGGTCGCGGCGGCCCGGGTGGCCTGTGCGAGGGCGGCGGCGAGCGCGGCCTTGGCGACGGCCCGGGGATCGGGGCCGGCGGTCCACCGGTCGAGGCGTTCGTCGAGCAGGGTGGTGTGCATCCGCCCGGCGGTGAACTCGTCGTCGGTGAGCACGGCGCGGAGCAGGCCGAGATTGGTGGTGACGCCGTGGATCCGGGTGCGGCGCAGAGTGCCGTCGAGCAGGCGGATCGCGGTGTCCCGGCCGGCGGCATGGACGATGATCTTGGCAAGCATCGCGTCGTAGTGGACACCCACCTCGCTGCCGGCCTCGATCGCGGAGTCCACCCGTACCCCCGGATGATCGGGGATGTCGAAGGTGCGGACACGGCCGGTCTGCGGGGTGAAGCCGGTGGCCGGATCCTCGGCGTAGAGCCGGACCTCGATCGCGTGGCCGGTGAGCGCCGGTGCCGGGCCGGGCAGCGGACGGCCCTCGGCGACGGCGATCTGGAGGGCGACCAGGTCGAGGCCGGTGACGCACTCGGTGACCGGGTGTTCGACCTGCAGCCGGGTGTTCATCTCCAGGAAGAAGATCCGGTCCCGGTCGACGAGGAACTCGACCGTTCCCGCCCCGCGATATCCCACCGCCTCGGCGGCGGCACGGGCGAAGGCGTGCAGCGCGGTACGGGTCGGCTCGGCGAGGTGGGGTGCGGGCGCCTCCTCGACCACCTTCTGATGGCGGCGCTGGATCGAGCAGTCCCGGTCGCCGAGCACCCAGACGGCGCCGTGGATGTCGGCGAGGATCTGCACCTCGACGTGCCGGGCGGTCGGCAGGTACGGCTCGGCGAAGACTGTCGCGTCCCCGAACGCCGACGCCGCCTCCGCCTCGGCGTGCGCGACCCGCTCGGCCAGCCGGTCGAGTGATTCGACGATCCGCATGCCCCGCCCGCCGCCGCCCGCCGAGGCCTTGACCAGCAGCGGCAGGTCGGCCGCGGTGACGGTGGCGAGGTCGGCGTCCAGGACCGGGACCCCGGCCGCGGCCATCATCCTCTTGGCGCCGATCTTGCTGCCCATGGTCGCGATGGTGTCCGGCGCCGGGCCGATCCAGGTGAGGCCGGCCGCCTCGACGGCGCGGGCGAACTCGGCGTTCTCGGACAGGAAGCCGTACCCGGGATGCACCGCGTCGGCGCCGGCCGCGCGGGCCGCCTCGATGATCAGGTCACCGCGCAGGTAGGTGTCGGCGGGCGCCTCGCCGGGCAGCCGGATCGCCTGGTCGGCCTCGGTCACGAACGGGGCGCCCGCATCCGCGTCGGAGTGCACCGCGACAGTCGCGACGCCCAGCTCACGGCAGGTGCGGAAGACCCGGCGGGCGATCTCGCCCCGGTTGGCGACCACGATCTTGCGAATCACTGGAACCCCCTCACAGGCGGAAGACGCCGTAGCCACGGGCGCCGGCGACCGGTGCGCTGTGGATCGCCGACAGGCAGATGCCGAGGACCGTGCGGGTGTCACGCGGGTCGATGACCCCGTCGTCGTAGCCGAGGCCGGAGGTGAAGTAGGCCAGGGACTGCTCCTCGACCTGCTTCTCGACCAGGGCGCGCATCGCGGCGTCGGCCTGCTCGTCGAACGGCACCCCGCGGGCGGCGGCGGCCTGCCGGGAGACGATCGAGATCACCCCGGCGAGCTGGGCCGGGCCCATCACCGCCGACTTGGCGCCGACCCAGCTGAACAGGAACCGGGGGTCGTACGCCCGGCCGCTCATGCCGTAGTTGCCGGCCCCGTAGGAGGCGCCCATCACCACCGACAGATGCGGCACTGCCGAGTTCGACACCGCGTTGATCATCTGGGCGCCGTGTTTGATGATGCCGCCCTGCTCGTACTCCGCGCCGACCATGTACCCGGTGGTGTTGTGCAGGAACAGCAGCGGTGTGTCGCTCTGGTTGGCCAGCTGGATGAACTGGGCGGCCTTCTGCGCCTCCGGGCTGAACAGCACCCCCCGGGCGTTGGCGAGCACACCGATCGGATAGCCGTGCAACTGCGCCCAGCCGGTCACCAGCGACGGCCCGTACAGCGGTTTGAACTCGTCGAACTCGCTGCCGTCGACGATGCGGCCGATGACCTCGCGCGGGTCGAACGGCACCTTGAGGTCGGCGGGCACGATGCCGAGCAGGTCCTCGACGTCCAGCACCGGTTCGGCGTACGCCGATCGGGGTCGGGGTCCGGCCTTGCGCCAGTTGAGGCGTCGCACGATGGAACGACCGATCCGTAACGCATCGTGTTCGTCGAGGGCCAGGTAGTCGGCCAGCCCGGAGACGCGCGCGTGCATCTCGGCCCCACCGAGCGACTCGTCGTCGGACTCCTCACCGGTGGCCATCCTCACCAGCGGCGGCCCGCCGAGGAACACCTTCGCGCCGCCCTTGACCATGACCGTGTAGTCGCTCATCCCCGGCACGTAGGCGCCACCGGCCGTCGAGTTGCCGAAGACCAGGGCGATCGTGGGCCGGCGGTCGGCGCTGGCAGCGGTGAGGTTGCGGAAGACCGCCCCGCCGGGGATGAAGATGTCCTTCTGGGTCTGCAGGTCCGCGCCGCCCGACTCGACGAGTGTGACGGTCGGCAACCGGTTCTCGGCGGCGATCTGGTTGGCGCGGAAGATCTTGCGCACGGTCACCGGGTTGGACGCGCCGCCCTTGACCGTCGGGTCGTGGGCGATGATCAGGCATTCCACGCCCTCGATCACACCCAGCCCGGTGACGACCGAGCCGCCGACGGCGAACTCGGTGCCCCAGCCGGCCAGCACACCGAGTTCCAGGAACGGCGAGTCGGGGTCGATCAGCAGCTCGATGCGCTCGCGGGCGGTCAGCCTGCCACGCCGATGATGCCGCTCGACGGCCTTCGGCCCACCACCGGCCAGCGCGATCGCCTGCTGTGCGGCGAGATCGGCGACGCGATCCAGCATCACCTCGCGGTTGCTCCGTGTCACCTGATCAGCTCCTCGGGCATGGTCACCACACGTGCGCGCAGCCACTCGCCGACTGCCTTGGCCTGCGGGTCGAAACGGGTGGAGGCGGCGACACCGTCACCGAGCAGCCCGTCGACGACGATGTTCACCGCGCTCAGATTCGGCAGCGCGTGGACCTCGATGGGGTGTCCGGCCGTCTCGGGCAGCAGCCGGGCGACGGCGCCGGATGTCAGCAGGCCACGCAACCAGGCGTACGCCTCGGCCCGCCGGGGATGGCCCGCCGGGATCCAGACCCCCACGTTGGCGGTGCCGCCCTTGTCCCCGGACCTGGCGAAGACCAGACGACCCAACTGCTCCTCGGTGGTACGGGTGAAGTGCGCCGCCCTCATCGGAGGCGCCGTCTCCACCGGCGGGTCCGCGGTGACCGGTGGCGGGGCGATGTCCACCGACGTGCCGTCCGGACGGGTCACCACGTGCGGCACCAGCTCCTGCGGCAGGAAGCCGGCCCGGTAGATCCCGAACGGGGTGCCGGCACCGGGCGGTGCGGTCACGTGGAAACCCGGATAGGAGGCGAGGGCCAGCTCGACGGCGGCACTGCTGAAGGCGCGGCCGGCGACGGACGGATCGGGGTCCTTGACGTGGCAGCGCAGCACCGCCGACGCGGCCGCCTGACTGGTCGGGTCAAGGTGGTCGGTGCGGGCCAGATCCCACACCAGCTGTGCCGGTGGGCGTGCGCTGAGCGCCTCGGTCATCTGGCCCCGGACCCAGTCGGCCTTGTCTTCGATGTCGGGGCCGGTGAGCACGAACTCGACGCTGTTGCGCCAGCCGCCGACGCCGGTGAGGGCGATCTTCGCGGCCGGCGGCGGGGCGATGCCGCGGACCGAGGTGATGGTCACCCGGTCCGGGCCGCTCTGGTGCAGGGCGATCGTGTCCAGGCGGGTGGTCACGTCCGGGTTGGCGTAGTGCGGGCCGCCGACCTCGTACACCAATTGCGCGGTGACCGTGTCGACGGTGACCGCGCCGCCGGTGCCCGGGTGTTTGGTGATCACGGCGGTGCCGTCCGCGCTGAGCTCGGCGAGGGGGAAGCCCAGCGGGCGGGTGGTGTCGATCGTGGTGAAGCCGGAGAAGTTGCCGCCGGTGGCCTGGGTGCCGCACTCCAGCACGTGCCCGGCGACCACCCCGGCGGCCAGCAGGTCGAAGTCGGTGCGGCCCCAGCCGAACTCGGCGATCGCCGGCCCGAGTGTCAGCGCCGCGTCGGTGACCCGGCCGGTGACGACGATGTCGGCGCCGGCGGTCAGCGCGTCGGCGATCCCGAAGGCGCCGAGGTACGCGTTGGCGGTCAGCGCCCCGGTCCAGCCGTGGTCGGCGGCCCGGCCGGTCAGGTCGTCGCCGTGCACATGGGCGACCTTGATGTCGGCGCCCTGCTCGGCGGCGAGGGCCCGGATGGCGTGCGCCAGCCCGACCGGGTTGAGGCCGCCCGCGTTGGTCACGATCCGCACTCCGCGCCGCCGGGCGGTGGCGAGGCTGCCGGCGAGCTGGCGCAGGAACGTCCTGGCGTAGCCGAGCGACGGGTCCTTCTGCCGGTCGCGACCCAGGATGAGCATGGTCAGCTCGGCCAGGTAGTCGCCGGTCAGATAGTCCAGCGGCCCGCCGTCGAGCATCTCCGCCATCGCCGAGAAGCGGTCGCCGTAGAAGCCCGAGCAGTTCCCGATGCGGATCGCCACGTCCGCCACACTAGACTTTCTGACAAAGTAGTCAAGTTCTTGGGAGGGGCGCCCGATGGGCCGTGCTCGCACCAACCCCGCACCCGGCGCGCCGGCCACCACCCGGGGGCGGCGCACCCACGACGCGCTGATCACCGCCGGCCGGGAGATCATCGAGGAGCAGGGGTGGTCCGGGTTCACCCCCGAGGCCGTCACCCAGGCGGCCGGCGTGTCGTACGGGACTTTCTATACCTACTTCGAGTCCAAGGACGACCTGCTTCGCAAGATCGTCAAGGCCGCGGCCGACGAGATGATCGCCGCGAGCCGGGTGCCCGACCTCGACGACCCGTACGCGCGGATCGTCGAGGCGAACCGCCGCTACCTGGCCGCCACCGGCAGGGCCGCGAAGGTGCTGCGGATGGTCGAGCACGGCGCCTACCTCGACGACAACCTCCGCGCCCTGCTCCTGGAGATCCGCCGGTTCTACGTCGGCCGCAGCGAGGAGAGCATCCGCCGCCTGCAGATCGCCGGCCTGGCCGACCCGACCCTCGACCCCCACCTGACGGCGATCGCCCTCGGCGGCATGGTCGAGCAGGCGGCGGTGGTCGTCAACGAACTACGCGAGCCCCTGGACACCGAGAAGATGGTCGACCACCTCTCCCGCCTCTGGGCGGCAGCCATCGGCCTGCGCCGCCCGTCATCGGGTCCCGTCTGAGCGCCTCGGCGACCGGACGGAGGCGGTCACGCTCAGCCGGCCGGGAGGGTGACTCCGGTCTGGGCGGCGCACAGACGCAGCAGCGCGTCCTGGGTGTCCGGGTCGTGCTCGGCGGGGCCCGGCGTCCAGGCCCGTTCGGTGTCGTAGGAGTCCGGCGGGACCGTCACACCGGTGGCCAGCCGGGCCAGGCGCTCGCCGGCCTGCTCCGGGGTGAGTGGGGCCCGGTCGCCGTTGCGGGCGGTCATCGCGGTGGCCACCCAGCCCGGGTCGAAGGCCACGGCATCGGTGCCGGGCCAGTGCCGGCCCAGGCCGAGAGCGAGCAGGACCAGATGCAACTTCGTGGTGGAGTACGCCTCCCGGCCGTCGAAGGCACGATGGGAGTAACTCGGGTCGTCGAGGTCCAGTCTGCCGTCGCCGGCCAGCGCGGACGAGGTGAAGACCAGTCGGCGGGGTCGCGGCAGCAGGGCCGCCAGCACGTACGCCGAAAGGGTGTTGACCTGGAACGTCGACTCGATGCCGTCCTCGGTGAGGATCCGCTCGGTGGCCGTCATCCGGGCCAGGCCCGCGTTGAGCACCACCGTGTCGAACGGGCCGATCGCGGCCGCCTGCGCGGCGAGCGCCCGGGTCTGCGCCAGCGAGGCCAGGTCACCGGTCACCACACCGGCCGCGCCGGGCACTGTGGACTCGGCCGCCCGGTGCTCGTCTCGCGCGTGCACGACCACCTCGTGCCCCTGCCCGACGAGCAGGACGGCCGCTGCCCGCCCGATCCCGGCCGACGACCCGGTCAGAAGAATTCTCGCCACGGATGTGGACCTTAACAGTCCTCCGTCGATCCCCCGCCGCGCTGGGAAGTGGTGACCGGGGACTGCCGTTCCAGCGGCCGGCCGCCCGATTGTCGCGTGCCCTGAACCGGTGGTGCCGTGCTGGCCCGGACCACCAGGCGGGTGGCCAGTTCGATTCCGGTCTGCGAGGCGGTCTCACCACGACCGAGGGCGAGCGCCAGCTCGGTGGCGGCCATCGCCATCTCGGTGAGCGGCTGCCGGATCGTGGTCAACGGCGGGTCCACCATGACGGCGATCGGCAGGTCGTCGAAACCGATCACGCTCAGGTCGTCCGGGACACGCAGGCCCAGGGTGCGGGCCGCCTGGTAGACACCGACCGCCTGCAGATCGTTGCCGGCGAAGACCGCGGTCGGCCGCTGTGGCCGTCTCAGCAGCTCAAGCGCCGCCTGATAGCCGCCCTCGTGGGTCAGCGCCGCCTGCACCACGTCCTCGTCGCGCACCGGCAGCCCGGCCGACTGGAGAGCCGACCGGTGGCCGTCGAGGCGGGCCTGGCAGAAGAGATGACCCGGACCGCTGATCATCGCGATGTCCCGGTGGCCGAGGCCGATCAGGTGGCGGGTGGCCGAGCGGCCGCCGTTCCAGTTGGTGGCGCCCACGTACGGGACGTCGTCGGGTGGTTCGGTGCTGGGGTCGAGCACCACGAACGGGATGCCGCGGGCCCGGAGCTGGTTCTGTTCGGCTTCGGACAGCTGGGCGACGGTGACGACGCAGTCGGGGCGGCGGGCGATGGTGTCGTCGATCCAGTAGCGGATGGTGTTGTGGTCCGGCCCGAACTCGGTGAGCACCAGCCCGACCCGGTGCTCGCGGACCACCTGCTGCACGCCGCGGATGATCTCCACACCCCACATGTGCTCCAGCTCGTCGACGACCAGTTCCATCAGGTTGGTGCGCTGGACCGGGCTGGACTTGCGATAGCCGTACTGGGTGATCAGCGCCTCGACCCGGGCGCGGGTGTCGGCGGCCACCCCGGAGCGCCCGTTGATCACCTTGGAGACGGTGGGGACCGAGACGCCGGCGGTCTCGGCGATGTACGAGATCGTCACCGGCTTGACCGGGTCGTCGGCGCTCACCGCGCCAGGATAGGCGAGGGCCGGCCGGGGATCACCCGGGCTCATAGTCGTACCAGTCGAAGCGGACGGTGCCGTCGGTGGCGTACATGCCGATCACCCGGCCGGTGAATCCGCCGGCCACCTCGGTGGACAGGTAGCGGCCGTCGAGTTCGGCGAGCACCTCGGTCTCGGTGCCGAGCCGGATCATGTCGGGTTCCTGGCGGGGGTGGCCGTCGCCGCCGTCGGCCGCGATGATGTCGATCCGCAGCCGGACCGGCCCGGACGGGACGGGCAGCACCGGTGAGGTGTGCCGCATCGAGCCCAGCCGCGCGGTCACCCGCACCTCGCCGTCACTGATCTCCACCTCGTAGTGGTGGTTCTCGTCGAGCCGGACCACCAGTCCCCCGCGCCCGGCGCCGGCGTCGACGAGCGCCCGGACCGTGCAGGACCGGTGCTGCTGGCGCCGGCCGACGAAGGTGACACACGGGTCGTCGAGCGACCGGTCCCGGGCGTGCAGGGTGAGCCATCCGTCCCCGGCCGACCAGCTGCTGTCCGGCCGGGACCGGATCGACAGCCAGTGCGGACGCAGGCCGGCCTGGTCGAAGTCGTCCCGGGTCGCCTCGGGTTCCGGTGGTGTCACCGGCCACGGCGCGGGCATCTCCGGCAGCAGCTCGCCGACCACCGGCCAGCCGTCCTGCCAGGTGACCGGGGCCAGGAAGGTTTCGCGACCCAGCACGTGCCAGCCCGGAGTGCCGCCACCAGGGCGAACACCGAGCAGCACCATCCACCAGGAGCCGTCCGGGGCCTGCACCAGGTCGGCGTGCCCGGTGTTCTGGATCGGCCGCCCGCTGCCCCGGTGGCTGAGGATCGGGTTGGCCGGGCACGGCTCGAACGGGCCTTCCGGGCTGTCCCCGCGGGCGATCGAGACGGCGTGCCCGCGCTCGGTGCCGCCCTCGGCGATCAGCAGATACCACCGGCCGCCGATGCGGTAGAGATGCGGCGCTTCCGGCGCCTGGGCGCCCGGCGAGCCCGACCAGAGCTTGCGCGGGTCACTGAGGACGCGTCCGTCGCGGGGGTCGATCCGGACCTGCCAGATGCCTGCGTACGTGCACCAGCAGTGACCGTCGTCGTCCCACACCAGATCGGGATCGATGCCTTCGACCGGCACCCGCACCGGGTCCGACCAGGGGCCTTCAGCCCGGTCAGCGGTGTAGATGAGGGTGCCGCCACCGGGCGCGACGTTGGTGGTGATCAGCCAGAACCGGCCGTCGTGGTGACGCAGCGTGGGTGCGTACACCCCGCCGGACGACGGTGTGGACGGCGGCAGGGCGAGCTGCGCGGGCCGCTCCAGAGCGTTGCCGATCTGCGTCCAGTTGATCAGATCGCGGCTGTGGAGGATCGGCACGCCCGGGTAGTACTCGAAGCTGGAACAGGCGAGGTAGTAGTCGTCACCCACCCGGCAGACGCTCGGGTCGGGGTGCATGCCGGCGATCACCGGATTGGTGAAGGTGTGAGTGCCGACCAGCGTCATCCGGTCCCCTTTCGTCAGCCCCGATTCAACCATGATCTTCGACCCCTGTCATGCTATGTTTCGGTCGATTCAGAGAAAGTTTCTGCATTCTCGGCGCACGAAGGTCCGGATCGCCGTTCCGGTTCACCCGCCGGAGCGGCGGTGACCGGGGTCGGTGCGACGGCGATCCGGATCCTCCCGCGGCCTTGTCACCGCAACACCGTGACCGGACCCTCAGGGAGCGCCGGTGACGGTGGAGCCGGACTTGGTGATGCGATAGGTGGTCTGGGCGCCGCTCCAGAAGTGGAAGGTCAGGGTGGTGACGCCGTCGTTGAGTTCGGCGAAGAACTCCGGCTTCAGGATGATCGTGTCGGCGGCGTAGTCCGGCTGGAAGTGCTGCCAGAACTCCTTGAACGACGTCCAGTTCGCCGGGCCCGCGTTGGAGCCGTCGGCGTACTTAGCCTCCATCGTGGCCAGCTGATCGCCGCGGAACTGAGTGGGGATCGTCAGAGCGCTGGTGGTCCCGGTGGCCGTGGACTGGGTCGGGGTGTCGTACGAGACGAGGTGAATCCGCCACGGGACGCCGGCCGAGAACCGGGCCTCGACGGTGGAGCGGACGCCGTAGGAGCGGTCACCCAGCAGTCTCGTCAGGGCGGTGGCCGTCAGCGTCAGCGTGGTGCCGGAGACCGTGTAGTCGGTGCCCTGGGTCAGGCCGGTCAGGCCCTGGAAGGTGGTGCCGTTCAGGTTCAGGGTCAGCGACTTCGCGGTGATCGTGCCGGTGCGCGGGACCTGGATCCGGTCGGATGAGGCGGTACCGGAGCGGGTCGTCCAGCTCGCCCTGATCATGTCGTGGACGCCCTGGTCGCGCCAGCGCAGTTCGGTGCGGTTCAGGAACTGGCCGGCGTCCCACAGCATGGTGGTCAGGCCGCGGATCCGGGCGTGGTGGCCGACCGCTTCCAGGAATTTCAGGAACTCACCGCGTTCGATCACGCCGGGACGGTTGTGATCCCAGTTGAGCAGCGCCCACTCCCCCACGATCACCGGGATGCCACGGTCGACGAAACTCGTCTTGACCCGATCGAACGTGTTGACCAGGTCCTGCTCGACGGTGCTGTCGTACCGCGTACCACCGGCGATGTTGACGCTGAACGGCCAGTATCCGTAGAAGTGCACGGTGGCCGCCAGGTTCGGGTCGTCGAGGGCGTCGAACTCGGCGTTCAGCGCGTCCAGCCGCCCCTGGTCGGCGTTGGTGTGCAGGGTCGGCAGCACCAGCAGCCGGGTGGTGTTGGCGCCGCCGGAGGCGCGCACCAGGTCGACGAAGATCTCGTTCAGTTCGGCGAGCGCCGCATAGTTCTGGGTGTCGTCGGTGGTGCCGGCGAACTGGGGCTCGTTGGTGCTCTCGAACACCAGCTCCTCGGGATGGTCCCGGAACGCGGCGCTGATCTGCGTCCACAGGCTGGTGTACCGGGCGGTCACCGCGGCCTTGTCGGTGGGATACGTGTTGATCCACTGCCAGGAGTCGTGATGCAGATTGATCATCACGTACAGATCCTCGGCGAGCGCCCAGTCGACGATCTGCCGGACCCGGTTGAGCCATGTCGTGTCGATCGTGTGGTCCGGGGCCGCACCGTGATGGTTGGACCAGGTGATCGGCAGGCGGACACTGTTGTAGCCCTGTGACTTCACGTGCCGCAGCAGCTCCCGGGTGGTGAGCGGATTGCCCCAGGAGGTCTCGCCGGGGATGGCGTCGAGGGTGTTGCCGAGGTTCCAGCCGGGCTGCATCGCCGCGACGATATCCTCCGGGCCCGCCGTGTTCTCGTCACCGGTGCAGGCCACGCCGTTGAGGGTGAACGCCGGGGGCACCGGGTTGGCACCGGTCCACGAGCCGTTGAAGCCGAACGAGACGCTGCCGTTCGCGGGGACCGCGGCGTTCCAGCTCGCGTTGGTGGCCGTCACCTGGTCACCGGCGGTGGAGACGGTGGCGCTCCAGGCCTGGGTGACGCGCTGGCCCGAGGAGAAGGCCCACTTCAGGTTCCAGCCGTTGATCGCGGCGCCGAGATTGGTGACGGACACGTCGGCGGTGAACCCGCCCTGCCACTGCGCGGACACCCGGTAGTCGACGCGGCAGCCGCCGGCCGCCTGCGCCGCGGTCGCCACCAGCACACCGGCCAGCAGCAGTACCGACGTGAGCACGGCACGCAGCCGGTTCCGGGGATGCCGACGCGTTCGGGGATGGGGATGGGGATTCATGAGTCACTTCCTTGTCGGGGAAACAATCGCAACTCAGAGAGAAAGTTTCTAGGCGCGACCATAGGCCAGCCTTCGACAAGGGTCAATGGCCTCAGCGGCGGTGCTGGTTGAGGTGTTCGCGCATCTCCCGGGCGAAACCCTCGGCGTGGGCCAGCTGGTCGCGCAACGTCTGGACCCGGGTCTCGGCGGCCTCGTGATAGCCGGCCAGCCGGTCCATCAGAGCGCCGCGGTCGCCGGTGTCGGCGGTCAGCTCGTCGAGGATGCGCAGCAGGTCACGCATCTCGTCGAGGGTGAACCCGAGCGGCTTCATCCGCTTCACCACCCGCAGACGGTCCAGGTCGGGATCGGTGTAGAGGCGGAAACCACCGTCGCTGCGGGCGGACGGCACGATCAGGCCGGCTTCCTCGTAGTGACGGATGGTGCGGATGCTCAACCCGACCCGGTCCGCCGCTTCCCCGATCTGCATGTGCCGTCCGGTCATCGCCACAGTCTGTCAGTGCCCGGCGTTGAGCCGTCCCGCGAGGTTGGCGTGGAAGCCGGCGCTGGCCTCGTTCAGGCCGGTGATCTCGACGTTCTTGCCCCGGGCACGGTATTTCGTGGTGATCGCGTCGAGGGCGGCCACCGAGGACGCGTCCCAGATGTGCGCGGCGCTCATGTCGATGATCACGCGGTCCGGGTCGTTGGCGTAGTCGAACTGGTGCACCAGGTCGTTGCTGGAGGCGAAGAACAGCTCACCGCGTACGACATAGGTGTCCCCGGTCCTGGTGACCTCGGTGAAGTGGGCGACCCGGCGCGCGAAGACGACCATGGCGGCCAGCACGCCGAGGATGACACCGACGGCGAGGTTGTGGGTGACCAGGGTGCCGGCGACGGTGACCAGCATGACGACGATCTCGCCGGTCGGCATCCGCTTGAGGGTGGCGGGGGCGATGCTGTGCCAGTCGAACGTACCGACCGAAACGATGATCATGACGGCGACCAGGGCGGCCATCGGGATCAGCGCGACGACGTCACCGAGCGCGACGACCAGGATCAGCAGGAACACACCGGCCAGGAAGGTGGAGAGCCGGGTGCGCGCGCCGGACGCCTTCACGTTGATCATCGTCTGGCCGATCATCGCGCAGCCGCCCATGCCGCCGAAGAAGCCGGTGACGATGTTGGCGACCCCCTGCCCCCAGGATTCCCGGGTCTTGTCCGAGCGGGTGTCGGTGACGTCGTCGACCAGCTTGGCGGTCATCAGCGATTCCATCAGACCGACCAGAGCGATCCCGATCGCGTACGGGGTGAGCAGCGTCAGCGTGTCCATCGTGAACGGGACGTCGGGCAGACCGAACACCGGCAGGCTGTCCGGGAGGGTGCCCTCGTCACCGACGTTCGGCACGGTCAGGTGCGTGATCAGGACGAATGCCGTCAGCAGGACGATCGCCACCAGCGGGGCCGGCACGACGGTGGTGAACCGCGGCAGGAACACCATGATCGCCAGCGCGACGGCGACCAGCGGATAGACCAGCCACGGTACGCCGATCAGGTGCGGCACCTGGGCCGTGAAGATCAGGATGGCCAGGGCGTTGACGAACCCGACCATCACGCTGCGTGGAATGAACCGCATCAGCCGGGCCACCCCGGCCGCGGCGAGCACGATCTGGAACAGGCCGCCGAGGATCACCGCAGCGGTCAGGTAGCCGAGCCCGTACTCCTTGGCCAGCGGCGCGACGACCAGAGCGATGGCGCCGGTGGCCGCGGAGATCATCGCCGGGCGCCCGCCGCAGATCGCGATGGTGACGGCCATGGTGAACGAGGCGAACAGGCCGACCTGCGGATCCACCCCGGCCAGGATGGAGAAGGAGATCGCCTCGGGGATCAGTGCCAGGGCCACGACCAGGCCGGCCAGCACCTCGGTGCGCAGCACCTTGGGCGAGGCCAGCCAGTCCGGCCGCGACCAGCGCCGCACCACGGTTTCCGACATTCCTGAAATGTCCTCTCAAAATGAAGAGCTGGCCCAGCATCGCACCCCAGCGCGAGGACCGCCTCGACCAGGGCCACCCATCCCGGGGACCGGGTGGCCTGAGGGCCGTTCCGGGCGGGCCGTGCGACTCTACCCTTCCGTAAGAGGAGAGTTGCGACTGCCCCACCGCTCCTGGACGGAGTGAGCGCTCACGCGGCTCGCCGCGGCGGGATACGCGCTCGACGCCCATCCGGGCCGGCTGGGCGCGGTGGCCGGTGCCCTCCTGAACCTGTTCTTCGGCCACTCCCGGCGGACCGAGCCGCCCGACGCCACGGTCAGCGTGGAGGACCTGGCCGATCCGTTCCTGCACGGGGCGCTGAGCCGGACGGAGTCCTAGAAGCCGGTTTCCCGGTTCCGCAGGCCGTCGAAGGCGAAGGTCAGCACGCGCTCGCGCTGGGCGTCGTCGACGAAGACGGTGGCGGTCAGGCCGGAGACCATCCGCAGCACGTCGTCGAAGGCGGCGTCCGGGCGGATCTCGCCGGCCTCCCGGGCGCGGTCGAACAGGGGCCGGCCGGCCTCGTACATCACCGCGCGGCAGGAACCGAACATCTCCGAGTCGCGGTTGAGCAGGTCGATGATGGCGCGCTTGGTCGCCGCGTACGCCACGAAACGCTCCAGCCAGCCGCGCAACGCCGGCCACGGGGGCTGCCCGGACAGGGCCTCGGCGGCCTCGGCCAGCTGGGTGACCTCCTCGACGTAGACCGCCTCGATCAGGTCCTGCCTGGTCGGGAAGTTGCGGTAGAGGGTGCCGATGCCGACCCCGGCCGTCCTCGCGATGTCCTCCAGCGAGGTGTCGGCGCCGTGCGCGGCGAAGGCGTCGCGGGCGGCGACGAGCAGCGCGTCGAAGTTGCGCCGGGCGTCGGCACGCTGCGGTCGGCGCACTGTGATCATCGGGAAACCCCTTGCGAACCGGAGGCAGGCCTCCGTTAATGTGGAGGCATGCCTCGACTTTATCAGCCGGCGCCGCGGACGACCTTCGCCGTGCTGGCCTCGGCGGCTGCGGCGTTCGCGCTGATGCAGAGCCTGCTCACCCCGGTGCTCCCGACCATCCAGCGGGACCTGCACACCTCCACCGCCACCGTCACCTGGGTGCTCACCGCCTGGCTGCTCGCCGCCGCGGTCGCCACCCCGCTGATGGGCCGGGTCGCCGACATCATCGGCAAGGACCGCACCCTGCTCGTGGCACTCGGCGCCATCGCGGCCGGCTGCCTGATCGCCGCGCTCGCCCCCACCATCGAGGTGCTGATCGCCGCCCGGGTGCTGCAGGGCCTGGGCGCCGCGGTGTTCCCGGTGTCGTTCGGGATCATCCGGGACGAGTTCCCGCCCGACCGGGTCGCCTCCGCGATCGGCACCATGGCCGCGGTCATCGCCACCGGCAGCGGCGTCGGCATCGTGCTGGCCGGCCCGATCGTCGGCTTCCTCGACTGGCGCTGGCTGTTCTGGATCCCGATGGGCGTGGTCACCGTCGTCGCCGTGCTCGCCTGGCGGATCGTGCCCGCGTCACCGGTGCGCAGCCCCGGCCGGATCAACCTGGTGTCGGCGGTGCTGCTGGCCGGCTGGCTGGTCGCGCTGCTGCTGCCGCTCAGCAAGGGGGCCGTGTGGGGCTGGTCGTCCGGGCGTACGTTAATCCTCTTCGGTCTTGCCCTGATCCTGCTCGTCACGTGGATGGTCGCCGAACTGCGCTCCGCCGAGCCGCTGATCGACATGCGGATGATGCGCCTGCCCGCGGTCTGGACCACCAACCTGTCCGCGCTGCTCTTCGGGGCCGCGATGTTCGGCGTCTTCGCCTTTCTTCCCCAGTTGATGCAGATTCCCACCATTTCCGGGTACGGGTTCGGCGCCACCGTCACCGGAGCCGGCCTGCTGATGGCCCCGATGCTGGTCGCGATGGCCGTGTTCGGATCGCTGTCCGGGCCGCTCACCCGCTGGGTCAGCAACAAGGCCCAGCTGCTGTGGGGTTCCGCGATGGGCACCGTCTCCTGCCTGACCCTCGCCCTGGCGCACGATCAGAAGTGGACGGTGGTGCTGGCTGGGGCGATCTTCGGAATCGGCCTCGGCCTGATCTACTCCTCGATGGTCAACCTGATCGTGCAGAGCGTGCCCCGGCATCAGACCGGCGCGGCCAGCGGCATGAACACCAACATCCGCACCATCGGCGCCTCGATCGGCACGGCGGTGGTCAGCGCGATCGTCACCGCCCACCCGGGCGCCCACGGCCTGCCCGCCGAATCCGGCTACACGCTGTCCTTCCTGATCCTGGCCGGCGCCGCCGCAGCCGCCTTCGGGGTGGCCCTGCTGGTCCCGGCCGGGTCCACGGCCCCGGCCGACGAACCGGCCCTGGCGACAGCCTGATCCGTGCCGGCCGCCTCCCGCTTCCGCAGGTGTGTGTAGAGCAGCGGCCGGCTCATCTCCATCCCTCTCCGCCTCTCGCCCCCGGTCAGAGACTTCCGACAGGGGGTGCCGGGGTGTCGACTGTGGACGTCGAGGGTCAGGCCGGGCGCTGCTCGACCGGGGCGCTCATCAGCACGCCATCCGGGCGTACCTCAAGGGTCATCTTGGCGAAATTGACGAACGACTCGTCCTCCAGCGGCATCACGTCGAGAAAACGCAGCATGGCCGTGCAGTATTTGGCCATCGTGTTCCGCCCCGGCATGAAGATCGACACCTCGTCGCGGGCCTCCTGCGTCACGCCGGGCATGCCCTCGACGGCCACCTTGACGATCCAGAACGGCCCTTCCCCGTCCAGCACCCGCCGGTCCTGCTCGGGCGTCTCCAGCGCGAGGGTCCGCCACGGCCGGCCGGCCGCCCGGTCCCCGGCCTCCTCGGCCAGTTCCCGGGCGGCCGCCTCGATCATCCGCTCGGCCTCCGCCCACTCCTGCGCGTCCCGGCCGGCCGGAGTGCCGTACACCATCCGCGACAGCACGGTCATCTCCGGAAGCCGCCGCCGGGTGATCTCCGGCTGGGAGCCGTAGACGGCCCGGGCGGCCTGGATCGCGTCGTCCTGGGCCGCCCGCTGCCGCTGGATCTCCTCGTGATGCCGGTCGATCAGGGTCAGCGCCTGGTCGGGTTCGTCGATCGCCTGCCGGACATGCTTGACACTGAGCCCGGCATCACGCAGCAGGGTGACCGTCATGGCCTGCTCGACCTGCGTGAAGTCGTACGCCCGGTGCCCGGTCCGCTCATCCACATGCGCCGGAACGAGCAGCCCCTCCCCGTGGTAGAACCGCAGCGCCTGCGGGGTGAGGTGGCACATCTCGCTGAATTCCTTGATCGACAACATGCGACCAGGTTGCCCCTTCCAGTAACTGGAAGTGCAAGCCCGCTACGACACAGCGGTCCCTTCCAGTTCGACCATCTGACCGGGGATCGCCAGCCGGGTGACGCCGAGCATGGTGGTGGCCGGGGCCGCGCCGCGCAGTCTGGCCACCAGCAGCCCGTAGTGCGGGAACAGCGCGTCCACGTCGGTGGTGTAGACGTTGAGCCGCACCAGGTTCGCCACCGTCATGCCGGCCCCGGCGAGCACCGCCTCCAGGTTGTCCAGGCTGAGCGTCAACTGCCCGGCCAGGTCACCGTCGTGTTCGGGTTTGCCGTCCGGGCCCATCGCGGTCTGGCCCGAGCAGTACAGCGTCCGGGTCGCCCCTTCGACGAGTTCCCCCTGGTTGAAGCCGAGCTCCGCCGACCACGTCCACGGGTTGACCGCTACTCGTTGCATTCTTTCAGCTCCCTCTCGTTAGGTTGCGCTGATGTTGGCAACGAATCACGACACCCTCTGTCAGGTATTCTGCGGCGATGCGCGCCGACCGTCTGGTCTCGCTGGTGCTGCTGCTCCGGCAGCGCGGCCGGCTCACCGCCGACACCCTGGCCGCCGAGCTGGAGGTGTCCACGCGCACGGTGCTGCGCGACATCGAGGCGCTGTCCACGGCAGGCGTCCCGGTCTACGCCGAACGCGGCCGGCACGGCGGTTTCGCCCTGCTCCCCGGCTTCCGCACCGAGCTGACCGGCCTCACACCCGACGAGGCCCTGGCACTGCTGACCAGCAGGAACGGCCGCCTGTTCGGCTTGGGCCCGGCGTTGGACGCGGCGATGCGCAAGGTGGTCGACGCACTCCCGGCCGACGCCACCGAGGCGGCCCGCCGCTTCCTCACCGACCCGGAAACCGACCTGCTGGCCAGCCGCCGCCCGCACGACCAGGTCGCCGACGCGACGATGCGGACGGTCCGCCAGGCAGTCCTCTCCGGTCACCGTCTGCGCATCGACTACCAGGGCTCCGGCTTGCGTACGATCGACCCGCTCGGCCTCGTCACCGCCCGCGACCGCTCCTATCTGCTGGCCTTGCGCGACGGCGAGGACCGCACCTACCGCCTGTCCCGGATGGCGTCCGCCGAGCAGCTGCCCGAACCAGCCCAGCGCCCCACCGACATCGACCTGAACCAGCTGTGGAAGGACCGCTGCGCCCGCTTCCTCTCCGAAAACCACATCACCGCTTGCGTACGGGTGAACCCCAACCGCCGCGACGACCTCCTGAACATGGCGGTCGCCGTACGTACCGAGGCTCTGGGCCCCGACGGCTGGCCCCGCCTGGAGGTGACGTTTCAGGACCTACGCCACGCGGTGTGGGCGCTCTGGCAACTGGGCCCCGACGCCGAAGCCCAGACCCCGCAAGCACTGAGAACCGCCCTGCACAACCGGGCCGCGTCACTCGTCGCCCGTTACGCAGCAGCCCGTTCAGGCCCAGCTCACCCTTGACCGCCCGGTAGTCATGCATCCATAGGGGCGCACAGCGGCCCGGCCGAAGCCGAACCGCTGTGCACTGCTGAAGGCCTGCGTCCTCGAACGCGCCCGGCCTCTCACGAATCAGACGCGCCGTTCTGCTCCCTGAGATCCTCGGCCACATCGAGGTTATGCGAGACCATGGCCCGGAAGAAGCTGAGGAAGCTTTCATAACCTTCGATCAAGACACCGGCCATCCAGATGACCTTCGGCTCCCCCGGCGCGTCCTCCAGCATCACGATGACATCGATCCCCACGCTGGATGCTCCGATAGGAAAGCACCGGCCGTTCAGCAGTCCGGCCCTCTCGGCCGCTTCGCTTTCGAGGTAGCTGAGGAGCTCACGCGCGGCAGCGGCCGCCTCACCCGTAAGGTCGGCGCAACCGAACAGATCAATCTCCTGAAGGAAGGCGGGCCAACCGTCGGCCGCGTTCAGAAAAGAGGCATATTCAGCACCGAACGAGAATCCCAAAAGTGATTCCGCCTGCCGGATGGACGACTCTGAAGCGGGAGGATTCGGGCTTTCGTGCCTCCATAGCTGATCCTCATCGAGGTCACGTAGAAGCTGTTTGGCAGACAGCATGCTGCCGATCTCAGCTCCCCAGCTCATCGTCACGGCACCCGCCTGTTGTCCACCAGAACAAAGATCGTTGGCTTGGAGCGCACATCATAGCGCCGCCTCTGACCGGAGAAAATTCTTGGGAGGGTCGGGGTAGCCGAGCCACATCGCGTCCGGAGCATGTACGGCAATGCATTTATGAGCGCGTCGCTGGAATCATCAACGTGGTCGGAAGAAGTGGTCGAACTCTTCATCAGTGACCCAGTCCGGAACACGGATCTCCACTGGACCACAACCGCCGATATCCCGAGCTGACGCTTGACCAGACGGCTTGTATTCCGCGCCCGCGCCAGCCACATCTGGGCCTTGTTGTCGGCCTCGATGTTCGACTGTTTCGATAGGCCCGCATCTGGTCGCAAGCCTCTTTGGAACCCCAGTGGTCCTCACAGATGCCGGTGCCCTCCTGAAGGTGCCGCACGAACGGCTCGTTCGCCTTGCCGGGCCCGTCACTCCCGAGGGGACGCACGGCGGCGTGAAATCGCCGTTCTCGTCGTACAACCGCCTGGTAGCGGCCTGCTCAGCCTTCGGCCTCTCCACTGCGGTGCTGAAGGCGTTCCTGGCTGCGGCATCAGCATCCTTACGAGCCAAGGTGGCCAGGCGGGAAGCTTCCGAGACGTACCGCTTCTCGGTCTGCGCGTGTGTCGCCGCAGTGTCGCCGGCGTCCAGCGGCCTTGTACTGATCGACCTCCAGGAACAGCCAGCGGCACGACGGCGGGCCGTCCAAGGCGATGTTCGCCGCTACCTGATCTCCGGCCACCCGTCGCGGCGAGGTCACCCACCGCGATGCGGGCGTCGCGCTCGGCCACGACGCACTGCCCGTTTTGGGCGCGTGGAACACATAAGGATGTCGATCAACATATTTGGGGGTGAGGTCCAGCTGCATCTATTTATGTATTTATTTACATCACAATAAAACTGAGGTCACCCCGCGCGGCGACCGAAGTCCCGGACCGGGGCCATGGAAGAGCTTTTTGCCTGGTCAGCAGTGGACACTCCGGATCGGACCGTCGGCGATGGACCTAGTTATTCGACGCATGGACATACTTGTAAGCTGCTCCGATGGTTTACGATCTTGAGCCGGGTACGGCTCGGCCCCATCCGGACAGCAAGAGTCCGGATGAGCTGCCGGCGGAGGCCGTTCCGGCCGGACCGGACATGATGCTGTGGCTGCACCGGGCGTTGACGCTGGCCGCGGTGATGGGTCTGATCGTGGGGACGCGTGCGGTGTGGACCACCCACGCGCTGGCCCGGCCATGGCTCGCGCTGGCCATCACCGCCTGCTACCTGACGATCCTGATCCTCGGGGTTCTCGCGTTCACCGCACCGGGACACCGGGCCCTGGCGCGTCTGGACGTCGGTGCACTGGTCACCGCGATCGTGCTCAAGGCCACGACGGCCTGGCCGGGGATCTCCGGCCAGAAGGAACTGACCGTCGACGAGGGCATGCTGATGGACGCGGCGGCCCGGGGCGTGGCGGACGGCCGCAACCCATACACCTCCGAGTGGCCGCAGATCGACCCGAACCTGCCGACGCAGCTGATGGAGGGCCGGACGGTCTTCGACTTCGGCTATCCGCCGCTGGGTGTCAGCCTCGGCGCGGTTGCGCAGTGGGTGTTCCCCTCGCTGGTCGGCATCGTTCTGGTGGCCTGGCTGGCGATGCTCGCGACGGCGCTGTTCGTGTTCTTCGTGGCACCGCAGCCGCTGCGGCCGATCGCCACGCTCGGGGTGCTCGGGCTGGGGACTCTCACCAACTACGCGGACAACGCGTACCCGTCGATGATCGCCATGCCGTTCCTGTGCCTGGCGCTGTGGGCGTGGCCGAAGATCGGCCGGGAGGGCCGGCTCGGCTGGCACGGGATCCTGCGCGCGGTGGCGCTGGGTGTGGCCTGCTCGATCCACCAGCTGGGCTGGTTCCTGGCGTTGTTCCTGGTGGTGGGCCTGATCATGCTGAGGCTGGGCGAGTTGGGCCTGGGCCGCACGTTCATGCTGCTGCTGCGGTACGGCGGAACCGCCCTGGCCGTGTTCTTCCTGACCAGCGCGCCGTTCATCATCGCGAACCCGAGCGCCTGGCTGACCGGCGTGTTCGAGCCCCTGCTGCAGCACGCGGTTCCGCACGGGCAGGGCCTGACCGGCCTGACCCACTACGTGATCGGCGGCAGTGGGGCACTCGACTACTACGGCCGGGCGACGATCGTGCTGCTGGTGGGCATGCTCGCGGCGTTCGCGCTGCACCTGCGCACGCTCGGCCCGGCGATCGCGGTGCTCCCGTGGATGATCTTCATGGTGTCGACCCGCTCGCAGGACGGCTACTGGGTGCTGACCATGCCGTTGTGGCTGGCCGCGCTGGTCACCACGAGCCGTGCGGACTTCACGGAGGCGTACCGAATCGGGATCGTGAAGGGACGCCGGGCGACGGCGGCGGTGACCGGTGCGCTGTTCCTGCCCGCCGCCACCTGTTTCGTCATCGCGGCGGCCACGCCGCAGCCCCTCGAATTCTCGGTGACCACGCCGGTCACCCCCGGTGAGCGCATCGAGTCACTGACCGTCCAGGTCACCAACCGTTCGGACGAACCGGTCACGCCGTTCTTCTCGCTGGTCACCACCGTCACGATCACCAACTTCTGGAAGGTGCGGACCGGCCCGCCCACGCTGGAGGCCGGACAGTCCGCGATCTACACCCTGCAGCCGAACACGAAGACGTACCTGATCCCGGAGAACAGCCCGGCGATCCTGCGGGCGGTCTCCGACGATCCGCAGACCCTCAGCAGCATCCGGCTCACCGACTGACGAACGTCCGGGCACCCGCGCTAGCGTGGGTGCCCATGAGCGTGTTGATCGTGCGCGGTGGATGGGACGGCCATGAGCCGGTCGTCTGCACCGAGATGTTCCGGGACCTCCTCGAGGCGCGCGGGCACTCCGTGACCGTCTCCGACAGCCTCGACGTCTACACCGACAAGGCCGTGCTCGACGCCGCCGACCTGATCGTGCAGTGCTGGACCGGGGGTGATCTCACGCCGGAGCAGGAGGACGGGCTGGTCGGGCGGGTCCGGGACGGCGCCGGGTTCGCCGGATGGCACGGCGGAATCGTCGCGTTCGGCTACAACGCCGCGAAATACCAGTTCATGGTGGGTGGGCGGTTCATCTTCCACCCGGGCGGGATCATCGACCACCGGGTCGACATCGTCGACGGCCGGGATCCGATCGTGGCGGGGCTGGAGTCGTTCGGCATCCGGACCGAGCAGTACTACTGCCACGTCGACCCGAGACTGAACGTTCTGGCCACCACCACCTTCGACGGCGGCCACGGCGAACCGGACACCGCCGGAGTGGTGATGCCCGTCGTGTGGACCCGGAACTTCGGCGACGGACGGGTCTTCGTGTCCACCCTCGGCCACTCCCCCGCCGACCTACGGGTGCCTCAGGTCCGCACGCTGACCGAGCGCGGCCTGCTCTGGGCGGCCGGCGAGGCGGTGCTCTCCCGCACCACCAACTCGGTGTCCAGCACCCCACCGTCGGCCTGACCGAGCACGGTGCGCATGGCGAGCGCACCCATCTCCCGCAACGGCTGACGCACCGTGGTCAACGGCGGCGAGGCCCACCGCACCGACGGCAGATCGTCGAACCCGACCACACTCAGCTGATCAGGAACGGTCACGCCGCGAAGCCGCGCCGCCTTGTACACACCCATCGCCATGCCGTCGTTCATCGCGAAGATCGCGGTCGGTGGATGCCGCCGGTCGAGCAGACGGGCTCCGGCGGCGATCCCCGACGGCACGTTGAAATCGCCGCGCTCGATCAGATCCGGATCCGGTGTCAGGCCGGCGTCGTCGTGCGCGGCCAGGAAGCCGTCCCGCCGGGCCCGGCTGCACATCAGCTGCTCCAGGCCGCTGACCAGGCCGATCCGGGTATGGCCGAGGCTCAGCAGATGGGCGGTGGCGACTCGGGCCCCGGCGAAGTTGGCGGCGTCCACAAACGGCAGATCCGGGTTCCAGGCCAGCTGGTCGATCGTCACGACCGGCACGTGCAGCCGGCTCAGCGCCGACACCAGCGCGCCGGACGCGGTGTCGGTAGCCAGGATCACCCCGTCGGTCCGCCCGGCCCGCAACCGGCTCAACAACTGCCGACGGGAAGTCTCACCACGATCAAGAGCGGACACCACCATCCGGACACCCGCGTCGGATCCGGCCGCCTCCAGCCCGCGGATGTGCTCGCCCTCCCAGGCACAGTCGATCTCCGAGAACACCACGTCGATCACCCCGGCCGACGCCTCCCGCCGCACCGCGCGCCCCCGGTAACCGTGCTCGCGCAGCAGGTCGTCGACTCGCCGCCGGGTGCTCTCCGACACGTCGGCCCGCCCGTTCCACACCTTCGACACGGTGGCCAGCGAAACCCCGGCGGCCGCGGCGATCTCCGCCATGGTGGCTTTCAAGATCAACCCCGCTTTCCGGTACGAGTAACCCGTCCCCAACCGCAGCAGACACCGGCCGTGTCGTCCGCGCAAGACCGGCGGCACACCGGGCCGTCAGCGCGACCGCCGGGCGGATGCGAGCCGGACGGAACCCTCAGTCCTGTCCGCAGGCCGTCTCCAGCTCGGTGACCGCCGCGTTCAGCTTCGACTTGCTCGGCTTCTTCGCCGGATTCTTCGCCCACGCGTCCTTCAGCGCGTCCATCTCCACACCCACCTGAGCGGCGGCGTCGGTGACGAGCGGACTGGCCCCGAACTTGCCGAGCTCGATGTCGGCGGCACCCGCCGCATAAGCCGCACCGACCGCGTCGTGCCCCGACGGCGGCCCGATCTTCTCCGCCTCGGCGATCTTCTGCACGTTCGACTCGATCGAGGTGAGCAGCGCCTCACAGGCCTTGACGGTGGCTTCGTCCGGCGTCGGCGCGGTGCTGGCCACCTCGGTCGGGACCGGAGCCGCCGGCGTGCCGGCCGCGCTGTCACCCGGCTCCCCACCCGAGTCACATCCGCTGATCAGCACGACCGCGGCGGCGGTGGAGAGAAGCAGGCCGAAACGCTGGTGACGCAAAGCAGATCCTCACGTTGAACCCCGTTGAATCCCGAAAGCTACCAGAACGCCGATCCCCTTTCCGACCCGATTCCGCCGGCGCGGGGTGGGGACGGGCGCGGCGTGCAGACAGGCGCCCCCACGCGCGGGGTGCGGGAAGGGCCGGCCCGGCGCGCCGCCCCCCGGTGGTCCCCGGCCGGATCAGTGCTGCTCCTCGATCGGATGACGTCTCTGGCCCGCGATGACGTGCGCGGACAGGATGACCGGCTGAGGGGGGCTGCGCATGCTGCGAGCTGACACCATCGATCGTCTCGGGCCCGGCGACCACGCCTGTGTGGTGTTCGACGACGACGAATCCCGGGGCCGGGCACTGACCGCGCTGGTCCGGGCCGGGGTTCGGGACGGGCACCGGATCCTGTGGTTCGGCGACTTCGAACCGGAGATCGACGCGGGACTGCCGGACCGGCTGCGGCCCGGACAGTTGCGCACCGCCACGTACGTCGCGGGCGGGGTCTTCGATCCGGAAGCCGCGATCGACACCTGGCGGGAGGAGTCGGCGCGGGCCCGGGCCGCCGGATACCGGGGGCTGCGCGCGGCCGGGGACATGTCGTGGGCCAGTGGCCCGGTGCCCGGCGCCGACCGGGTGTGCTGGTTCGAGGCGCAAGTCAACCGGTTCTTCGCGGAGGGGTTCGCGATGGCGGTGTGCCTCTACGACAGGCGGCTGTTCAGCCGGGCCGAACTGACCCGGGTGTGCTGGTCGCATCCGGCCACGATCGGCTACGACACCGATCCGTCGGCGGTGCCGCTGCTGCGGGCGGTACGCACCGACGATCCGCCCGGGATCGCCCTGCACGGTGAGGCCGACCTGTCCAACCGTCGGGCGCTGCGCACCCTGGTCGAGCACATGGCCGACGACAGTCCGGCCGACGACGGGCCGCTGACCGTTGACCTGTCCGGGTTGCGGTTCGCCGACGCGGCCGCGATCCGGATCCTGGCGCGGGCAGCCGCGTCGTCGGCCCACCGGTTACGGCTGGTCGGGCCGTCCCGGGCGATCCGGCGGCTGCTGAGCCGGTTCGGTTCGGCGGAGGCGATCCGGTGACCCCGCCGGCCCGGTTCAGCGGAGACGACTCGCTGACACCGCCGGACCCGGTCGGCCGAGGTGATCCGGTGACGCCAGCGGTCCGGGCCGGATTCGAGCATCCGGGCCTGCTGTACGACAGCCACGCCGCCTACCTCACCTGCACCACCGGTTTCGTCCGGGACGCGGTGGCCGCCGGGGAGCCGGTGCTGGTGGCGGTGCCGCCGCCGAAGCTGGGCCTGCTCCGGTCCGCGCTGGCCGACGTGGCGGCCGAGGTGACGTTCGCGGACATCACCGTGGACGGCCGAAATCCGGGCTGGCTGCTGCCCGGGGTGCTGCTGCCGTTCAGTTCGGCCCATCACGGCCGCCGGATCTCGGTCATCGGCGAGCCGGTCTGGCCCGGCCGCGGCCGGCTCGAATATCTGGCGTGCGCGGCGCACGAAGCCCTGGTCAACGCGGCGTTCGCGGGCCGGGAGGCGGCGATCCTGTGCCCGTACGACACCGGAGCCCTACCGCGGGACCGGGTGTCCGACGCCTGGCGCACCCACCCCGTGATGATCGTCGACGGCACCCGGCGGGCCAGCCCGTGGTACGACGACCCGTACCGCACCGCCGGCACGTTCAACCGCCCGCTACCGCCGGTGCCACCGACCGCTGCGACGATCGGCTTCGGTCACGCCGAGACACTGTCCGCGGTGCGCCGGTTCGTGGCGGCCCACGCGGTCGACGCCGGACTGACCACCGACCGGGTCGACGACCTGCTGATAGCGGTGAACGAGCTGGCCGAGAACACCGTCACCCACACGGCCGGCGATGGCGTCGTCAGCCTGTGGACCGAGACCGGCCGCCTGGTCTGCCAGGTCGACGACCACGGTCATCTGGCCGATCCGATGGCCGGCCGGATCCCACCACCGCTGGACGCCGAGAGCGGCCGCGGCCTGATCATGACCAACCGCCTGTGTGACCTGGTCCGCGTGCACACCCGCCCGGGCGCCACCAGCATCCGCCTGCACATGACGCTCACGGAGGAGTGAATTCGTGTGCCGCGTTCCGGTGCGTTCCGCACCGGAACGCGGCACACGATCGGGAGCGACCCCAGACGCCGCACNGCCCGGGCGCCACCAGCATCCGCCTGCACATGACGCTCACGGAGGAGTGAATTCGTGTGCCGCGTTCCGGTGCGTTCCGCACCGGAACGCGGCACACGATCGGGAGCGACCGCAGACGCCGCACATTTCGGACGGGCCGCCGGCGCCGCACGCGGTGTCAGCAGGCCGCAGACACCGCACGGTTAAGCGGGCCGCGAGGGCCGCACGCGGCTCGGGCGGGCCGCAGGCTCGGGCGGGCCACACGCGGTTCGCACGGGCCGCCGGTTCACGCGGGCCGCACGCGATTCACGCGGGCCGCACTCGGTTCGGGCGGGCCGCCGGTTCGGGCGGACCACACGCGGTTCGGAGGGGCCGCATTCGCCCGGCGGTCGCCGGACGGTCCGGTGTGCCGCCTGGCTCGCGGGGACGAAGCGGTGGCGTTTCGGTGGAACGTACCGAAAAGTTAGTCTTCTTCTTCTTCGAAAAGCTCTTCGACGACCTCTTCGGCCACGTAGCCGGCGGCGAAACCGCCCGCCGCGCCCAGCAGGACGCCGCCCATGCCGCCACCGTCATGATCGTCGTGGCCGCCGTAGGAACCGTGATGGCCGCTGTGCCGGCGGTGGTGGACCGCCTGCTGGAGCCACGCGTCGACCTGGCCGGGCCAGTCGGTGGTGTCGGCGGAGGAGTGGTGGACGGTGTAGCGGTGGACCGTGTCGTGCGAGCCGTCGAACTCCAGGATCACCTCGGCCGCGTGCGGGGTGGTGACGAAGGTCAGTTCGATCGAGGCGAACGCGTGCGCGTACTGCGGGGCCGAGCGGAACTCGATCTCCTGGTAGAACGGCAGCGTCTGCGGCGACCCGGCGATGTGGCCGTGCTCCAGGTCGGCGGTCTGGAAGGCGAAACCGAGCTGCTGGAGGGCGTCCAGGATGCGGTGCTGCACCGGCAGCGGCTCGACCTGGATCGGGTCCAGATCACCCTTGTCGACGGCCTGGTCGACGGAGACCTCGGTGCGCACACCCATCACCATGCCGTGCAGCGGCCGGCCGTGGACGGCGGTGACCGGGGCCTCCCACGGGACCTCGAAGTGGAACGGGATGGACAGCTCCTGCCCGGCCGCCAGGTGCAGCGGGCCACTGACGGTCACCCGGTGGAACTCGCCGGTGACGTCGCCCTCGGCCGTCTCGACCCGGGTGACCAGGCTCAACGTCACATGCTCCAGGGAGCTGTCGTGGCTGCCGCCGGTCAGGTCGACACGGCCGGTGATCGGACCGCCGGGATGGGTGTGTGGGTCGTTGAGGACGGTGTCGACACTGGGCCCACCCACACCGAGAGCACCGAGCATCCGTTTGAACAAAGCGTCCTCCAAGGCAGTATCGATACCAAAGCGGACAGTAACACGTGCGGCTGTATGGTTATCACACCAGCGGCGAGTCGACGATCGTGAGCGCGAGGTCGATCAGGGCGTGTGCCCGGCCGCTGATCAGGGTGAGAAGGGCGTGCGCATGCGGGGCTCCCTCGGCGGCCTCCTGCAGTGCCTGCAGATTGGCGGAGAGATCGGCCAGCCCGGCGGCGAGGTCGCGATCGCCCTCACCGCGCAGGGCGTCGGCGATCGTCTGCAGGCTCAGGCCGTGTGCTTCCAGTCCCCTGATCGTCGCGATCGTGTCGACCGCCGCCGGATCATAGAGACGGAAACCACCTCCGGTCCGGTCGGCGCACGTGAGCAGGCCCAGTTGGGTGTAATAGTCGACGGTGCGGGTAGAGACCCCGGCCTGACCGGCGAGCTCACCGATTCGCAACAGATCGCTCATCGGGAAACCATACAGTTGAACGTTCGAAAGGACTCCGGTTGCTGATCACGATCGGCATCGTGGCGATTGTGCTACTCACCGCGGCCACCGGCTATTTCGTGGCCCAGGAGTTCGCCTACGTGGCGGTGGACCGGGAGCGCCTGCGTGCTCTCGCCGACGAGGGTGACGCGGCCGCGGCCCGGGCCCTCACCGTCACCCAGAAGTTGTCATTCGTGTTGTCCGGCTCGCAGGTCGGCATCACGGTCACCGCGCTGCTCGCCGGCTACGTCGCCGAGCCGTTCCTGGGCGAAGGCACCGCCGAGCTGCTCGGCATGGCCGGGCTGCCGGAGGCGGTGACCACCACCGTCTCGATGGTGTTCGCCCTGCTCTTCGCCACCGTCGTGCAGATGGTGCTGGGTGAGCTGGCGCCGAAGAACCTGGCGATCGCCGAACCGGTCGCGGTGGCCCGGGCACTGTCCCGGTCCACGGTGATCTACCTGGCCGTGGCCGGGCCGCTGATCCGGTTCTTCGACTCGACGGCCACCCGGCTGCTGCGCGCGGTCGGCATCGAGCCGATCGAGGAGCTGCCACAGGGCGCCACCTCCGAGGACCTGGACCGGATCATCGAGGCGTCCAGCGCACACGGTGTGCTGGACGCGCGGGCCGCCCGGCTGCTGGACCACGGCCTGGACTTCCGGATCCGCACCGCCGCCGAGGTGATGCGCCCTCGGGTCGACGTCACCTCGATCAGCGGCAGCGAGCCGGCGTCGCGGGTGGTCGAGCTGCTGGACACCGGGCACTCCCGGTTCCCGGTGATCGGCGACGGCCTGGACGACGTGATCGGTGTGGTGTCGATCGCCGAGGTGGTCGCCCTCGACCCGGCGATGCGTGACAGCACCCCGGTCAGCACGCTGGCCACTCCCCCGATCGCGCTGCCCGAGTCGTGCCGGCTGCCGGTGGTGCTGGACCGGCTGAAGTCGGCACACCGGCAGATGGCCGTGGTGGTCGACGAGTTCGGCGGGTTCGCCGGCATCATCACCCTGGAGGACGTGGCCGAGGAGCTGGTCGGCGAGATCCGCGACGAGGACGACCTCCCCGAACCGGTGATCGAGCAGAAGACCGACGGCTCCTGGATGATCCCCGGCCGGGCCCGGATGGACGAGATCGCCGAGGCGACCGGGGTTCAGCTGCCCGAGGACGACCTCTACGACACGGTGTCCGGCCTGGTCCTGGCCCGGCTCGGCCGCCTGCCCGCGGTCGGCGAGAGCGTCGAGCTGACCCCACCGCCCACCATCGACGACGACGGAAACCCGCAACCCCAAGCTGCGGTACGCCTGACCGTGCTCGAAGTCCGCAGGCGTGTGCCGTCCCGCGTCGCCCTCAGTGAGGTCAGCGAGGTGACCGAGTGAACACCACCTGGTCTTTGATCGTTTCGTTCTTCCTGCTCGTCGCCAACGGGTTCTTCGTGGCGGCCGAGTTCGCGCTGGTCGCCGCGAAACGGCACCGGCTGGAGTCGGCCGCCGCCGAGGGATCCCGGGGCGCCCGCGCGGCGATGTCCGGCACCCGGCGGCTGTCGCTGATGCTGGCCGGCGCCCAGCTCGGCATCACCCTGTGCACGCTGGGCCTGGGCGCACTGGCCAAGCCGGCGGTCGCGCACCTGCTGGAGCCGGTGTTCACCGCGGTCGGGATCCCCGGTGACGCGGCGTACGTGGTGGCGTTCCTGCTGTCGGTGCTGCTGGTCAGCTTCCTGCACGTGGTGGTCGGTGAGATGGCCCCGAAGTCGTGGGCGATCAGCCACCCGGAGACCTCGGCCACCATCCTGGCGATCCCGTTCGTCGGGTTCACCACCGTGCTCAAGCCGGTGCTGCTGGCCCTGAACGGGCTGGCCAACGCGTGCCTGAAGCTTTTCAAGGTGGAGCCGCAGGACGAGCTGGCCCAGGTGCACAGCGCCGAGCAGCTGCGGCTGCTGCTGGAGACGTCGAAGGAGCACGGCACCATCCCGGACGCCGAGCACGAACTGCTCACCGCGATGCTGCAGATCGAATCCCGGACCGTGCGCGAGGTGATGACCCCGAACGACCGGATCGTCACGGTGGCGGCGGCCGACGACGCCCGGACGGTGGAGTTGCGCAGCACCGAGGCCGGCCGGTCGCGCCTGGCAGTCACCGATGTGAAGGGTGAGATCACCGGCATCGTGCACGTGCGGGAGGCGGCGAAGGCGGTCGGTGGCGGGCTGGACTCGACGGCGGGGTCGCTGATGACGTCGGCGCTGCGGCTGCCCGCGGACACCACGGTGCTGGACGCGATCGCCTCGATGCGGCAGTTGCGCAACCAGGTGGCGCTGGTCGTCGACGACGAGGCGGTGATCGGGCTGGTCGCCCTGGAGGATCTCCTCGAACAGGTGATCGGCCAGTTCGACGACGAGACCGACCCGGTGATCGACGCGGCCCGCCGTGCCGGCCGCAAGTCCCGCTCGACAGCATGAGCGTGTGGTG
>NZ_JBNZCE010000057.1:0-26654 GCF_050589265.1 Actinoplanes sp. G11-F43
ATGAACCCACCTCGCGAGGACGACGCGGGACCTGTGGATTTGCTGGTAGGTGCCGGGCGTACCGGAGCCGGGGTGAAGTTCGGGGGTGACCGTTGGCGGGCGTCTATGGGTGACCGGCGCCGTGTGGCGGGTGTGGGGAGTTCTGGCAGAATTCGGCCGGTGCGTGCGGCTGACGAGATGACCGGTGAACGGGCGGCGGAGGTCGCGGAGCAGGGGCGGAGCGGGCCGCGACGGCCCCGCTGGCAGCGGTTCGACACCTGGATGGCGCTGGGTTTCACCGCTCTCGCCGTGCTGGTGACGATCCAGTTGTGGATCGATCCGAACGGCCGGGTGCTGGCCGGTAACGACGACGATCACGGCATCTTCCTGTTCATGCTGGCGCATGCCGAGCGGGTGGTGTTCGACGGCGCGGCGCCGTTCTTCAGCGACCGGTTCAACGTGCCGGTCGGCGTCAACATGATGGCGAACACGTCGATTCTGGCCCTGGCGATCCCGCTGGCGCCGATCACCCACTTCTTCGGTGGTGGGGTGACGGTGGCGCTGCTGGTCACCGCTGGTCTGGGCGGGACGGCGTTCGCCTGGTACTGGGTGCTGTCCCGGCATCTGGTGAACACCCGGGCGGCGGCCGCGATCGGTGGCGCCTGGTGCGGGTTCGCGCCGGCCATGGTGTCGCACGCGAACGGGCATGTGAACTTCGTCAGCAACTATGTGCTGCCGTTCATCGTCTGGCAGGTGTTGCGGCTGCGGGAGCCGGGCCGGGTGTGGCGCGGCGGGATCATCCTCGGCCTGCTGATCGTTCTGCAGATCTTCATCAACGAGGAGGCGCTGCTCTTCACCGCGATGACGCTCGGGCTGATGGCCGCCGGGTACGCGGCGATGGCCTGGAGCGAGGCCAAGCTGGTGTGGAAGCATTTCTGCGCCGGGATCGGGGTGGCCGCGCTCACGTCGGGAGTGCTGGTGGCCTACCCGTTGTGGTACCAGTTCTTCGCCCCGGGCAACTATCACGGTCAGCCGTTCGCGCCGACCGACTACGTCACCGATGTGGCCTCGCTGGGCTGGTTCGCCCGGCAGTCGCTGGCCGGGAACGCCGAGCTGACCCGGGTGCTGAGTGTCAGCGCGACCGAGGACAACACGTTCTGGGGGCCGGTGGGCCTGGTGATGATCGTGGTGGCGACGGTGATGCTGTGGCGGTCGGTGGCGTTGCGGGCGACCGCGATCGCCGCGCTGGTGGTGCTGCTGATGTCGTTCGGGCCGGAGCTGCGGATCTTCGGGCGGGACACCGGGATCCCGTTGCCGTTCGGGCTGATCAGTCACATTCCGGTGATCGATCTGGTGAGTGTGACCCGGTTCGCGATGGTGCCGGCCGCGGTGGCCGGGATCCTGCTGGCGTTCGCCGCCGACCGGGCGGGTTCGCTGAGCCCGAAGCGGAGGAGGCTGTTCTGGATCGGCATGGTCCTCGCCCTGGTGCCGCTGATCCCCAAACCGCTGCCGGTGGTGCAGGGTGACCCGATGCCGGAGTTCATCACGGCGGGCACCTGGCGGCAGTACGTCCCCGAGGGGAAGACCCTGGTCACGGTGCCGTTGCCGGATGTCACGAGCGGCCGGACCGGGCAGCGCTGGGCGACTCTCAACAACCTGGACTATCCGACGCCGCGCGGCTATTTCATGGGCCCGGCGAACCCGCCGTGGGATGACACCGGCTCGTGGCGCGCGCCGCACCGATACACCTCACAACTGTTGTGGAGTGTGCGGGAATATGGGTATGTACCCCAGTTGTCCGAGGCGGACAAGGCGGCCATCGCCCAGGACCTGGCGTACTGGCGGGCCGGCGTGGTCGTCCTGGTCCCGGAGAGCCGGAATGAGGCCGCGCTCCGGTCTGTTCTGGTGGAGGCCCTGGGTGAGCCCCAGACGGTGGGTGGCGTCGAGATCTGGCCGATTCCCTCGAACGGATGATCGACCGGGTGCCGCGACTTGTCACACCCCGGGGCTAGAGTGTCTCCTCGACTTCATACACCTGTACGGAGAGGCTGGCAGTGGCCGACCGACTGACAATTCGTGGCGCCCGTGAGCACAACCTGCGTGACGTCAACCTCGACCTGCCCCGAGACGCGCTGATCGTCTTCACCGGTCTGTCCGGTTCGGGCAAGTCCAGCCTCGCCTTCGACACGATCTTCGCCGAGGGCCAGCGGCGCTACGTCGAGTCGCTGTCGTCGTACGCGCGGCAGTTCCTCGGCCAGATGGACAAGCCGGACGTCGACTTCATCGAGGGTCTGTCCCCGGCGGTGTCGATCGATCAGAAGTCGACGAACCGGAACCCGCGGTCGACCGTCGGCACCATCACCGAGGTGTACGACTACCTCCGCCTGCTGTTCGCCCGGACCGGGATCCCGCACTGCCCGGTCTGCAAGGAGCGGATCAGCCGGCAGACCCCGCAGCAGATCGTCGACCGGGTCCTCGCCATGCCGGAGGGCACCCGGTTCATGGTGCTGGCGCCGGTGGTCCGCGGGCGGAAGGGGGAGTATGTCGACCTGTTCGCCGACCTCCAGTCCAAGGGTTACGCGCGGGCCCGGGTGGACGGCACCGTCCACCCGCTGACCGAGCCGCCGAAGCTGAAGAAGCAGGAGAAGCACACCATCGAGGTGGTCATCGACCGGCTCGCGGTGAAGGCGTCCAGCAAGCAGCGCCTGACCGATTCGGTGGAGGCCGCGCTCGGGCTGGCCGGTGGCATCGTGCTGCTCGACTTCGTCGATCTGGCCGAGGACGACCCGGACCGGGAGCGCCGCTTCTCCGAGCACCTGGCCTGCCCGAACGACCACCCTCTGGCGATCGAGGACCTGGAGCCGCGGGTCTTCTCCTTCAACGCGCCGTACGGCGCCTGCCCGGAGTGCTCCGGCCTGGGCACGAAGAAGGAGGTCGACCCGGAGCTGATCATCCCGGACGAGGAGAAGAGCCTCGCCGAGGGCGCGATCCAGCCGTGGGCCGGGGGGACCACCCAGGAGTACTTCACCCGGCTGCTGGAGGCGCTGGCCAGCGCGGAGAAGTTCAGCCTGGACACCCCGTGGCGGGCACTGCCCAGCCGGGTGCAGCGGATCGTCATGCACGGCGCCGACGACCAGGTGCATGTGCGGTACCGGAACAAGTACGGCCGGGAGCGCTCGTACTACACCGGGTTCGAGGGTGTGGTGCAGTGGATCGAGCGGCGGCACAACGACACCGAGAGTGACTGGTCGCGCGAGAAGTACGAGGGGTACATGCGCGACGTGCCCTGTTCGGTCTGCGGTGGCGCCCGGCTCAAGCCCGAGGTCCTCGCGGTGACGGTGGCCGGGAAGAACATCGCCGAGGTCTGCAACCTGTCGGTGGGGGAGTGTGCCGAGCTGCTGGCCGGCATCGAGCTGGACGACCGGCAGAAGATGATCGCCGAGCGGGTGCTCAAGGAGATCAACGCGCGGCTGCGGTTCCTGCTCGACGTGGGCCTGGACTACCTGTCGCTGGATCGTGGCGCGGGCACCCTGTCCGGTGGTGAGGCGCAGCGGATCCGGCTGGCCACCCAGATCGGGTCGGGCCTGGTCGGTGTGCTGTACGTGCTGGACGAGCCGTCGATCGGCCTGCACCAGCGGGACAACCACCGGCTGATCGAGACCCTGGTGCGGCTGCGCAACCTGGGCAACACGCTGATCGTGGTGGAGCACGACGAGGACACCATCCGGACCGCGGACTGGATCGTCGACATCGGGCCGGGCGCCGGTGAGCACGGTGGCGAGATCGTGCACAGCGGCACCGTGGAGGGCCTGCTGGCGAGTGAGAGGTCGCCGACCGGGGCGTACCTGTCGGGGCGTAAGTCGATCCCGGTGCCGGCCACCCGCCGTCCGCTGACCGACGGCCGGGAGGTGGTGGTGCACGGGGCGCGGGAGCACAACCTGCGCAACCTGACCGTGCCGTTCCCGCTGGGCCAGTTCATCGCGGTCACCGGGGTCTCCGGGTCGGGCAAGTCGACGCTGGTCAACGACATCCTGCACACGGTGATGGCGAACCAGATCAACGGCGCCCGGCAGGTGCCCGGCCGGCACACCAAGGTGACCGGTCTGGAGAACGTCGACAAGGTGGTCGGGGTGGACCAGTCGCCGATCGGGCGGACCCCGCGGTCCAACCCGGCGACGTACACGGGTGTCTTCGATCACGTCCGCAAGTTGTTCGCGGAGACGACCGAGGCGAAGGTCCGGGGGTACGGTCCGGGCCGGTTCTCGTTCAACGTCAAGGGCGGCCGCTGCGAGAACTGCTCCGGCGACGGCACCATCAAGATCGAGATGAACTTCCTGCCGGACGTGTACGTGCCGTGCGAGGTGTGCAAGGGCGCCCGGTACAACCGGGAGACCCTGGAGGTGCACTACAAGGGCAAGACGATCGCCGAGATCCTGAACATGCCGATCGAGGAGGCCGCGGAGTTCTTCTCGGCGTTGCCGGCCATCCACCGGCATCTGCGGACCCTGGTCGAGGTGGGCCTGGGCTACGTCCGGCTGGGCCAGCCCGCGACCACCCTGTCCGGTGGTGAGGCGCAGCGTGTCAAGCTCGCCTCCGAGCTGCAGAAGCGCTCCACCGGCCGGACCGTCTACGTGCTCGACGAGCCGACCACCGGCCTGCACTTCGAGGACATCCGCAAGCTGCTGCTGGTGCTCAACGGCCTGGTCGACAAGGGCAACACGGTGATCACGATCGAGCACAACCTCGATGTGATCAAGACCGCGGACTGGCTGATCGACATGGGCCCGGAGGGCGGCAGCAAGGGTGGTGTGGTGCTGGCCGCCGGCCGCCCGGAGGAACTGGCCGAGGTGGCGGAGAGCCACACCGGGCAGTTCCTGCGGCCGATGCTGAGCCTGACCGGCAAGGCCAAGGGCTCGGCGGACGCGACCGCCCGCGCGGCGAAGGCGAACGGGACGGCCCCGCAGAAGCGGGCCACCCGGTCCCGGGCGAAGGCCGCCGTTTAGGAAGTTCTTAGACGACTCTCAGCAACCGCGCCAGGTTGGTCTCCTATGGTCGGCCGGGCGCGGTCGTGTTCCTCTCAGTCGGGGAACCGATCGGGCGAACGTGGAGAAAGCGGGAGAATCCCGCTGTCGTCCGTTGAACTGATCACGGCATTGATTCGTATCTCGAGACGACTCCGCGGGATATCGGCGGCAGGAAAACAGGTAGTGGAGGGGCAACTGATGACTGACGTGCAGCAGCGGACCGAGGCCGAGATCCGGCAGGACCGACCCGGGACCGCCTCGTCACGCCGTGTCGTCCTGATGGGCGCCGGAGCGATCGGCGCGACCGCGGCTCTGGCGGCCTGTGGCACCGACGCGGCGAACACCAACCCGAACGGCACCGACTTCGCCGCGGAACCGGCCCCGGCCGGCAGCGACGGCCCGGCCGGTGGCGGTTCCACCGGCGGTGGCGGCACCGTCCTGGTGGCGGCCGCCGACGTGGAGGTGGGCGGCGGGGTGATCCTGGACGAGCTGGTCGTCACCCAGCCCGCCGAGGGCTCCTTCAAGGCGTTCAGCAACGTCTGCACCCACCAGGGCTGCAAGGTGAGCGAGATCAAGAACGGCTCGATCATCTGCAAGTGCCACAACAGCCTGTTCTCCATCCAGGACGGCGCGCCGACCTCCGGCCCGGCCAAGGCTCCGCTGGCCGTGACCGCTATCGACGTGGACGGCGACAACATCGTCACGGCCTGACCTGAGACAGCCCGGCCGGGGACCCGTACGAGGTCTCCGGCCCGGCTTTTCTGTCGGTCCCACGCATTAGGGTTGAGGCTGTGCCAGACCCGTCCACATACCGCCCGGCTCCGGGTACCATCCCGGACTCCCCGGGTGTCTACCGCTTCCGCGACCCGGCCGGCCGGGTCATCTACGTCGGCAAGGCGAAGAGCCTGCGCAGCCGGCTGAACTCGTATTTCGCCGACGTCTGGTCGCTGCACGCCCGCACCCAGCAGATGGTCACCACCGCAGCCGCGGTCGACTGGGTGACCGTCGGCACCGAGGTCGAGGCGCTCCAGCTGGAGTTCTCCTGGATCAAGGAGTTCGACCCGCGCTTCAACGTGAAGTACCGCGACGACAAGTCGTATCCGTTCCTCGCTGTGACACTTGACGAGGAGTTCCCCCGGCTTCAGGTGATGCGCGGCGCCAAGCGCAAGGGCGTGCGCTACTTCGGCCCCTACTCGCACGCCTGGGCCATCCGGGAGACCCTGGACCTGCTGCTGCGGGTGTTCCCGGCCCGCACCTGCTCGGCCGGGGTCTTCAAACGGGCCCACCAGATCGGCCGCCCCTGCCTGCTCGGCGACATCGGCAAGTGCTCGGCCCCGTGCGTCGGCCGGGTCAGCCCCGAGGAGCACCGGGCCATCGTCGGTGACTTCTGCGACTTCATGGCCGGCAGCACCGAGCAGTTCCTCAAACGGGTCGAACGGGAGATGCTGCAGGCCTCCGAGGATCTGGAGTTCGAGCGGGCCGCCCGGCTCCGCGACGACCTGGTCGCCCTGCGCCGGGCCCTGGAGAAACAGGCCGTGGTGCTCGGCGACGGCACCGACGCCGACATCGTCGCCTTCGCCGAGGACCCGCTGGAAGCCGCCGTCCAGGTGTTCCACGTGCGCGGCGGCCGGATCCGCGGCCAGCGCGGCTGGGTGGTGGAGAAGGTGGAGGACCTGACCACCGGCGACCTGGTGCACCACTTCTGCCGGCAGATGTTCGGCGAGCAGGAGGGCGAGACCGACGTTCCCCGTGAGCTGCTCGTCCCGGCGCTGCCCGACGACGCCGACGCCCTCGCCGACTGGCTGTCCGAGCGGCGCGGCAGCCGGGTCAGCCTGCGGGTGCCGCAGCGCGGTGACAAGAAGTCGCTGATGGAGACGGTGGCCCGCAACGCCGCCGAGGTGCTCCAGCGGCACAAACTGCGCCGGGCCGGCGACCTCACCACCCGCAACAAGGCCCTGGAGGAGATCGCCGAGAACCTCGGCATGGACGGGGTGCCGCTGCGCATCGAGTGCTTCGACGTCTCCCAGATCCAGGGCACCGACGTGGTCGCCTCGATGGTGGTGTTCGAGGACGGGCTGGAACGCAAGAGCGAGTACCGGCGGTTCATCGTCCGCGGCAACCCCGACGGCAGCGGCATGGACGACCTGTCCGCGATGAGCGAGGTGATGCGGCGGCGGTTCGCCCGGTTCAAGGCCGACGACCCGGCGCCCGAACCGGTGGCCGAGGGTGAGCTGCCCGGCATCGATCCGCTCACCGGGAAGGCGCGGCGGTTCGCGTACCCACCGCAGTTGATCGTCGTCGACGGTGGCCGGCCGCAGGTCGACGCGGTGGCCGCGGTCCTCGCCGAGATGGGTGTGACCGATGTGGCCCTGTGCGGTCTGGCCAAGCGGCTGGAGGAGGTGTGGCTGCCGGCAGACGACTTCCCGGTGATCCTGCCGCGGACGTCCGAGGCGCTCTACCTGCTGCAGCGGGTGCGGGACGAGGCGCACCGGTTCGCCATCACCTTCCACCGGCAGCGGCGGTCCAAGCGGATGACCGAGTCCGCGCTGGATCAGGTGGCCGGGCTGGGCGAGGTGCGCCGCAAGGCCCTGCTGCGTCACTTCGGCTCGCTCAAGCGGCTGGCCGGCGCCACCCCGGAGGAGATCGCCGAGGTGCCCGGAATCGGTTTGCGGACGGCGGAATCCGTGCTGGCGGCCTTGCGTTCACCCGAGACGGGGAAGACTGGGAACCGGTGACTTCTTCCCGGCCTACCATGTTGTGTTCCCGAAATCGACGCAGGAGGCGTGCGTGACCGAAGCGATGGCCGATGTCCTGGAACCCGACGAGGCCGGAACCGACCTGGTGGTGGTGACCGGGCTGTCCGGTGGCGGGCGCAGCACGGTGGCGCGGGCCCTGGAGAACGTCGGCTTCTACGTGGTCGACAACCTGCCGCAGGCGCTGATGCTGGAGATGGCCGAGCTGGCGTTCGCCGCCGGCGGGGCCGCCCGGCGGACCGCGATGGTCCTCGACGTGCGCAGCCGGGCCTTCTCCACCGACCTGGCCGGGGCGGTCCGGGCGCTGAAGGAGCGCGGCTTCTCCCCGCGGGTGGTGTTCGTGGACGCCGACGACGAGGTGCTGATCCGCCGGTTCGAGTCGGTGCGGCGCTCGCACCCGCTGCAGGGTGACGGGCGGCTGGCCGACGGCATCGCCGCCGAGCGCAAACTGCTCGCCGAGGCCCGCGAACAGTCCGACGTGATCATCGACACCAGTCACCTGAACGTGAACCAGCTGCGCCGCCGGGTGGAGGAGCTGTTCGGCGGGGAGGACTCGCGCAAGCTGCGGATCACCGTGCTGTCGTTCGGTTTCAAGTACGGCCTGCCGCCGGACGCCGACTACGTGCTGGACGCCCGTTTCCTGCCGAACCCGTTCTGGGTGCCGGAGCTGCGCGAGCACACCGGCCTGGAGGAGGGGGTGAGCAGCTACGTGCTGGGCCAGGACGGGGCGACCGACTTCGTCGGGACGTACGCCGGGCTGATCGCGGCCACCGCCCCCGGCTTCGAGCGCGAGGGCAAGCGCTATCTCACCGTCGCCATCGGCTGCACCGGTGGCAAGCACCGCAGCGTGGCCATCGCCGAGGAGCTGACCTCCCGGCTCAGCGCCATGCGCCTGTCCGCCCACACCTCGCACCGGGACCTGGGGCGCGAGTGACGGCGATCCGGGTGGTCGCCTTCGGCGGCGGGCACGGACTGAGCGCGTCACTGCGGGCGTTGCGGCGCACGGCCCGGCACCTCGACCTGGAGATCACCGCGATCGTCACGGTCGGTGACGACGGTGGTTCCAGCGGCCGGCTACGGGTGGAACGGGACGCGCTGCTGCCCCCGGGCGACCTGCGGCAGGCCCTGGCGGCGCTGGCCGACGACGATCCGGGGCACCGGCTGACCGCGCGGCTGATGCAGCACCGGTTCGCCGCGATGGAGATCCCCGCCCAGGTGCCGGCGGCCGGCCGGGGCCCGCGGATCGAGCGCCGCGCCGACCGCAGCAAGGACAGCCTGGCCGGGCACGCGGTCGGCAACCTGCTGCTGCTCGGGCTGATCGAGATGCTCGGCGACCCGGTGGCCGCCCTGGACCACGCCGCCGGGATGGTCGGCGCCCGCGGCCGGGTGCTGCCGATGGCCCGGCACGCGGTCGGCATCGAGGCCGACGTGGTGCACGCCGACGGCGCCCGGGAGACGGTGCGCGGGCAGCATTCGGTGGCGGTCGCCGAGGGCCGGGTGGCGGCGCTGCGGCTGGACCCGGCGGATCCGCCGGCCTGCCCGGAGACGATCGCCGCGGTCCGCGAGGCCGACTGGCTGATCTTCGGGCCGGGCAGCTGGTACACGAGTGTGCTGCCGCATCTGCTGGTCCCGGAGCTGGCCGCGGCGATCACCGCCAGCCCGGCCCGGCGCCTGGTGACCCTCAACCTGAGCCCGGACAAGGAGACGTCGGGGCTGTCCACCGCCGACCACCTGGCCGCCCTGCACTGGTACCTTCCGTCGCTGCGGGTGGACACGGTGCTCGCCGACGGCACGTGGGTGGGCGAGCCGGAGCAGGTCCGGGCCGCCGCGCGGGACCTCGGCGCCGATCTGGTTCTGGCACCCGTCGCCGTTGCGGACGGGAGCCCACGGCATGATCCTGAGTCATTGGGCATCGCCCTGGTGCCAGTATTGGGCGCCACTCGTTGATTACTGACGTAGTGCGGCACACACTGTTCAAGATCCGGCGCATGAGGTGACAACACGATGGCGATGACGGCAGCGGTCAAGGAAGAGCTGAGCCGGGTCGACGTGCCCAAGCCGTGCTGCCGCCGGGCGGAGATGGCGGCGCTGCTGCGTTTCGCCGGCGGCCTGCACATCGTCTCCGGCCGGGTGGTCGTCGAGGCGGAGCTGGACACCGGAGCGGTGGCCCGGCGCCTGCGGCGCGAGATAGCCGAGGTGTACGGCTACTCCAGCGAGGTGCACGTGCTGGCCTCCGGTGGCTTGCGCAAGGGCAGCCACTACATCATCCGGATCGTCAAGGACGGCGAGGTGCTGGCCCGCCAGACGGGTCTGCTCGACGTGCGCGGCCGTCCGGTCTGGGGCCTGCCGCAGCATGTGGTGAGCGGCAACGCGTGCTGCTCGGTGGCGGCCTGGCGGGGCGCGTTCATGGCGCACGGCTCGCTCACCGAGCCGGGCCGCTCCAGCGCCCTGGAGATCACCTGCCCGAGCCCGGAGGCGGCGCTGGCCCTGCGGGGTGCCGCCCGCCGGGTCGGGATCACCGCGAAGGACCGTGAGGTGCGCGGGGTGGACCGGGTGGTGATCAAGGACGGTGACGCGATCGCCGCGCTGCTCACCCGGATCGGCGCGCACTCCAGCGTGCTGGCCTGGGAGGAGCGGCGGGTCCGGCGTGAGGTGCGGGCCACCGCGAACCGGCTGGCCAACTTCGACGATGCGAACCTGCGGCGCTCGGCCCGCGCGGCGGTGGCGGCCGCGGCCCGGGTGACCCGCGCCCTGGAGATCCTGTCCGAGGACGCGCCGAACCACCTGACCTCGGCCGGCCAGCTGCGGCTGGAGCACCGGCAGGCGTCCCTGGAGGAGCTGGGCGCGCTGGCCGATCCGCCGCTGACCAAGGACGCGATCGCCGGCCGGATCCGGCGGCTGCTGGCGCTCGCCGACAAGCGCGCGCGGGACCTCGGGATCCCGGACACCGAGGCGGCCGTGACACCGGAGATGATGGCTTGCTAGGTGATGGTGATCACCCGTCTGGGGGACCTTTGGTCCTTATCGCCCGGGATGAAAAGCGCCACTCTTGAAGCGTCAACCGGCAACGTCGCTGTGATCCGTTTAGGTAACGTTCAGGTCGCGCCCCGCCGCTTCGCGGGCGTGTGGCCTCGGATAGGGTCCTGGATGACGGCGACGGTGCCGGTAGTTCGGCCGAGCAGCGTCATCTTTCTTCGAGTCCGGCCGGACGCCTTCAATGTCGGCCGTCCCTATCGGTCGGCATGCAGACCCCTCCGCCGGTCGCAGAATCCGGCGGACCGAAACGAGGAGACCACCTGTGACCATCCGGGTTGGCATCAACGGCTTCGGCCGTATCGGTCGTAACTTCTTCCGGGCGGTTCTCGCCTCCGGCGCCGACATCGAGATCGTCGGCGTGAACGACCTGACCGACAACGCCACGCTGGCTCACCTGCTGAAGTACGACAGCATCCTGGGCCGTCTCGGCCAGGAGGTCAAGGCGTCGGCGGACGAGATCACCGTCGGTGGCAAGACCATCAAGGCGTTCGCCGAGCGCGACCCGAACAACCTGCCCTGGGGCGAGCTGGACGTCGACGTCGTCATCGAGTCGACCGGCTTCTTCACCGACGCCACCAAGGCCAAGGCGCACGTCGACAAGGGTGCCAAGAAGGTCATCATCTCGGCTCCGGCCAAGAACGAGGACATCACCATCGTGATGGGCGTCAACGACGGCCTCTACGACGGTGCGAAGCACACCATCATCTCGAACGCCTCCTGCACCACCAACTGCCTCGCCCCGATGGCGAAGGTCCTGAACGACACGATCGGGATCGAAAAGGGTCTGATGACCACGATCCACGCGTACACCCAGGACCAGAACCTGCAGGACGGCCCGCACAGCGACCTCCGTCGCGCCCGCGCCGCCGCGCTGAACATCGTGCCCACCTCGACCGGCGCCGCCAAGGCCGTCAGCCTGGTGCTGCCGGAGCTCAAGGGCAAGCTGGACGGCTTCGCGCTGCGGGTGCCGATCCCCACCGGCTCGGCCACCGACCTGACCTTCACCGCCGCCCGTGACACCACGGTCGAAGAGGTCAACGCCGCCATCAAGGCCGCCGCCGAGGGCCCCCTCAAGGGCATCCTGGTCTACACCGAGGACCCGATCGTGTCGGCCGACATCGTCACCGACCCGGGCTCCTGCATCTTCGACGCCGGCCTCACCAAGGTCATCGGTGGCAACCAGGTCAAGGTCGTCGGCTGGTACGACAACGAGTGGGGCTACTCGAACCGCCTCGTCGACCTGGTCAAGCTCGTCGGGGCCTGATCTTCCAGATGAAGACTCTCGACGACCTGCTCGGCGAGGGTGTCTCGGGTCGGCGCGTGTTCGTGCGCGCCGACCTGAACGTCCCGTTCGACAAGGCAAACCCGGGTGTCATCAGTGACGACGGCCGCGCCCGCGCGGTGCTGCCGACCCTGATCGCCCTGCGTGACGCGGGCGCCCGCGTGATCGTGGCGTCCCACCTCGGCCGCCCGAAGGGCGCGCCGGACCCCAAGTTCACCCTTGCCCCGGTGGCGGCCCGCCTCGGTGAGCTGCTCGGCTCGTCGGTGGTCTTCGCCTCCGACACCGTCGGCTCCGACGCCCAGGCCAAGGTCGAGGCGCTGCAGGACGGCCAGGTGCTCCTGCTGGAGAACCTGCGCTTCAACGCCGGCGAGACCTCGAAGGACGACGCCGAGCGCGGCGCCTTCGCGGACCAGCTGGCCGCGTTCGCCGACTTCTACGTCGACGACGCCTTCGGCGCCGTGCACCGCAAGCACGCCTCGGTGTACGACGTGCCGGCCCGCCTGCCGCACTACGCCGGTGGTCTCGTCCTCAAAGAGGTCGAGGTCCTGAAGAAGGTGTCGGAGAGCCCGGAGCAGCCGTACGTCGTCGTGCTCGGCGGCTCGAAGGTCTCCGACAAGCTCGCCGTGATCCAGGCGCTGCTGCCGAAGGTGGACAAGCTGCTCGTCGGTGGTGGCATGTGCTTCACCTTCCTCAAGGCCCAGGGCCACGAGGTCGGCAAGTCGCTGCTGGAGGACGAGATGGTCTCGGTGTGTGCGGACCTGCTCGCGCAGGCCGACGGCCGGATCGTGCTGCCGGTCGACGTGGTGGCCGCCACCGAGTTCTCGGCGGACGCCGCTCACGACGTCGTCGCCGCGTCCGAGATCCCCGCCGACCGGCTGGGTCTCGACATCGGCCCGAAGTCCACCGAGCTCTTCGCGTCGGCGATCGCCGGTGCGAAGACCGTGTTCTGGAACGGCCCGATGGGCGTGTTCGAGCTGGCGCCGTTCGCCGCGGGCACCCGTGGCGTCGCCGAGGCGATCACCAAGATCGACGGCTTCTCGGTCGTCGGCGGCGGTGACTCCGCGGCCGCGGTGCGCACGCTCGGGCTGGACGAGACCGCGTTCGGCCACATCTCCACCGGCGGGGGCGCGTCCCTGGAGTACCTCGAAGGCAAGACGCTGCCGGGCGTCGCCGCTCTGGAGAAGTGATGGGTGACGTGACCCGCAAGCCGATCATCGCCGGCAACTGGAAGATGAACCTCAACCACTTCGAGGCGATCCTCCTGGTCCGGAAGCTGGCCGCGAGCCTGACCGCCGAGCAGCTCGAAGCGGTCGAGACCGTGGTGCTGCCGCCGTTCACCGACCTGCGCAGCGTCGAGGGCGCGATCAAGGACGACAAGCTCAACATCGTCTACGGCGCGCAGGACATCTCGAAGTTCGCGGCCGGCGCGTACACCGGCGAGATCTCCGGTGGGATGCTGGCCAAGCTCGGCTGCACCTACGTGCTGACCGGGCACTCCGAGCGCCGGCAGTACCACAACGAGGACGACGCGCTCGTCAACGCGAAGAACAAGGCCGCCTTCGAGGCCGGCCTGACCCCGATCTTCTGCGTCGGCGAGGGTCTGGAGATCCGCGAGGCCGGCAACCAGGTCGAGCACGTGCTCGCCCAGGTCGAGGCCGGTCTGGACGGTCTCAAGACCGAGCAGATCAAGCAGATCGTGATCGCGTACGAGCCGGTCTGGGCGATCGGCACCGGCAAGACCGCGACGCCGGAGGACGCCCAGGAGGTCTGCGGCGCGATCCGTGGCCGTCTGGCCGAGAAGTTCGGCGCCGAGGTGGCCGACGCGGTCCGCATCCAGTACGGCGGCTCGGTCAAGGCGAACAACGTCGCCCAGATCATGGCCAAGCCCGATGTGGACGGCGCGCTGGTCGGCGGCGCCTGCCTGGAGGCCGAGGGGTTCGCCACCATCGTGCGATTCCCGGAGCACGTCGGAGCCTAAGAGTAATTAGCGCGTGCCCGGTCGTATCATGCGGCCGGGCACCCGCTATTGTGGGACCGCTGCCTTGCCCTTCGAGAGGAATGAACCCGACGATGCCGATCGCGTTCGCATACACGTTGATCGTGTTGCTGGTCATCACCAGCATCCTGCTCACGCTGCTGATCCTGCTGCACCGGGGTAAGGGCGGCGGCATGTCCAGCATGTTCGGTGGCGGTGTGACCTCCAGCCTGGCCGGCTCCTCGGTCGCGGAGAAGAACCTCGACCGCTACACCGTTCTGGTGGGAATCATCTGGTTCGCCTGCATCGTCGGGCTGAGCTTCTGGCTGAAAGTCCAGATCGCCTGACGGCGGTCCAAAGTCGTACAATCTCCCGCGCGGCCGGTTTCTCCGGCCGCGCGGTTTTTCGTCTCTGCTGTCCGGTTCACTCCCCTCCGTCGAGTGGCCGGACCGCCCTCCGGAGGCCCCTCGAGACAGGAGTGACGTCCGTGTCCAGTGGCAGCGCTATTCGCGGTAGCCGTGTCGGGTCCAGCCCGATGCGTCCCGACGAGCGCACCGAACCAGCACCGCGCCGGCAGGTCACCTATTTCTGCGCGGCCGGTCACGACAGCATCATCTGGTTCGCGGCCGAGGCCGCCAACCCCGACACCTGGGACTGTCCACGGTGCGGTCAGCCGGCCGGGCTCGACCGATCCAACCCGCCGGGACGGCTCCGTGCCGAACCGTACAAGTCGCATCTCGCGTACGTGAAGGAACGCCGCTCCGACGAGGACGCCGAGGCGATCCTCAACGAGGCCCTCGCCAAGCTCCGCCAGCGGCGCGGCCGATAGGTCCTGGGAGGTCCACCGGCGGCCGGTGGACCTCTCTCACAGCGGGCTGGTGTCCCGGCCGACGAAGCGGGCGCCGGAGTCCGGCACCGTCAGGTCGTGGAAGCCCAGGCGGCGGTAGAAGGCGTAGGCGCCCTCGTTGCTCGCGGCCATCCCCAGGTGCACCCCCGGCACCCCGGCGGCCCGCAGGCCGGCCAGGAAGGCCGCCATCAGGGCCCGGCCCTGCCCGCGGCCCTGCCACTCCGGCAGCAGATCGATGTGCAGGTGCGCCGGATAGCCGGCGAACTCCGGCCGGAGCATCTTCTCCGGCGAGAACAGCACCGCCTTCAGATCCCGGTCCCGGGGGTCGTCTCCGGCGAACCGGCCGGCCACCGACGGAATCCACTCGGCGCGCAGCCACCCGACGAACGCCGCGGTGTCCGCGGTGCCCAGCACATAACCGACCGCCGCGCCGGTCCCGTCGTCGAGGACGTGTGCGTGCTCCGGCTCACGGACCACGTACGGCACCGCCCACACGTCGCCGAGCATGCGGTCGGAGCTGTGCACGCCCCGGGCGTCCCCACCCGCGGCGCCGGTGCGCACACAGATGTCGTAGATCGCGTCGAGGTCGCCGGGCTGGTACGAGCGGATGATCGGCTGCATCCCCGGAAGTCTATGACTGTGGTGTGGATCACTTGATGACCGCCAACCTTTCGTCGGGCCGCGCGTCTACCCAACGACAGTTCCGACGAACAGGGAGTTCTGTGATGCGCTTCTCGACCCGTGGCCTGGCCCTCACCCTCGGCACCGCCTCCGTGCTGGCGATCGGCGCGCTGTCGGCCGCCGCGTTCGCCGGTGAGTCCACGCCCGCCCCGAAGCCGGCCACCACCCCGGTGAGCGAGGAGGCCACGCCGGGCCCGGTCGCCTCCCCGGAGAAGCCGGCCGCCACCACCGTCGCGCCGACGCCGGCCACGTCCCCGGTGAAGACCACCGCCAAGCCCGGCCCGGTCACGTCGCCGGTGAAGACCACCGCCAAGCCCGGCCCGGTCACGTCGCCGGTGAAGCCGACCGCCGCGCCGGCCCCGACCGACATCCCCGGCACCCCGGCTCCGACCGCGTCCCCGGTGAAGCCGGCCACCACGCCGAGCCGGGGCTGACCCCGGAAGGTACCGTTCGTCCCGTCGCCGACCCCTCCGAGGCCCCGCCTGTGATCTCCGTTCTGCGGTTCCCCCCGCTGCTCGCCTGGTTCCGTGGGCTGTCCGCCGGCGTGCGGGCGACCGGCCCCGCACCGCAGTCACCCCCGGCGATCAACGAGCTGTACCACAGCCGGCGGCTCAGCCTGGTCCGGCTGGCGGTGCTGCTGGTCGACGACCTGGCGACCGCGGAGGACGTGGTGCAGGACGTGTTCACCGCCCTCTACCGGCGGCACGGGCCCCAGTTGCGGGGCGTGACCGATCCGAACGCGTACCTGATCACCGGTGTCACCAACGCCGCGCGGTCCGCCCTGCGCCGGCGTCGCACCGCCCGGGCCTACGTCCCACCGGAAGCCGGCGTCAACCCGGCGGCCGAGGACGAGGCGCTGCTCGGCGAGAGCGACCGGGAGATGCTGCGGGCGCTGCGCGGGCTGACCGCCCGGCAGCGGCAGGTGCTGGTGCTGCGGTACTGGTCCGAACTCTCCGAGGGGGAGATCGCGGAAACGCTGCGGGTCTCCCGCGGCACGGTCAAGTCGACGGCGCACCGGGCGCTGGCGATCCTGCGGGAACGACTGGGGGAGCGGTGACCGACGAACGCACGGGCGCTGGGGGAGCGGTGGCCGACGACGTGGAACAGCGGTTGCGCAGCGCGCTGGCCGCCCGGGCCGGCCAGATCACCCAGGACCGGCTGAGTCTCGGGGTGCCGCCGACGCTCACCGCGCCGGACGCCCCGGCCTGGCGCCGGTGGCTGCTGCTGGCGCCGGCCGCGGTCGCGACCCTGGCGGTGGTGTCCGCGGCGGTGGTGGCCCTGACCGTGCCGCGTGGCGAGCCGGAGCCGGGCCCGATCCTTCCGGCCGACCCGTCCCCAGCGGTCTCCCCGGCGGTGTCCGGACAGGTCGATCCCCCGCCGGTGGGTCCCGCACCCGAGGGGTCGCCGGACGCGTCGTCCTCCGAGTCGCCGGCGACGACCCCCGGGCGGTCGCCCGCGGGCCCGGCCGCCACGTCGGCCGGCCAGGAGACCGCGTCACCGACGAAGTCCACACCGTCCCCGGAAGCGCCGGAGGCCACGATCGCCCCCGCGCCCGGAGTCACCCCGCCCGGTTAGTGATCCGTTCCGGTCGTCGCCGGGTCGGGCCGCCCCCTCCCACCGGTGTGCCGGGAGTCGCCGGACACCGACGGGAGGGGCGGTGGTCACCGCTGGGCGGGAAGGTTCGCGGCGGCGGCCTGGTCCAGGAGCCAGAGCGTCTTGTGTACGCCCGTCGCGCTCGCCGCCGGAAGGTCACCACCGGACAGCACCGTGCCGATCGGGGCGGCCTTGTCCGGGCCGGCCGCGATCAGCCACACCTCGTCCGCGCTGCGGATGGTCGGCACGGTCAGGGTGACCCGGGTGGGCGGGGGCTTCGGGCTGTCGAAGGTGGCCGCCGTGGTGCCGGTCGCGCCGAGCACCGGGTGGCCGGGGAAGAGCGACGCCACGTGGCCGTCCTCGCCGACCCCGAGCATCAGCACGTCGAAGCGCGGTACCGCGCCACCCGAAATTCCGGAAATGTCGGACTCGGCGGGGGCGGTGGACACGCCGGACCCACCGGATGCGCCGGACCCGGCGGAGGTGCCGGACCCGGCGGTGGCGAGTTCGGTGGCGTACCGGGCGGCGGCGGCCGTCGCGTCGTCGCCGTCGGGGCCGTCCGAGGCGGGCATCGCGTGCACCCGGGCCGGGTCCAGCGGCAGCTTGTCCAGCAGCGCCTCGCGTGCCTGGGTCTCGTTGCGGTCCGGGTCGCCGGACGGCAGGAAACGCTCGTCACCCCACCACAGGTCGACCCGGGACCAGTCGATGGCGGCGGAGGCGGGCAGCTCCCGGACCGCGCGCAGCACCTTCGCCGCGACCCGGCCGCCGGTCAGCACCACGCTCGCCGAACCGTGCACCGCCTGCGCGTCGATGATCTTGACGACGAGCCGTGCCGCCACCGTGGACGCCAGGATGTCGGCGTCCGGAACCACCACGACCACGGTCTCACTCAATGGATGTCTCCCTCATAAACGTCAGGCCGCCCGCCGCGACTGCGACGGACGGCCTCGAACACGAAAAACTACGCCACCGCGCCGGCGATCGCGGCCAGCGCCGGATCCTTCCAGACGTGCACCCGGCTCGGGCTGCGGTGGTCCAGGCCGGACAGACCGGCCATGGCGCCGAGCGCGTCCGCGTAGATCTGGTCGGCGTCGAGCCGGCGCAACTCCTCGGCCAGCTCGTCACCGACCGGCCGCTTCGGCAGCGGCATGTACCTGTCGTCCTGGCCGGTCCGGCTGAACAGGGCGGTGCCCTCCTCACGGGTGACCCGGACACAGTCGCCGTTCTCGCACTGCAACTCCACCGAGTGCAGGCGCGGAGCCCGGTCGGTGTGCTCCATCACCGGGTCGATGCCGAGGCGGGACTTCAGCCAGCCCATCATCAGCCAGGCGGTGGGGTCCCGGTCCGGCGCCACGATCTTCGCGCCGGTCACCCGGGCCTCGGTGCTGTCGAAGGCCCCGGCCACCAGGGTCCGCCACAGCGTGATCCGGGTCCAGGTCAGGTCGGTGTCACCGGGCGCGTAGTCGACGGCCCGCTGCTTGAGCGCGGCCACCGGGTCCGGCGCCTGCGCGCTGTCGGTGATCCGGCGCTCCGACACGACCCCCAGGAAGTCGTTGGCGATCATGTTCGGCGGGTCCTCGTGCCACCAGGTGACCACCGGGACGTCCGGGGCTAGCAGCGGCATGACCACCGACTCGGCGTGCAGGGCCAGCCGGCCGTACATCCGCATCACCACCGCCTCGGCCGGGCCGAGACGCCCGCCGACCACGATCTCGGCGTCCAGCCGGCTGCGGCCCTCCATGTCGGAGCGGACCACGATGAGCAGCCGGCAGGGGTGCGCGGCGGCGGCGATGGTGGCCGCCGCCTCGGCCTCCCGGACCTTCTTCTCCTCGACCACCGCGATCAGGGTGAGGGCCAGGCCGGACGCCACGCCGCCGGCGCTGCGCCGTTCCGCGGCCAGGGCCTTGACGACCTCGTTACCGGTGGTGTCCCACAGACCGATCATGCCCGCCTCCAGGTACGGCCCTCGCGTGCCAGCATCTCGTCGGAGGCCCGCGGGCCCCACTCACCGGACCGGTACGGTTCCGGTTTGGTGTTCGCCCAGGCCGCTTCGAGGGGGTCGATGACCCGCCAGGACTGCTCGATCTCGGCGGCGTCCGGGAACAGGGTCCGGTCACCGATCAGAACATCCAGGACCAGACGCTCGTACGCCTCCGGGCTGGACTCGGTGAACGCCTCGCCGTACTGGAAGTCCATCGCGATGTCACGGACCTCCATGGACGTACCGGGAACCTTGGATCCGAATTTGAGGACCACGCCCTCGTCCGGCTGAACCCGGACCACCAGCTGGTTGTGGCCCAGCATCTCCACGTCGGCCGGGTCGAATGGCAGGTGCGGGGCCCGCTTGAACAGGATCGCGATCTCGGTCACCCGGCGCGGCATCCGCTTGCCGACCCGCACGTAGAACGGGACGCCGGCCCAGCGCCGGTTCTGGATGCCGAGGCGGACCGCGGCGTACGTCTCGGTGGTGGAACCGGCCGGGATGTTCGGCTCCTCCAGGTAGCCCACGGCGCGCTCGCCGGCCACCCAGCCGGGAAGGTACTGCCCACGGACCGAGCCGGTGGCGATGTCGGCCGGCAGACTGATCGCCTTGAGGACCTTGAGCTTCTCCGCCCGTACCTCCTGGGGGTCGAAGCTCGTCGGCTCCTCCATGGCGATCATCGCCAGCAGCTGGAGCAGGTGGTTCTGCAGCACGTCACGGGCCGCGCCGGAGGCGTCGTAGAACGCCGCCCGGGTGCCGATGCCGACGTCCTCGGCCATGGTGATCTGGACGCTGTCGACGTACTTCGAGTTCCAGACCGGCTCGAACAGACTGTTCGCGAAGCGCAGCGCCATGATGTTCTGCACGGTCTCTTTGCCGAGATAGTGGTCGATCCGGAAGACGTCCTCCGGAATGAACACGTCGTCGACCAGCTCGTTGAGCTGCACCGCGCTCTGGTAGTCGTGGCCGAACGGCTTCTCCACCACCACCCGCCGCCAGCCGCCGGTCTTCGACGGGTCGGCCATGCCGGTGCGGTTGAGCTGGTTGAGCACCAGCGGGAACGCGGCCGGCGGGATGGAGAAGTAGAAGGCCGCGTTGCCGGTGATGCCGTTGCGTTCCTTCAGCTCGTCCAGCGTGGTGGAGAGCTGGTCGAACGCGGCGTCGTCGTCGAACGAGCCGGGAATGAAATGGAAGCGCTCGGAGAGACGCTGCCAGACGTCGTCACGCCACGGCGTGCGGGCGCCCTTCTTGGCCGCCGCGTAGGCCAGCGACTCGAAGCTGCCCTCACCCCAGTCGGCGCGGGCGAAGCCCACCACCACGAAACCGGGGGGAAGCAGACCACGGTTGGCCAGGTCGTACACGGCCGGGATGAGCTTCTTTCGGGACAGGTCACCGGTGACCCCGAAGATCACCAGAGCACAGGGCTCCGGGATCCGTGGAAGCCGACGGTCCTGTGCGGTGCGCAGCGGATTACCCACGTTGCCATCCTGCCAGTTTTTTGATGACGGAGCGGCCTGTCGCGGGAGTCCCGCGACAGGCCGCTGATGGTGCGCGTCAGGCAGCGTCGCTGGGGTTCTTCGCCCCGGCCGCGGCGGCCTTGAGGGACTTGGTGACGCCCTCGAGAAGCTCGTTCCAGCTCTGCTCGAACTTCTCCACGCCCTCGTCCTCGAGGACCTTGAAGACGTCGGTGAAGTCGATGCCCACCGCGGCCAGGTCGGTGAAGACCTGGTGCGCGTCGGCGAAGTTGCCGGTGATGGTGTCACCGCGGGTGGTGCCGTGGTCCTCGTACGCGAAGATGACCGGCTCCGGCATGGTGTTCACCGTGCCGTGCGCGATCAGCTCCTCGACGTAGATGGTGTCCAGGAACTCGGGGTTCTTGGTGCCGGTCGAGGCCCAGAGCGGGCGCTGCGGGTGGGCGCCGGCCGCGGCCAGGGCCTTCCACCGCTCGCCGCCGAAGACCTCGGTGTACGCCTCGTAGGCCAGCCGGGCGTTGGCGATGGCCGCCTTGCCCTTGAGCGCCTTCGCCTCGTCCGACCCGATCTTGTCGAGCCGCTTGTCGACCTCGGAGTCGACGCGGGAGACGAAGAACGACGCGACCGAGCCGATCTTGGAGAGGTCGTGGCCGTTCGCCTTCGCCAGCTCCAGGCCGGTCAGGAACGCCTCCATCACGGCCTGGTAGCGCTCGACCGAGAAGATCAGCGTCACGTTCACGCTGATGCCCGCGCCCAGCACCTGGGTGATCGCCGGCAGGCCGGCCAGCGTCGCCGGGATCTTGATGTACAGGTTGGGGCGGTCCACCAGCCACCACAGCGTCTTCGCCTCGGCGACCGTCGACTCGGTCTCGTGCGCCTTGCGCGGGTCCACCTCGATGGACACCCGGCCGTCGACGCCGTTCGACGCGTCGTACTCGGTGCGGAAGATGTCGGTCGCCCAGCGGACGTCCTTGGCGGTCATCAGGCGGACCGCCTCCTCAACCGTCACGCCCTGCAGCGCGAGGTCACGGAGCTGCTCGTCGTAGGCGTCCGCGTCGGACAGCGCCTTCTGGAAGATGCTCGGGTTCGTGGTCACCCCGACCACGTGCTGCTCGGTGCGCAGCTTGTCCAGCGAACCGCTGGTCAGGCGCACCCGGGACAGGTCGTCGAGCCATACCGCGACACCTTGCGCGGACAGTTCGGCCAGTCTGTCGGTCATTTCCCTCAACTCCTGAAAGTGGCGTTACCGGAAAGAGTCAGTTGCCGGTCTTGTGACCGGTGATCTCGCCGACCTTGGCGAGGGAGGCGTGGGCCTTGGCGACGACGTTGTCGGCGGTGAAGCCGAACTGCTCGAAGAGGACCTTCGCCGGGGCGCTGGCGCCGTAGTGCTCGATGCTGACCGCCTCGCCGGCGTCACCGAGGATGCGGTCCCAGCTCATCCGGATACCGGCCTCGACCGAGACGCGGGCCTTCACCCCGTGCGGCAGCACCTGCTGCTGGTACGCCGTGTCCTGCTGGAAGAACCACTCCTGGCAGGGCATCGACACGACCCGGGTGGGGGTGCCGTCGGCCTCCAGGCGCTCCCGCGCGGTCAGCGCGATCGACACCTCGGAACCGCTGGCGATCAGGATCACCTCAGGCGTGCCGGTGGACGCCTCGGCCAGGATGTAGCCACCCTTCAGGGTGCCCTCGGCCGACGCGTACTTCGAGCGGTCGATGGTCGGCAGGTTCTGCCGGGACAGCGCCAGAGCCGTCGGGCGGTCGGTGTGCTCCAGGGCGCCCCGCCACGCGTACGCCGTCTCGTTGGCGTCGGCCGGGCGGACCACGTCGAGGCCGACGATGGCACGCAGCGCGGTCAGCGTCTCGATCGGCTGGTGCGTCGGGCCGTCCTCGCCGAGACCGATCGAGTCGTGCGTCCACACGAACACGACCGGCAGCTTCATCAGCGCGGAGAGCCGGACCGAGCCCCGCATGTAGTCGGAGAACACCAGGAAGGTGCCGCCGTACGGACGGGTCCCGCCGTGCACCGCGATGCCGTTCAGGATCGAGCCCATGCCGTGCTCACGGATGCCGAAGTGCAGCGTGCGGCCGTACTCGTGACCCGGGAAGGCGTCGGTGGCGTACTCGGCGGGAATGAAGGACGGCTCGCCCTCCATGGTGGTGTTGTTGCTCTCCGCCAGGTCGGCGGAACCACCCCACAGCTCGGGCAGCACCGGCGCGAGCGCCTTCAGCACCTTGCCGGACGCGGCCCGGGTGGCCAGGCCCTTCTCGTCCGCGGGGAACTCGGGCAGCGCCCGGTGCCAGCCCTCCGGCAGCTCCTTGCGGGCCAGCCGCTCGAACAGCTCCTTGCCCTCGGCGTTGCCGGCGGCCCACGCGTCGAACGCCTTCTGCCACTCGGCGCGGGCCGCCTTGCCCCGCTCCACCACCTGCTGGGCGTGCTTGACGACCTCGTCGTCGATCGCGAACGGCTCGTCCGCGAAGCCCATCAGCTCCTTGGTGGCGGTGATCTCGGCGGCGCCCAGCGCGGAACCGTGGATCTTGCCGGTGTCCCGCTTCTTCGGCGCCGGGTAACCGATGATCGTCTTGAGCACGATGAACGACGGCTTGTCGGTCACCGACTTCGCGGTCTGGATCGCCGCCCAGAGCGCCTCGACATCCTCGGAGTAGGTCTCCCCGGCCCGCCAGTCGACGGTCTGAACGTGCCAGCCGTACGCCTCGTAGCGCGCGCCGACGTCCTCGTTCTTCGCGATCCGGGTGTCGTCCTCGATCGAGATCTGGTTGTCGTCGTAGATCACGACCAGGTTGCCCAGCTTCTGCACCGAGGCGATCGCGCTGGACTCGTGGCTCACGCCCTCCTCGATGTCGCCGTCCGAGGCGATCGAGTAGACGAAGTGGTCGAACGGCGACTCGCCGGCCGCGGTGTCCGGGTCGAACAGGCCACGCTCACGGCGGGCCGCCATGGCCATGCCGACCGCGTTGCCGATGCCCTGGCCCAGCGGGCCGGTGGTGATCTCCACGCCGGGGGTGTGCCCGTACTCCGGGTGACCCGGGGTCAGCGAGTCCCACTGGCGCAGCGACTTCAGGTCGTCGAGTGACAGGCTGTAGCCGCTCAGGAACAACTGAACGTAGAGGGTGAGGCTGGAGTGACCACAGGAGAGCACGAAGCGGTCGCGCCCCGCCCACTCCGGGTCCGTCGGGTCGTGCCGCAGGACACGGTTGAACAGAAGATAGGCGGCCGGGGCCAGGCTCATGGCCGTACCGGGGTGGCCGTTACCGGCCTTCTCCACGGCGTCCATGGCCAGCACGCGGGTGGTGTCCACCGCCTTGCGGTCGAGGTCGGACCAGTTGAGAGCGGGATCTGTGGCAGCCACGTCGGTTGTGCTCCTCGGGCAAAATTATGGAACCCTTTTCGGCTTGACCCTATCCAGTAGGGCTAAACGTCCGCGCAGCGAACGCCCTAGGCACATACGCTGTGAGCGGACATGCCAGTTCAACGGGTGTGACCGCCTGCACCCCTGCCGGGTGCCCCGAGCAGCGGAGACGGCGGCGCGTAGGCTGTCCGGGCGGACCGCCGGGTTGATACCCGGCAACGGCCGCGTAATAAAGCCGAAGCCGGAAGGTGGCTGTCCGTGAGCATGATCACCGAGCGTCCCCTGCAACGGCGGACGCCCGGCGTGGCTGAGCAGCCCGTCCGGGAGTCCCGCGCCCGAGCGTGGGTCACGGTCTTCCGGGCGTACCTCTCGCTCACCAAGCCGCAGATCGTCGAACTGCTCCTGGTCACCACAGTGCCCACGATGATGCTCGCCGCGCAGGGCTGGCCGGACCCGGTCACCTTCGCCGCGGTGCTGGTCGGGGGCGCGATGGCGGGTGGCGCGGCGAGCGCCCTCAACTGTTACATCGACCGCGACATCGACCAGTTGATGCGGCGCACGAAGCGGCGCCCGATCCCGGCGAACCAGATCACCCCACGGGCCGTGCTGATCTTCGGCCTGACCCTGGCTGTGATCTCGGTCGCCCTGATGGCGGTTCTCACCAACTGGTTGGCCACTGTGCTCACCGCCGCGTCGATCTTCTATTACGACGTGATCTACACCCTCTGGCTGAAGCGCCGGACGCCCGCCAACACCTTCTGGGGTGGCGTGTGCGGTGCCGCGCCGGTGCTGATCGGCTGGGCCGCCGTCACCGACTCCCTGCCGCCGATGGCGTGGGCGCTTTTCGCGGTTGTCTTCTTTTGGCAGATGCCGCACTTCTACGCGCTCGCCATCAAGTACAAGGAGGACTACGCCCGGGCCGGCGTGCCGATGCTCCCGGTGGTCCGGTCGATGAAGAGGGTCAACTTCGAGATCATTCTGTACGCGGTACTCACGGTGGTGTCCTCACTCGCCGCGTGGCCGCTCGGTCTCGGGCCGATCTACGGTGTCACCGCCGTGGTGATGGGCGCCGTCTTCCTGGGCGAGTCGGTCCGGCTGGCGCGGCAGAGCGGTGGCGGGGCGGCGGTCAAGCCGATGCGCCTGTTCCATCTCTCCATCACGTACCTCACCGTGCTCTTCATGGCCGTCGCCGCCGACGCCCTGATCTGACGCCCTCCGACGCTCCGATCTGACCCTCTGGTGGGGCGTCTTGGTATGACGTCGCACAGGATGCCCGGTTTGCCGTGATCGTCAGTTACTGTCCGTCACTCGATGGGCGGATAATCGGCGCGTCGACAAATCCGGCGTAATCGGCCCAAAACAATGCGCCCGAGTTTGAAACCTGCTGGTAATTGGAGTCACAAAAGGCCATCGGATGCCCCCCGGCGGCGCCGCCGGGTGCTTAGGCTGCCCAGCATGGCAGAAGGTTCCGTTACGACACTGACCTCCGAGATCAAGTCCTTCGCCGCCGGACACGGCGGCGCCAAGGCGGTGATCGAGTACGTCGGTAAGCGCGGTGCCCGCATCGTCCTCGTCGGAGAGGACGGCGAGTGGTCCGACCAGTTCGCCAAGGACACCGGCGTGGCACGCGAGGCGTGTGAGCACGCGGGAGTCAAGGTGGAGAACGAGTGGGAGCGCGAGCTCCTCGAACAGATGCGCCCCAGCAACGACCTGTGGCGGTCGATGGCGCGCCGGAGCATGGCCCGCTGATGAGCCGGGTCGCACTGGTCACCTCGGCCGACCTCCCCGACCTGTGGGACGACGACCACCCGCTGCGCGACGCCCTGCGGCAGCGGGGAGTGGACGTCGACGCGGTCCGCTGGGACGACCCGGCAGCCGACTGGTCCGCCTACGACCTGGCCGTCCTCCGCTCGCCGTGGGACTACACGGCCCGCCGCGACCAGTTCGTGGCATGGGCCCGGTCCGTGCCACGGCTGGCCAACCCGGCCGACGTGGTCGCCTGGAACACCGACAAGCGCTACCTGAGCGAGCTGGCCGCCGCCGGCATCCCGATCATCCCCACCGAGTTCATCGGCCCCGGAGAGTCGTGGAGCCCGGCCACCGACGGCGAATGGGTGGTCAAGCCGACGGTCAGCGCCGGCAGCCAGGACACCGCCCGCTACCAGCTGCCCGGCCAGACCGACCTGGCCGAGGCCCACGTGCGGCGGCTCACCGAAGCCGGCCGGACCGCGATGATCCAGCCGTACCTGTCCGCGGTGGACACCGAAGGCGAGACCGCGGTGCTCTGCACCCCCGACGGCACCGGCGAGCTGACCTTCAGCCACGGCATCCGGAAGGGCCCGATGCTGACCAGCACCGGAGGCGGCGCGATCGACCCCGGCTCGGAGCGGATCACCCCGCGCCAGCCGTCCATCCCGGAACTGGACCTGGCCGCCCGGGTGCTGGCGGTCATCCCCGGCGGGACCAAGCACCTGCTGTACGCCCGGATCGACATGATCCCCGGCCCGGACGGCGCGCCGGCGCTGATCGAGCTGGAGCTGACCGAGCCGTCCCTGTTCCTGCGAACGGCCCCCGGCTCCGCCGACCGCCTGGCCGAAGCAATCCTCACCCGCCTCTGACCCCGCCGGCCCGTCTGAGCTACGGCCAGCCGTAGCTCAGAC
>NZ_JBNZCE010000057.1:26660-55007 GCF_050589265.1 Actinoplanes sp. G11-F43
ACGCCCCAGAACCACGGTGGTCAGACGGTCAGCTCTCACCCAAAGCCCCCCACCCCACCCAAACGACGACCCACAGCCGCCAAGTTTGCGGCTAGCCGTACGTCAGCGAGCTTTTGAGGGGTGAATTACCTGTCTGAGGTACAGCTCGGTCAACCGAGCTGTACCTCAGACAGGTAATGAGGGTGCTTTAAGGCTTCTGACGTACGGCTAGCCGTAGCTCAGGTGTCCTTGACCTGCCGGCTTTATGGCTAGCCGTAGCTCAGGAGCCTTTGGTGGGGTGCGATACACGTCTGAACGACGGCTCGACTCGCTCGGCCGTCGTTCAGACGTGTATCGAGAGTGCTGAACGACCTCTGGCCTACGACTGGCCGGAGGTCAGAGGTGCGTGGGGTGCGGGTGGGGTCGGGCAGGCGTGAAGCGGGACGGTGTGGGTTGGCCGGGGTGGGCAGAGGTTGGCCGTGGGTTGAGTTGTGGTGCGGGAGCAGGTGGGCAGGGCGGGTGTGGGCCGGGAGCACGGTGGGGCGGGAGCAGGTGGGGGCAGGGCGGGTGTGGGCCGGGAGCACGGTGGGGCGGGAGCAGGTGGGGGCAGGGCGGGTGTGGGCCGGGAGCACCGTGGGGGCGGGAACAGGTAGGTAGGGGCGGGTGTAGGTGGGTGGGTCAGGGGACGGGAGCCGGGGTGGTGGCTGGAGTGGGCTGGGGGAGCGGCGATGCCGGCTCGGGCACGGGCGGGCGGGTGCGCAGTGACCACAGCACCGCCAGAGTCGCGGTCCAGACCAGGCCGGAGCCGAGCATGTGCAGGCCGACCAGCAGGACCGGCAGATGCGTGAAGTACTGCACGAAGCCGATCACGCCCTGCGCCATCTCCACCCAGAACAGCACCGCCGCGGCGCGCACCGCCTCGGCCGGGGCGCCGACCGCGCGGAGCGCGAACCACAGCGCCACGGTCAGGCCGACCAGCAGGAACACCAGGTCGGCGTGCACCTGGGAGAGCCGGTCCGGGTCGAGTCCGTTGCGTTTGGCGCCGTGGTCGCCGGAGTGGGGGCCGCTGCCGGTGACCACCACGCCGGCCACGATGACCGCGAAGCTGACCGCCATGTTGATCCACGCCAGGTGCCGGATCGGGGCGGGGACCAGCAGGATCGGTTCGCCGTCGCCGGCGTCGACCCGGCGCCACAGGGCGTACGCCCCGGCGACGAGCACGATGGAGAGGATGAAGTGCAGGCCGACCACCCACGGGTTGAGGTTGGTCAGCACGGTGATGCCGCCGATCACGCCCTGTCCGGGGATGCCGAGGGCGACGGCGACGGAGAGCCGGATCAGCGAGCGGCGGCGGCGGGCCAGCGCGCCGAGGAAGCAGGCCACCGCGATGGCGATGAGCACGAAGGTGAGCAGCCGGTTGCCGAATTCGATGGCGCCGTTGATGCCCATCTCGGGGGTGGTCGTGTAGGACTCGTCGGTGCACCGGGGCCAGGTGGGGCAGCCGAGGCCGGAGGCGGTGAGGCGGACTGCCGCGCCGGTGACGATGATCCCGATGTTGGCGATCAGTGAGGCGAGGGCGAGGCCGCGCAGGTGGTCGCCGCACCACCGGAAGGGACGGGACGACAGTAAAGCGGTGTACTTCACCCCGCGCATCGTACGCTCGCTCCCGATCTTGGTTTTCGCAGCTCCGGAAGCCGGTGTGGTGGATCACCGGACCCCGGTTTGCAGGGCTCAGAGGAAATACGTAACGTTGGCGTAGTGAAAAACGAGGTGCTGATCCAGATCGGCGCACCGGCTCCGGCCGGCGCGGCCGACGGGCGCACCCGTGACCGGGTCGTGCAGCTTCTGCTGAAGCACGGCGCCACCACCGCGGCCCAGCTCGGGGCCGCCCTGGGGCTGAGCCCGGCCGCCATCCGCAAACATCTGGACGCGATGCTCGCCGAGCGTCTGGTCGAGACGCGTGAGCTGCGGCGGGACAAGCCGCGTGGCCGGGGCCGGCCGGCCAAGGCGTTCGTGCTCACCGCGGCCGCCCGCGAGGATCTCAATCCGCACCATTACGACGGCATCGCCACCGCCGCGCTGCGCTGGATCGCGCAGCAGCACGGTCCGGAGGCCGTCTCCGCCTTCGCCGCGGCGCAGGTCAAGGCTCTCGAGGAGCGCTGTGAGGCGGCGCTGCGGGAGGCCGGGCCGGACCCGATCGCCCGGGCCGAGGCTCTCGCCGAGGTGCTGACCGCGGAGGGCTACGCTGCCAACGCCTCGGCGATCGCCTCCGGCGGGCAGCTCTGCCAGCAGCACTGCCCGGTGGCTCACGTGGCTGCCGAGTTTCCTCAGCTGTGCGACGCCGAGACCGAAGTCATCTCCCGGCTCATCGGCACCCACGTGCAGCGTCTCGCCACCATCGCGCACGGCGACGGGGTGTGCACCACGCACATCCCCGCCCCTACGCACCACACCGCCATCACGGTTAGGACAGATACATGACTGACCAGATCGTCACTCAGGAAGAGCACCTCGCCGCTCTTGGCAAGTACGAGTACGGCTGGGCCGACGCCGACGTCGCCGGGGCTGCCGCGCAGCGCGGCCTGTCCGAGGCGGTGGTGCGCAACATCTCCGCGTTGAAGAACGAGCCGGAGTGGATGCTGAACCTCCGGCTGAAGGGCCTGCGGCTGTTCGACCGCAAGCCGATGCCGCACTGGGGCGCGGACCTGACCGGCATCGACTTCCAGAACATCAAGTATTTCGTGCGGTCCACCGAGAAGCAGGCGACCTCGTGGGAGGACCTGCCGGAGGACATCAAGGCGACGTACGACAAGCTCGGTATTCCGGAGGCGGAGAAGCAGCGCCTGGTCGCCGGTGTCGCCGCGCAGTACGAGTCGGAGGTCGTCTACCACGCGATCCGTGAGGACCTGGAGGAGCAGGGCGTGCTCTTCCTGGACACCGACACGGCGCTGAAGGAGCACCCGGAGATCTTCCAGGAGTACTTCGGCACGGTGATCCCGGTCGGTGACAACAAGTTCGCCGCGCTGAACACCGCGACCTGGTCCGGTGGCTCGTTCATCTACGTGCCGAAGGGCGTGCACGTGGACATCCCGCTGCAGGCCTACTTCCGGATCAACACGGAGAACATGGGCCAGTTCGAGCGGACCTTGATCATCGCCGACGAGGGCTCGTACGTGCACTACGTCGAGGGCTGCACCGCGCCGATCTACTCGTCCGACTCGCTGCACTCGGCGGTGGTCGAGATCGTGGTGAAGAAGAACGCCCGGGTGCGCTACACGACCATCCAGAACTGGTCGAACAACGTCTACAACCTGGTCACCAAGCGCGCCACCTGTGAAGAGGGCGCGACCATGGAGTGGATCGACGGCAACATCGGTTCCAAGGTGACGATGAAGTACCCGGCGGTCTACATGACCGGCCCACACGCCAAGGGTGAGGTGCTGTCGATCGCGATGGCCGGTGAGGGCCAGCACCAGGACTCCGGCGCGAAGATGGTGCACGCGGCGCCGCACACCTCGTCGACGATCATCTCGAAGTCGATCGCCCGGGGCGGTGGGCGTACGTCGTACCGCGGCCTGGTTCAGGTCCTGGAGGGTTCGTCCAGCTCGAAGAGCACGGTCAAGTGCGACGCGCTGCTGGTGGACACGATCTCCCGGTCGGACACCTACCCGTACGTCGATATCCGCGAGGACGACGTCAACATGGGTCACGAGGCGACCGTCTCCAAGGTCAGCGAGGACCAGCTCTTCTACCTGATGAGCCGCGGTCTGACCGAGGACGAGGCGATGGCGATGATCGTTCGCGGCTTCATCGAGCCGATCGCCAAGGAGCTCCCGATGGAGTACGCCCTGGAGCTGAACCGCCTCATCGAGCTCCAGATGGAAGGCGCCGTCGGCTGAGAAGCTGACAAATCGGACGAGACTTTCTCAAAGGACGACATGACAACCATCGCCCCGCCGAGCACCAAATCGCAGGTGCTGCGTTCCTTCGACGTCGCCGACTTCCCGGCCCTCACCGGCCTGGAGGAGGACTGGCGTTTCACCCCGCTCAAGCGCCTCGGTGAGCTGGCCAAGGCCGGTTCGCTGACCGGCACCGCGCCGTCGGCCGAGTTCGGCGACCTGCCGGCCGGTGTGACCGTGTCGGCCGCGGACGACGTCGAGCCGGTGCTCACCCCGTTCGACCGGGTCAGCGCGCTGGCCTTCGGTTCGGCCGCCGGGGTCACCGTGATCGAGGTGGCGCCCGAGGCCGAGCCGGCCGAGGCGGTCGTGATCCGCCTGGTCGGCAAGGGCGGCGACGCGGCGGCCGCGCGCACCTTCGTCAAGGTGGGCGCGTTCGCCAAGGCGACGATCATCCTGGAGCAGACCGGCACGGTCACCCTCGCCGACAACGTCGAGGTGGTGATCGGTGACGGCGCCCAGCTGACCTTCGTCACGCTGGCCGAGTGGGACCGGGACGCGGTCCAGGCCCAGCACGTCAAGTTCCGGGTCGGCCGGGACGCCCGGGTCCAGCACCTGCAGGTCACTCTGGGCGGCGACCTGGTGCGCCAGTTCACGAGTGTGGAGTACGCCGGCCGCGGCGGCGACGCCGAGCTGTTCGGCCTGTACTTCGCCGACTCCGGCCAGCACCACGAGCACCGGCAGCTGGTCGACCACGCGGTGCCGGACTGCCGCAGCTACGTGGGCTACCGCGGGGCGCTGCAGGGCTCGTCGGCGCACACCGTCTGGGTCGGCGACGTGCTGATCCGGGCCGCGGCGACCGGGACCGACACGTACGAGATCAATCGGAATCTGCTCCTGACCGACGGGGCGCGGGCCGACTCGGTGCCGAACCTGGAGATCGAGACCGGGGAGATCGCCGGTGCCGGGCACGCCAGCGCGACCGGCCGGTTCGACGACGAGCAGCTGTTCTACCTGATGGCGCGCGGGATCCCCGAGGGTGAGGCGCGCAAGCTGGTGGTCCGCGGCTTCTTCGCCGAGCTGATCAACAAGATCCCGGTCGAGGATTTGCGCGAGCGGCTCGGTGCCGTGATCGAGTCCCGGCTGGTGGAGGCCGGGCAGTAATGGCCTTCGAGAACGTCGGCCCGGTGTCGGACGTCGCGAAGGGCACCGCTCTCCAGGTGGAGGTCGACGGTGTCGAGGTCGCGGTCGTGCACGCCGACGACGACCGGTTCTACGCCGTCCGCGACGAGTGCAGCCACGCCTCGGTGGCTCTCTCCGAGGGCGAGGTGGACGGGTGCACGCTGGAGTGCTGGCTGCACGGCTCCCGGTTCGACCTGCGTACCGGTGAGCCCTCCGGACCACCGGCCTTCAGCCCGGTGGCCGTCTACCCCGTCGAGATCCGCGACGGCGACATCTACGTTTCGACGATTCCTAGCAATGGAGTAGAGCCGTGAGCACCCTGGAGATCCGCGACCTGCAGGTGTCGGTGAAGCTGCCCGAGGGCGAGCTGAAGCCGATCCTGAACGGTGTCGACCTGACCGTGAAGGCCGGCGAGACCCACGCCATCATGGGTCCCAACGGCTCCGGCAAGTCGACCCTCGCGTACTCGATCGCCGGTCACCCGAAGTATGAGATCACCGGCGGTTCGGTCACCCTGGACGGACAGGACGTCCTGGAGCTGAGCGTCGACGAGCGCGCGCGGGCCGGCCTGTTCCTGGCCATGCAGTACCCGGTCGAGGTCCCCGGCGTGTCGGTGGCCAACTTCCTGCGGACCGCGAAGACCGCCGTCGACGGCCAGGCGCCGAAGCTGCGCACCTGGGCCGGCGAGCTGCGCGGCGCGATGGAGAAGCTGGAGATGGACCCGGCGTTCGCCCAGCGCAACGTCAACGAGGGCTTCTCCGGCGGTGAGAAGAAGCGGCACGAGATCATGCAGCTGGAGCTGCTGAAGCCGAAGATGGCGATCCTCGACGAGACCGACTCCGGCCTGGACATCGACGCGCTGCGGATCGTCAGCGAGGGTGTCAACCGGGTCCGTGAGACCGGGCAGACCGGCTTCCTGCTGATCACTCACTACACCCGGATCCTCCGCTACATCAAGCCGGACTTCGTGCACGTCTTCGTCGGCGGCAAGATCGTCGAAGAGGGTGGCCCGGAGCTGGGCGAGCAGCTCGAGGCCGAGGGTTACGACAAGTACAAGGTCCGGGCCTGAGGGGTTACTGATGAGCTTCGACGTCGAGCGGGTCCGTAAGGACTTCCCGATCTTCGAGCGGGAGGTCAACGGCCACCCGCTGGTCTACCTGGACAGCGCCAACACCTCGCAGAAGCCGGTGCAGGTGCTCGACGTCATGCGCGCGCACCAGGAGCGGTACAACGGCAACGTGTCCCGCTCCGTGCACACGCTCGGCACCGAGTCGACCGAGGCCTACGAGGGTGCGCGCGCCCGGATCGCCTCGTTCATCGGCGCGGCGAGCCCGGACGAGGTGGTGTTCACCAAGAACTCCACCGAGGCGATCAACCTGGCGGCGTACTCGCTGGGTCGGATGTTGCGTCTCGGCCCCGGTGACGAGGTGGTGATCTCCGAGATGGAGCATCACTCCAACCTGGTGCCGTGGCAGCTGCTGTGCGAGCGGACCGGTGCCACGCTGCGCTGGTTCGGCATCACCGACGAGGGCCGGCTCGACGAGTCGAACCTCGATGATCTGGTCACCGCCAAAACCAAGATCATCTCGCTGGTGCACATGTCCAACGTGCTCGGCACCGTCAACGACGTCTCGCGGATCGCCGCGCGGGCGAAGGAGAACGGCGCACTGCTGATGCTGGACTGCTCGCAGTCCGTGCCGCATCTGCCGCTCGACGTGTCCACGCTGGGCGCCGACCTGATCGCGTTCACCGGGCACAAGATGCTCGGCCCGACCGGCATCGGCGTGCTCTGGGGCACCGGAAGCCTGCTGGAGCGGATGCCCCCGTTCCTGGCCGGCGGCTCGATGATCGAGACGGTGACGATGGGCGGCACCACGTTCGCCGCGCCACCCGCGCGGTTCGAGGCGGGCACCCCGCCGATCACCGAGGCGATCGGTCTCGGCGCGGCCGTCGACTACCTGACCGGGCTGGGCATGGCGGCGATCCACCAGCACGAGCAGGACATCACCCGGTACGCGCTGGACGCCCTGTCGTCCGTACCCGATGTGCGGATCTTCGGTCCGGCCACTGTCGAAGGCCGGGGCGGGACGGTGTCGTTCGGCGTCGACGGGGTACACCCCCACGACGTGGGACAGATCCTGGACGCGCTCGGTGTCGAGGTCCGGGTCGGGCATCATTGCGCCCGGCCGGTCTGCTCGCGGTTCAGTGTGCCGGCGATGACCAGGGCCTCGTTCTACCTCTACACGACGACGGCCGAGATCGACGCCCTGGCGCGTGGACTCGACCAGGTGCGGAAGGTGTTCGGCTGATGATGCTCGACAGTCTCTACCAGGAGATCATCCTCGACCACTACAAGAACCCGCACGGGCGTGGTCTGCGGGACCCGTTCGACGGGGAGGCGCACCACGTCAACCCGACGTGCGGCGACGAGATCACCGTTCGCGTCTCTTCCGATCTTTCCGAGATTTCGTACGACGGGCTGGGTTGCTCGATCAGCCAGGCCTCCGCATCGGTGCTGCACGAACTGGTTCAGGGTAGGGACGTGGCCGAGGCGTCCGCTGTCCACCATGCCTTCGTGGAGCTGATGCAGAGCCGTGGCCAGGTCGAACCGGACGAGGAGGTGCTCGGCGACGGTATCGCGTTCGCCGGTGTCGCCAAGTTCCCGGCCCGGGTCAAGTGCGCGCTGCTGCCGTGGATGGCGTTCAAGGACGCCGCGGCACGCGCCGGTGTGGACGTGGGCGTGAGCCCGGAGGTGAAGGCATGACTGACTCTGTAGACACTGCCCGGACCATCGCCACGGCGCCGGCCTCCGGTGCCGCCCCCGGCCAGGGGGAAGAGGTGCCGGACTGGCTGGCCGACGAGCGGGCCGCGGCCGCCGACGCCGGCGAACCGGTGGAGCTGCCGTCGGTGAGCGTCTCGGCGACCGCCGAGGGCGACGGCACCGCCGTTGCCGAGCCGGTGGCCGAGGCCCCGGCCGCCGCCCCCGCCGGGGAGATCAAGAAGGCGTCGATCGCCGACGTCGAAGAGGCCATGAAGGACGTCGTCGACCCCGAGCTGGGGATCAACGTCGTCGACCTGGGCCTGGTCTACGGCACCCACGTGGACGACGAGAACGTGGTCACCATCGACATGACGCTCACCTCGGCGGCCTGCCCGCTGACCGACGTCATCGAGGACCAGACCCGGCAGGCGCTGACCACCGGCCCCGGCGGGGGCCTGGTCCAGGACTTCCGGATCAACTGGGTGTGGCTGCCGCCGTGGGGCCCCGACAAGATCACCGACGACGGCCGGGATCAGCTGCGGGCTCTCGGCTTCAACGTCTGACCTCATCGAGTACGCCTACCGGGCGGTGCGCTGACCAGCGCGCCGCCCGTTGTCGTACCCCGGTGGTAGAAACCGGGCATGACTTCGACACCGCCCTACCCCGAGCTGCTGACCCTGATCGAGGGCCGCTCGGTGGCGCTGCGCGACGCCGTCGCCTCGGCCCCCGACCGGGATGCCACGGTTCCGGGCTGTCCCGAGTGGTCGATCACCGACCTGGTCGCCCACGTGGGTGCCGTCCAGCGGTTCTGGGCGGCCACCGTGGCCGAGGCCGAGGAGTCCCGGCCACCGTCGGCGGAGCGGATCGGGGACCGTGAGCCGCACGGCGATCTGCTGGAGTGGTCCGCGGCGTCGACGGCCCTGCTGCTGGCGGCGCTGCGCGACGCCGGCCCGGCGGCACCCAGCTGGGCGTGGTGGGCCGGTTCCGGCGCTCCGCTGACCGCGGCGGCGGTCGCCCGGCATCAGGTGCAGGAGGCGGCGGTGCACGCCTTCGACGCGCAGGAGGCCGTCGGCCGGGCCGAGCCGCTGCCCGCCGCGATCGCGGTCGACGGCGTGGGCGAGTTCCTGTCGGTGGGGCTGGGGTCGCTGGGCGCGTGGCCGCACCGGCCGGCCCGGGTCGGGTTCCAGGCCATCGAGGGGCCGTCGTGGACGCTCGACCTGTCCCCGGCGGGGGCCACGGCGGGACCGGCGGCCAGCGGCGAGCCGGTGACCCGGATCCAGGCCACCGCGAGTGATCTGGTGCTGGCCCTCTACCGGCGGATCCCGCTGACCGAGGTGCGGATCGACGGCGACCGGACGGTCGCCGAGCAGCTCGCCACCTGGAGCGACACCGAGTGATCCGATGGCCAGGACCGTGCGCACGGTCCTGGCCATCCGGTGATCAATTGCCGAGGGTGTTGCCGAGGATCACGGCCCGCTGGGTGCCGAGCGCGGCACTGTCCCCGGCCGCCTTCGCCTGTTCCGGGGTGGCGCCGCGGGCCATCGCCCGGGCCACTCCGGCGCTGCGCTGCTCCTCGATCTTCCGTCGCCGTCGCTGGAGGAATCTGCTCAAGATGGACATGAGTGAGAACTGCCCGGCGTCGGCCGTGCCAAACCCCGGGTTCGATCTCACGCCGCGGCCCCGGCGGCTCACCGATGGGAGCAATGCGGACTGATCGCCGGAATCCGGCGAACCGGCCCGCGTTTCTTTTTTAATCGGTCGGCAATTGTTGATTGTCATTCCGGAAACCTGGTGGCGACATCCCGGACCGGAAAGCGTTCCGTGACTAAGCGCACACTCGCCGATGCGGCCAGCTCAGGTGCCTTTCGTGCCAGAACTTAACCGGTTCAGGGTTGACGCCCGGAGTTGCTTGCCTCCACTGTGGTGGGAGCGCTTCCATCTGCTTCGCGGAAAGGCCAGTGATGACCTCGAGCACCGTTCCCAAACCGTTGACCGGTCTGCCCGATTATGTCGGCGACGGCATTTATCTGAACATTCGTGGTGAGCGCTTCATCGATGGCGCGTCCGGCACCTTCAACGTCTCGCTCGGCTACTCGGCCACCGAGATCATCGACGCCCTGCACGGGCAGCTGGACCGGATCGCGCACCTCTCCTCCGAGTTCACCAGGTCCCGGGCAGCAGAGGTCTTCGAGCTGATGAGACCCGACCTGCCGGCGCACATCGGCGCCTTCTGGTTCCGTGACATCACCGGTTCCGGCGCCAACGAGGCGGCGATCAGAATCGCGCAGAAAGCGACCGGCCGCTCCGACATATTCTCCCTGTTCCTGTCCCACCACGGCCAGACCGTCGGCACCACCGGAATATCCGGAAACGCATTCCGGCAGCGCAGTTTCTCGCTTCCGATGGCGCATTCCGTGAAAGTGCCCGGACCGGACTGCGCGAATTGTTTCTACGGCCAGCAGCCGGGTTCCTGCGCGATGCTCTGCGCCCGCCGGCTGGAGGACTTCGCCGAGTACGCGTCGAGCGGCCGGGTCGCCGCCCTGGTCGTCGAACCGATCATGGGAAACGGTGGGAACATCGTGCCGCCCCGCGACTACTACCGGGTGCTCCGGGAGACCTGTGACCGCCTCGGCATCCTGATCATCGCCGACGAGGTGCAGACCGGCTTCGGGCGGACCGGATCGTTCTTCGCCTCCACCGGCTACGCCGCCGCGCTGCGCCCCGACATCATCACCTTCGCCAAGGGCGCGGGCGGCGTCGGCATCCCGGTGGCCGGTGTGCTGATGCGGCCCGAACTGGACGTCCTCGAACAGTGGGAGCACTCCAGCACCTCCGGCGCCAACCCGCTCGCCCTGGTCGCGCTCGAGGAGACGGTCCGCTACCTGCGCAACCACCGGGTCCTGGACACCGTGACCGAGTCCGGCGACCGGCTGCTGCGCGGCCTGCACACGCTGGCCCGCGCCTTCCCGGACATGACCGGGGTCCGCGGCGTCGGCCTGATGCAGGCCTTCGACCTGCCGACCAGCGTCGACGTCGAGCAGTTCCTCGGCCTGGCCCGCCGGCACGGCCTGATCCTGCGCGGCAGCCGGTACGGCTTCGGCAACACCGTCAAGGTCCGCCCGCCCCTGATCATCACCACCGCCCAGGTGGACGACCTGCTCCACCGCCTGCGCGCCACCCTGCACGACTATCAGAAGGAGGCCACCCGGCCGTGAAAGCGCTCAAATACCGCGGGCCCTGGGACGTCGCACTGACCGAGGTCCCCGACCTGCACGCGACCGGCGACGACGACGTGGTCGTGGACATCAAGTTCTGCGGGGTGTGCGGCACCGACCTCGGCATCGTCTCCGGCTCCTACCCGGTCGCCGTCCCCGGCGTCACCCTCGGCCACGAGGCCAGCGGCATCATCGCCGAGACCGGCCCGGCCGTCACCAGCGTGGCGGTGGGGGACCGGGTAGTGATCAACCCGACGCCCTACTGCGGGCGCTGCCGGATGTGCCGCACCCAGCGGATCAACCACTGCGTCAACAAGCACGGCACCGAGAGCGGGGTCAGCTACGACGGCGCGTACGCCGGCCGCTACCGCACCACCTCGGCCTTCGTGCACCGGCTGCCGGACGACGTGTCGCTGCGCGCCGCCGCCCTGACCGAACCGCTGAGCTGCGTGGTGGCCGGCGCCCGCAAACTCCAGCCGCCGTCGCTGAGCGCGTTCACCTACGTCTTCGGCGCCGGCCCGCTCGGCCTGCTCTACACCTGGGTGCTGTCGCTGAAGGGCCTGACCCCGGTGGTGATCGAGCACTCGCCGGCCCGCCTGGAGTTCGCCCGCGACCGGCTGCCCGACGGCACCGCCGCCTACGCGTCCCTGGACGAGGCCCGGACCAAGTACTTCAACGACCCGGACGCGCCCCTGGACATCGTCGTGGACACCACCTCGGCACTCCTGGAAGAACTCTTCCCGCAGATCGCGCACGGTGGGACGTACATGTCGATCGGTTTGAAGGAGAGGTTCGCCTCGATCGACACGATGCTGCTCGCCGACCGCAGCCTGTCGATCATCGGGTCGATCGACTCGCTGCACGGCTCGTTCGACGAGGCGTTCCACCTGATCACCACCGGGCGGATCCCGGCCGAGCGCCTGGTCAGCCACGTGGTGCCGCTCGACGACTTCCGGACCGGGTTCGCCGCGCTCGGCTGTGACATCGGCGCCCGGCGGTTCGGCCCGGCCGACCAGGCCAGCTGCAAGGTCCTGATCGCGCCCGGCGGCGTCGATGGGTGACCGCCGGATCAGCGTGGTCATCCCGTACCGCGAACGGGCCTCGAATCTGCGTCTCGCACTGTCCGCCCTGGCCGAGCAGACCCTGCCGATGACCGATTTCGAGGTGGTGCTCGGGGTCCTCGACGACAGTGGGGAGCACGCCGCGATCTGCCGGGAGTTCACCGGCCGGCTCGACGTCGTCACCGTCACGTCGAGCCGCCCGTGGCAGGTCGGCGAGGCCCGCAACCTGGCACTACGGCAGGCCACCGGCGAGATCGTGGTGCTGATGGACGTGGACATGGTGCTGCCCGCACACGCTCTGGAAGATCTTCACGACACCCATTTCCGGTACGGGCAACGCGCCTGCGTGGTCGGCCAGATGCTCGACTACGACAACAACACCGGTGACGTGACCGATGTCGACACCCAGCCCTGGGAGCACTACCGCAAACTCCTCGCCGATCTGGCGGTCACCGGCCCCGGTGATCAGGACCCGCGGATGACGGTCCCGCACGTGATCCCGTGGGCGTTCGCCTGGACCGCGCTGATCGCCCTGCCCCGCGAGCTGGCCGGCGAGTTCGACCCGGGCTTCCACGGCTACGGCGTCGAGGACCTGGAGTGGGCGTACCGGGTGGCCCGCTCCGGCACCCCGATCCTGATGGGCCGCGACTTCTTCGGCGTGCACCTGCCGCACGTGCGCAGCGTCGCCGCCAACAAGCTGTCCGAAGCCCCCAACTACCGCTACTTCCTGCGCAAATGGCCCGGTCTCGACGTGGAGCTGGCCTGCGCGTTCGGTGACTTCGAGGCCAACGCGCTCTACCCGGAACTACGGCGGGCGACCGCGGGCGGCGCCCTGCACACCAGGGTGACCGGCGACGGGCTGGTGCTCGGGGTCCCGCCCGGCCCGGGGACCCTGCCGCTGCTCGGGCTGGCCCTGCCCTTCGAGGACGGCAGCGTCGGCCGCTGCGAGGTGCGGGACACCGTCACCGCGCTGCCCGCCCGCTACCGCGACCGGATCCTGGCCGAGGTCAGCCGGGTGAGCCGGACGTGACCTCCCCGGAGGAGCTGCTCGACGTGGCGGTGCGCGCCGCCCGCGCCGGCGGCCGGGTGATCCGGGCCGCCGGAACCGTCCGGGCGATCGGCGTCAAGTCGAGCGGCACCGACCACGTGACCGAAACCGATCTGGCGAGCGAGGCCGCGGTCACCGCTGTCCTCGGCGCCGCGCGACCCCACGACGGGCTGCTCGGGGAGGAGGGCGGGGCCCGGGCCGGGACGTCCGGGTTGCGGTGGGTGGTGGATCCGGTCGACGGCACCACCAATCTGCTGTACGGGTCACCGCACGTCACCGTCAGCATCGCGGCCGAGCGACAGCTCCCGGACGGCACCTGGCGGGCCGTCGTGGGAGTGGTCCACGACCCCGGCCGCTCGGAGACCTTCACCGCGGCGGACGGCCTGGGCGCCCGGCTGAACGGGAAACCGATCCGGGTCAACGATCCGGTGCCCCTCGACCGGGCCCTGGTGGCGACCGGTTTCGCCTACCACCCGAAGTCCCGCGCCCGGCAGGCGGCGACCGTCGCGAGCCTCCTGCCGCAGATCCGTGACATCCGCAGCCACGGCAGCGCCGCCCTGGAACTCTGCCACCTCGCGGCCGGCCGCTGCGACGCCTACTACGAGGACGAACTCGCCCCCTGGGACTTCGCCGCCGGCGCCCTGATCGCCGCCGAGGCGGGCGCGATCGTCACCCCGCTCGGCTCCGGGGTGCTGGCCGCCGGGCCCGCCCTGCACCCACTTCTCCTGGACAGGACCGCACATGTCGCCGTACCGCGTTGACCAGATTCCCGACCGTGATCCCCCGTACCTGCGGAAATTGTTCGTGGTCTTCCTGACCCTCGCCCCGGTCTTCGTCGTGTGGCGGACCGCCGTCGTCAACTGGACCGTCTGGTACGGGCCGCTGGCCTGGGCCGCCGAGATGTTCGCCGTGCTGACCACCACGATGTTCGTGGTCAGCCTGCGCCGCAGCAGCCGCCCCGCGCCCCGGACCGTGACCGCCCCGGTGGACCGGACCGTCGACATCCTGGTGCCGACCGTCAACGAGCCGCTGCCGGTCCTCGAACCCACCGTGATCGGGGCGCTGCGGGTCCGCGGCGTCCGCGACGTGATCGTCCTCGACGACGGCGACCGTGCCGAGATCCGGGCGATGGCCGGCCGGCTCGGCGCCCGCTACCTGCCCCGGACCAGCAGCGAGGGCGCCAAGGCCGGCAACCTCAACCACGGGCTGCGGATCACCGACGCCGAGTTCGTGATCACCCTCGACGCCGACCACGTCCCGCTGCCCGAGTTCATCGAGAAGACCCTCGGCTACTTCGACGACCCCGACGTCGCGGTCGTCCAGTCGCCGCAGTCGTTCTACAACACCGAGTCGTTCACCTTCCGGCGGCGCGGCGGCCGGGACGGGGCCTGGCACGAGCAGGAGATGTTCTACGGCGGGGTGCAGCCCACCAAGAACACTGTCAACAGCGCCATCTACACCGGCACGTCGGCGATGCTGCGACGGTCCGCACTGGATGCCGCCGGCGGCTTCGCCGAGGACACGTCCACCGAGGACATCCACACCTCGCTGCGGCTGCACGCCCGCGGGTGGAAGTCGGTCTACCTCGAAGAGCCTTTGGCGTACGGCCTGGAAGTCGACAATCTGCGGCAGTACTACGGCACCCGGCGCCGGTGGGCGATCGGCAGCCTGCACCTGCTGCTGCGGCACCCCGACTCGCCACTGCGCGCCCGCGGGCTGAGCATCCACCAGCGGCTCAACTACCTGAGCGCGATGATCGCCCACTTCCAGGGGCTGAACCGGCTGCTCTACCTGCTCATCCCGGTCGCCGCGCTGACCACCGGGGTGGCGCAGGTGCGGGGCCCGTACGCCGTCTATGGTTTCGCCTTTCTGGCCTTCACCGTCTTCTCGATCTACACCGTTGTCGCATTCGGCCGGGGCCACTACCACCTGCTGCACAGTGAGGCGTTCGCCGTCGCGGACACCCTGCCGATGCTCGCCGCGCTGCCCGCCGCCCTGTTCGGCGAACGGCAGTTCGGGGTCACCCAGAAACGCGCCCGGCGCACCGCGGACGCCCGGCTCAAATGGGCGTACCGGATCTTCACGCTTGTCGAACTGTCCGCGCTCGGTTTCGCGGTGACCCGCCTGATCCAGGGCGAGCACGTGGTCATCGCCGCCTGGGCCGCCGCGTCCCTGGCGATCAGCACCGGCTACGCGGTGTTCTTCCTGATCGGGATGGAACGGTACGAACGCCGCCCGGTCACCCCCTGGTACACCCACCTCGAACCGGAACAGCTCTACCGGCGGATTGTCGCCGGCACCGACCGGGAACACGTACCGGCATGACCGTGATCGGCGCCGTGTGCCTGCCGCAACTGCCCCCGGAACGCTTCCGAGACCTGGTCCTGACCGCTGACGAAGCCGGACTCGACGAACTGTGGCTGTGGGAGGACTGCTTCCTCGGTGGCGGCGTGGCCACCATGGCGGCGGCCCTCGCCGGAAGTGAGCGGCTGCGTGTCGGGATGGGCCTGTTCCCGGTGCCGCTGCGCAACGTCGCCGCGACCGCCATGGAGGTGGCCAGCCTGGACCGGCTCTTCCCCGGCCGGGCCCGGATCGGCGTCGGCCACGGTGTGCAGGACTGGATGGGCCAGGTCGGCGCCCGGGTGACATCCCCGATGACCCTCCTCCGGGAGTACGTCACCGCGTTGCGCTCCCTGCTCGGCGGCGAACGGGTCACCGTCGACGGCCGCTACGTGCGCCTCGACGGGGTCGCCCTGGACTGGCCGCCGCTGGACACCGTGCGGATCCTGGTCGGCGCGTCCGCCCCGCGCACCCTGGAACTCGCCGGCAGCGTCGGCGACGGCGTCATCCTGGCCGGCGGCACCACCCCCGGCCAGGTGCGGGCCGCTCGCGACATCGTCGGCGACGGGCAGATCGTGGTCTACCTGCACGCCGCCACCGGGCCGGACGCCGCCGAACGTCTCGAAGCCGAACGGGTGCGCTGGGGATACCCCACCCTCGACGACCGGGCCGTCGCCGGGGACACCGCCGCGATCACCGAGCAGGTGCGGCGGTGGGCCGACGCCGGCGCCGACACCATCGTCCTGCAACCCACCCCCGACGACCCCTCCTTCGACGACTTCGTCCAGCTCGCCGCCGCAGTGAGGATCTAGACCGCGGCGATCGCCTGCCGGGCCTCCCGGGGCTGATGCTCGTCCAGCTCACGCCACGCCGGGAAGAGGAACGGCGCCATCGTGACCAGCAGATAGCCGATCGCGGCGGCCAGCGCGGCGTTGCGCAGACCCAGCAGATCGGTGGTCCACCCACCGACCACACCACCGAACGGGATCCCCGCCCACGACACGGCGATCAGCACACTGATCACCCGGCCGTGCAGACGGGTGGGGATCCGCCGGTAGACAGCCGTCATCAGGATCGGGTTCACCGTCGACATCAGCGCCCCCGACACCGCGGCGACCGTCAGCACCATCCACACCCGGTCAGTCAGCGCCAGAGCCAGCAGCTGCGCCGGGCCGCCCAGAAAGAAACAGATCGCGAGGGTACGGCGCCGCGGTAATCGGGGAGCCAGCATCGTGTACAGGATGTTGCCGGCCACCGCGCCCAGCCCGAACGCGGTGCCGATCACACCCAGCGCGGCCGGCCCGTGCGGCCCGTCCCGCACCCACACCGGCACGAAGACGGTGGCGAACGCCTGATCGAACATGTTGGTGACGAACAGCATCGACATCACCCCGACGATCAGGCGATCCGATCGTACGTACCGGAACCCGTCCTGCAACGCCGCAGCGTAACCCTGCTGCTCACACTCGGCCACCGCGGCCGCGTCCGCCCGGCCGACCCGGACCATCGACACGATGATCAGCGCGCTGATCACGAACGAGAACGCGTCGAACAGCAGCACCCGCTCGGGCCCGAACGTCGCCACCAGCAGCCCCGCCAGCGGCAGCCCGAGCAGGGTGGAGGCGCGGCAGACCCCGTCGTACAGCGCGGTGCCCCGCTCGGTGGACAGGCCGGCGGCGGCGATCGTCCGGGGCAGCAGGGCCCGCTTGGCGGCGTCACCGAACCCGCGCAACGCCCCGGCCAGGGCGATCAGGGCCATCAGAGCGCCCAGCGACACCCCCTCGTAGTAGCCGAGCAGCGGGATGCCCGCGACCGCGAGCACACTGGCGGTGTCCGCGGCCACCGCCGTCGGCCGGGGACCGACCCGGTCGACGATCGGCCCGCCGAGCAGGCCCGCCAGCACATACGGCAGCATCTCGGCCAGCCCCGCCAGCCCCGCGAGCAGCGCGGAGTCCTGGGTGGTCAGCACCAGCCACGGGATGGCCACGAAGGTGATCCGGCTGCCGAGCATGGAGATCGCCTCGGCGGTGAGGAGCGCACCGAGCTGACGGTTCACCACTCGGGCAGGGGCGTCGGGCACCGTTCGAACATAATTTTCATGGTCGGCGCTGGCAAGATGCCCATCGATGTCCGAGGTCCGCTTCACGCCGGCGGCAGGTGGTCGATCTCGTTGTACCGGTCCAGCGTCAGCGACCCGTCCACCAGCACGAAACGAGAAATCGAAGCATTGTGTACGCGGCCCGACGCGCGCTCCACCGCCAGCACGTCATCCCAGCTCAACTGCTCGATGACCGCCCGCATCATCAGCACCACCGCATCGTGGGCGACCACCATGACCCGCCGGCCCGGATGATCGGCGCGCAGGTCGTCCAGAAAGGACTTCAACCGCACCGCGATGTCGGCGAACGACTCCCCGCCCGGTGGCGCGTACTCGTATTCGCCCGCCGCCGCCCGCCGTGCCGCCTCGGACGGGAACCGGGCCGTCACCGCCGCCCGGGTGAGCAGCTCCAGATCACCCATCAGCCGGTCCACCAGCCGGTCGTCGGTCCGGGCGTCCGGGAAGTCCAGTTCGGACGCCCAGGCGGCGATCCGCCACGTCTCGCGGGCCCGCAGATACGGGGAGGTGATCACCACCTCGGGAAGCCGGTCCGCCGGCAGCCCCGCCAGCCAGCGGCCCACCGCGGAGGCCTGCTCCTCACCCCGCTCGGTGAGCGGAACCTCGGCATCACGCCCACTCACCACCGTCTCCATCAGCCCGTTCGCGTCGGCGTCGGGGTAGACGGCGTTGGCCAGGCTCTGCCCGTGCCGGACCAGAATCAGTTCAGCGACCATGATCGAACCCTACCGACCACACCACCTGTCGGTCACGGTCCGGATCCATCAAGAAGCGTCCAGTAACTGCGCCAAACGCGCGAAAAGACCCGCAGTTGCATCCGCAGGTCCCATCCGGACGTGCAAAAGACCCGGCGCCCAGCCCCATCCGCCTCCCATCGCGCCTTCCCCGCCGCGCCCTCCCGTCGTGCCCTTTCCTGTCGTGCTCTCCCGGCCGTGCTCTTCCCCGTCGTGCTCTCCTGGCCGTGCCCTTTCCCGCCGTGATCTTTCCGTCGTGCCCTTCTCTCGCCGGGCGTGGTGTGGCCATCGGCGCTACCCCGGCGAGACGTGTGGGCGGTTGTGGCGGCGGAAATTCGTTGGCCGCGCGCCGGCCGGAACGTCGATGATGGCGACGTGACCGAGAAGAAGTCCTTCCCCGCTGTCTCTGTCGTCGCGGCCGTCCGGGCCAGCCGACAGCAGACGGCCACCGGTGTGACAGCGGGTGTTCGGCAGCGGTCATGAGCGGGGCGTTCCTGGCCGGTGTGCTCGCCGGTTACGGAATCGCTGTGCCGGTCGGCGGCATCGGCGTGCTCATCGTCGGCCTGAGCGCCCGCATCTCCCTACGGGTGGGGGCGGCGGCAGGCCTGGGCGCGGCGACCGCGGACGGCATCTACGCCCTGGTGGCGGTGGCCGGCGGCGCCGCGGTCGCCACCGTGATCGCCCCGATCGCCACCCCTCTGCGCTGGGCCGGAGCAGCCGTCCTGCTGGCGCTGGCAGCCTGGACCGCCCGAACCGCGATCCAGAACTCCGGAGTCACCGAACGACCCGTTCGCCCGGCCACCCCACTTCGCGCGTACCTCGGAGTCCTTGGCCTGACCCTCCTCAACCCCGCCACCGTGATCTACTTCGCGGCCCTGGTCCTGGGCAGCGGAGGCGCCGGCGGAGGAGCCTGGTTCGTCGCCGGAGCGTTCCTGGCGTCGGCCAGCTGGCAGTTGCTGATAGCCGGCGGCGGATCCCTGATCGGCCGCCTCCTGACCAGCGACAGAGGCCGCCTGATCACCGCCCTGGTCTCCAGCGTCGTGATCGCCGGTTTCGCCCTCCACCTGCTCCTGACCACCTGACCCCAGATGAAGCGAGCGCCGGTGTTCCCAAACCCCGGCGCTCGCTTCATCAAACGATCCGGCCGGACAGTGACGCCGGGTCGGCATGGTCTGGGTTCTGCCGCACCGAAGCCTCCTGGGAACCAGCCCCCCGGCCGTCCCGTCTCCGGCCGTCCCGTCTCCGGGCGTCCCGTCTCCGGGCGTCCCGTCTCCGGCCGTCCGGTCTCCGGCTGTCTGGTCTCCGGCTGTCTGGTCTCCGGCCGTCCCGTCTCCGGCTGTTCTGTCCCTGGCTGTTCTGTCTCTGGCCGTGCTGTCCCTGATCGTTCTTCCCCGGATGGCTTTGCCCCTGGCCGTTCCGTCCCGGCGACGATCGAGGCGAGGAACGCGCCACCGAACTCGTGACGGTCCACAACGGCCTGGGCGGCGGCTAGGCCGCCGGTCTCGGCCAGCAGCCGAACCAGGTGTGTAAGCGCGTGCCGGTCCCCGTCGTCGGCCCGCCTCCGCAGCAGGTCGGCCCGGCCGATCTCGTGCAGGTGAGTGTTGAGCGCCCGAACGGCATGACGGTCGTCCCGGCCCAGGAGGTCGAGTTCGGACCATCGGCCGGCCACAGCGAGAAGCCGCATGTGCCAGAGATGGGAGTTGTGCCGGTAGTGGTCAGCCCCGTGACACTCGGCATGCCCGGCAACCAACCCGATGGCCTCCTCCCAGTCCTGGCGCTGCTCAGCCGCAACGGCACGCTGGTGCCACTCCGCGCCGCCCACCTCCAGAACACCGCCCTGCTCGGACGCGCCGGCTGGTGTGTCGTGTGCTCGCGGTGTGGTGCGGAGATCCGGAGCCGAGTTGTCTCCGTCGATGAGAGCCGGCCTCCTTCATCCCTCTCGCATCGCTGTCCGGTCGTGGTCATCGGCCCGCCTGCCCTGGCGGCGAGTAGCGAACCTCGACGGCTCAGGCGAATGCCGGCGGTCGGATCGTCCCGGGGCGAACCCAAGACCGTCGACATGCCCGGAAACGGCTGGTTGTGGACTAGGAATGAGTCGATCACGGGACGGGATAGCCGTGAGTGTCATAGATGCTTGGCGGCCTCCCGGACGGACAACGGCGACATGTGGTCGGCGTGAGCGGTCAGGAAGGCTCGGACCGCTTGGGGATCGGTGCGGGCGTAGTGGCGCAACGCCCAGCCGATCGCCTTGCGGACGAAGAAGTCGCGGTGGCCGGCCTGCGCCGTGCAATACGCGAACAGCCGCCCGGTGTCGGTGGCCGGCCCGTAGAGCAACTGGTGCAGGATCGCCGTCCGGACCAGCCACATGTTCTCCTCGGTGGCCCACTCGTCCATCCGGGCGGTCAGCGGTGGATGGCGGCGGACCAGCCCGGCGACCACATGGGTGGCGAGCGGATCCACTGTGTCCCACCAGGATCTGGTGGTGATCAGCTCGGCGGTGGTGTCCAGGAACGCCGGGCCCGGGATCGTGATGTGCCTCGTCAGGTAGTCACAGGCGAACAGCTGGAACTCCCGCTCCTCCCGCGCCCAGCACGCCAGAGCCACCGCACGGAGGTCGGCCTCCCCGGGTGCCGGCAGGCCTTTCAGCGCCATCCGGGCCTGAGCCCGGCGGACCGCGCTGGTCAAGCCGAGGAAGGGGAACTGATCACGCATGTAGGCGGCTGCCCCGACCGCCCGCACCGGATCGCGGGCGGCCTCGAACGCGTTGGTGAGACGGTCCATCAGGTCCGCGGCGAGGTCGCTCATGGCACGAATCCTGCCACCGCGGTCCGGCCGGAGGCCGGTGGAATCCGTGCGCCTGTGGATGACGGAAAGAGGCAGCCGGGGCCTGTGGACAACGGCCGGCGGCGGTTCGGCGGGCCGTAGGGTGTGGGGGTGGTTGAGCGAGCGGCCGCCGGCGGTGGCAAATGGGTGGACATCGCGCCGGAGCGACTGCCGCGATGGCTGGATAATTTCGGGAGGCGGCATGGGACGTTCCGGGAGGAGGGCCTGATCCTGATCGCCTCGGACGGTGCCACGGCCGAGCTGCATCCGCCGCCGGGGGCTCGATCGGCACCCACCGTGAGCGAGCTGATCGATGAGGCCCGGGCGCCGCGGAGGCTGGGGCTGCTGCTGGCGCGCAAGGGCGCGGTCGCGGTCGGGATCGCCGACGGGGAGAAGCTCGTCGCGTCCAAGGTGGACACGCACTATGTGCAGGGGCGGACGGCCGCGGGTGGCTGGTCGCAGCAACGGTTCGCGCGGCGGCGGGACAACCAGGCCAAGGCGGCGGCGTCCGACGGGGCCGGGATCGTGGGGCGCATCCTGGTGCCCGAGGCCGGGTCGTTGACGGCGCTGGTGACCGGTGGTGACCGGACCGCGGTGGACGCGATTCTGGCGGCGCCTCAGTTGCGGGTGGTGGCGGCGTTGCGCGCCGACCGGATGCTGGAGGTGCCCGAGCCCCGGCACGCGGTTCTGGTGTCGGCGGTGGCGGCGGCCCGCGCGGTGCCGATCCTGATCCACGAGCCGGCCGGCGCCGTGGGGCACCGGCCGGGAGACGACGTCAGCTGACGGCGCCGGCTTTGAAGGTGTCGCACCGGGTGGGGTCTCCGGACTCCCAGCCGACGCGGAACCACTTCTGGCGCTGTTCGGACGTGCCGTGGGTGAACTGCTCGGGGTTGACCTCACCGCCGCCGCGGCCCTGGAGCGCGTCGTCGCCGATCTGGCCGGCCGTCTGGATGCCCTCCTGGATGTCGGCGTCGGTGAGACTGGTGAAGATCTTGTCGCCGTCCTTGTCGGTGGTGTTCGCCGCGGAGTGGGCCCACGCGCCGGCGTAACAGTCGGCCTGCAACTCCAGCTTGACCGACTCCTGGTTGGCCGAGCCCGGGTCGCGTTCCTGACGGCGGCGCATCTCGGCCTCGGTGCCGAGCACGTTCTGGACGTGGTGGCCGTACTCGTGGGCGAGCACGTACGGCTGAGCGAACTCGCCCGGGGCGCCGAGCTGTTTCGCGAGCACCTGGTAGAAGGTCAGGTCGATGTACACCTTGCTGTCGGCGGGGCAGTAGAACGGGCCGACCCCGGAGTCCGCGGCACCGCAGGCGGTGCGGACGTTGCCGGAGAAGAGGTGTGTCCGGGCGGGCTGGTACTGCTCGCCGAACGACTCGGGGAACTGCTTCGCCCAGTAGTTCTGGATCGATGTCACATAGAGGCCGTTGCGGCACTCCAGCACCTGGAGTTTCTGCGCGTCGTCGCTGCACTGGGTGAGGGGCTGCCCGGTCGATTCCCCACCGGGACCGCTCAGGCCGCTGATCCCGAAGTAGCCGCCGACCAGGGCGACGATCAGGGTCACCACGATGCCGGCCAGGCCGCCGCCACCGATCGGGAGACCGCCGATGCCGCCGCCACCGCCGGAGCCCCGGCCGTCCTCGATCTGACTGGTGTCGATGTCAGCGCGTTCGTTGAGTTCCATCTTCGTTCCACCTTCACCACGGGTTGCCGGGCGAGTACCCGATGATCTTGCGAACTAATCGAGTGGGAGCCCGGCACGGGTGCCCGGTAGTATGGCGGCGTGCTGCTCTGCGAAGGCTGACCTGCCCCGCGCCGACCGCCCCCGATCGATCGACAGATCCGGCGGCCGGCGCTTTTCTGCGCCCTGAGTCAGCCGAATCACCGAGAGCGAGAATTCACATGATCACCGCCACCGGACTGGAACTCCGCGCCGGCGCGCGCATCCTCATCTCCCCGACCACGCTGCGGGTGCAGCCCGGCGACCGGATCGGCCTGGTCGGCCGTAACGGCGCGGGCAAGACCACCACGCTGAAGGTCCTCGCCGGCGAGGGCATCCCGTACGCGGGTCAGGTCGAGCGGACCAGCGAGATCGGCTACCTGCCGCAGGACCCGCGGACCGGCGACCTGAACGTGACCGGCCGCGACCGGGTGCTGTCCGCCCGCGGGCTGGACACCATCCTCGTCGAGATGCAGAAGCTCGAGGTGCAGCTCGAGGAGAGCTCGGAGGAGAAGCTGGTCCGGCGCTACGGGCAGCTGGAGGACCAGTTCTCCGCCCTGGGCGGCTACGGCGCCGAGGCCGAGGCCGCCCGGATCTGCGCGAACCTGGGTCTGCCCGAGCGTGCCCTGGCACAGACGATCGGCACCCTCTCCGGTGGTCAGCGCCGCCGGATCGAGCTGGCCCGCATCCTGTTCGCCAACTCCGGGCAGAACGGCAAGGGCATCCTGCTGCTGGACGAGCCGACCAACCACCTGGACCAGGACTCGATCGCCTGGCTGCGCGGCTACATGGCGCAGCACAAGGGCGGCCTGATCGTGATCAGCCACGATGTCGAGCTGCTGGACGCCGCGGTCAACAAGGTCTGGTATCTGGACGCGAACCGTTCGGTCGTCGACATGTACAACATGGGCTGGAAGACGTACCTGGAGGCCCGGGAGACCGACGAGCGGCGGCGCCGCCGGGAGCGGGCCAACGCGGAGAAGAAGGCCGGCGCGCTGATGGCGCAGGCCGACAAGATGCGGGCGAAGGCCACCAAGACGGTCGCCGCGCAGAACATGGCGCGCCGGGCCGAGAAGCTGCTCGGTGGCCTGGAGGAGGTCCGCACCTCGGACAAGGTGGCGAAGGTCCGGTTCCCGAGTCCCGCCCCGTGCGGCAAGACCCCGTTGACCGCGTCCGGGCTCTCCAAGTCGTACGGGTCGCTGGAGATCTTCACCGATGTCAGTGTCGCGGTGGACCGTGGTTCCCGGGTGGCCATCCTCGGTCTCAACGGCGCCGGTAAGACGACTCTGCTGCGGATGCTCGGCGGCCTGCTCGAACCGGACACCGGTGAGGTGCGGGCGGGGCACGGGCTGCGCCTGGGTTACTACGCCCAGGAGCACGAGACCCTGGATGTGGACCGGACGATCCTGGAGCACATGCGCAGCGCGGGTTCCGAGCAGACCGACACGGAGCTGCGGAAGATCCTGGGCGCGTTCCTCTTCTCCGGCGACGACGTGGACAAGCCGGCCGGTGTGCTGTCCGGTGGTGAGAAGACCCGTCTGGCCCTGGCCACTCTGGTCTGCTCGGGCGCGAACGTGCTGCTGCTGGACGAGCCGACGAACAACCTCGACCCGGTCAGCCGGGAGCAGGTGCTGGACGCCATCGCCAACTATCCGGGCGCGATCGTGCTGGTCACCCACGACGCCGGTTGTGTGCAGGCGCTGAAGCCGGATCGCGCGATCCTGCTGCCGGACGGCGACGAGGACGCGTGGAGCGACGACCTGTTGGAGCTCGTCGAGCTGGCCTGACAGCCGGTAGGGGCGGGGAGGGGCGGGCATCGTCGATTCTCAGTTGTCAACTGGTGCCCACACAGACAGTGCGATGTTCGGGCGTTTCCCAACAGGTCGGGCACTCGGCCGGCGGTAGTCTGCAAGGTCGAGTGTCACGCCCCGGAGCGATCACAGCACTCTCCGGAGCGATCGAGGGCCTCCCCTCGATCGAGTGTTTTCGCAGGTGATCGATGGTCTTGGGGAGTGGCCCGCCGGCTCGGAAATGCGTGCGGAGTGGCTGCCGGCAAACTGTCTGACATTGATGCCTGTGGTAACCGTCAAGTTCCTGACAGTAATAAATGGGCACGTTCACGGGGGCTGGATACCTGGCGCATGATCGTTCGAGACGGTGTAATAGGTGGGACCGTATCTGACCGCACTGTCTGCGACGTGAGGATTCAAGATGGCAGCCACTGGCACAGCTACCAGTACTGAGAAGGGTCGTCGAATCGTCGGTAGCGAGCGACAGTCGCTCGCCAAGGACCTGGTGAAGCGTTACACCTCCGGCGAGAGCATCCGCGCCCTCGCCGCCTCCACCGGGCGTTCCTACGGATTCGTGCACCGCGTGCTCACCGAGTCGGGCGTGCAGTTGCGCCAGCGTGGCGGCGCACGCCGCCGCAAGAAGGCGTGACGGCCGGCAACGCCGGGCCGGGCAGGACCGACGAGGTAGGCGTTCGCTACGAACAGGACGGGCCGGTAGCGACGGTGACGTTGTGCCGGCCCGACGTTCTCAATGCCCAGACCCCAGCGATGTGGACGGAGCTGGGCAACATTTCCCGGAAATTGCCGGGGGACGTCCGGGTCGTCATTGTCCGGGCGGAGGGACGCGCGTTTTCCGCCGGCCTGGATCTGTCGGCGGCGAAGGGCGACGGCGATTCTTCGCTGTCCCGGCTGGCACAGTTGTCCGCGGCTGACTGTGCCGATCGGATTGCCGGGTTCCAGACCGCGTTCACGTGGTTGCGGAGTCCGTCCTTTGTGACAGTTGCCGCAGTGCAAGGACACGCGATCGGCGCCGGCTTCCAGCTCGCGCTGAACTGCGACATGCGGGTCCTCGCCGATGACGCGAAGTTCTCCATGGCCGAGGTCACCCTCGGACTGGTGCCCGACCTGGGCGGCACGAAACGGCTCACCGAACTGGTCGGGCCGTCCCGTGCACTGGAGATCTGCGTCACCGGGCGGCGGATCGACGCCGGAGAGGCGGACCGGATCGGCCTGGCTACGGCCGTGGTGCCCCGGACCGAACTCGACGGTGCGGTGGCCGACCTGACCGCTGCGGTGCTGGCGGCGGACCGGGGCGCGGTCGCCGAGATCAAGGCCCTGCTCGCGGGTGCGCCCCAGCGGTCGTACGCCGAGCAGGACCGGGCCGAGCGCGAGGCCCAGACACGACGGCTCAGCGAGCTGCTGGGTTCCGGGGAGTAGATCGCCTCCCGGGATTGTCGTACCCACGAGGCAGAATTCGTTCTGCGTCGTCGAGCGGCACCCGGGAGGTGAACATGTCGACCAGCTGGACTGTGCTGCGCTCGATCCAGAACGCGGATCGGGTCAACCGGCACCGGGTGCGGCCCGGCACCACGCGTCGGATCGCGCGCTTCGCGGTGCCGTACCGTCGTGATGTCGGTGTCTTCCTGCTGACCGTGGTCCTCGCGGCCGGCATCGGAGTGGCCACCCCGCTGCTCGCCGGTCAGGTGATCAACACGATCACCGGCGGCGGGGCGGAGGCGGCGGGCACCGTCGTACGCCTCGCTCTGATCATCGCGGGTCTCGCGGTGGCCGACGCGCTGCTGTCACTCGCCCAGCGGTGGTATTCGGCCCGCATCGGCGAGGGCATCATCCTCGATCTGCGGACCCGTGTCTTCGGTCACGTGCAGCGCATGCCGTTGCAGTTCTTCGCGCGCACCCAGACCGGCGCCCTGGTGAGCCGGCTCAACAACGACGTGGTCGGCGCCCAGCGCGCGTTCACCTCGACCCTGTCCGGCGTGCTCAGCAACGTCATCCAGCTGGTGCTCACCGCCGGTGTGATGCTCACCCTGTCCTGGCAGATCACCGCGCTGTCACTGGTGCTGCTGCCGGTGTTCATCGTGCCCGCCCGGCGGGTGGGGCGGCGGCTCGCCGAGATCACCCGCGAGTCGTACGACCTGGACGCCAAGATGAACGCGACGATGACCGAGCGCTTCAACGTCGCCGGGGCGCTGCTGGTCAAACTGTTCGGCCGCCCGGAGGCCGAGGCCGAGCGGTTCGGCGAGCGGGCGTCCCGGGTCCGCGACATCGGCGTCCAGCAGGCGATGTATTCGCGCACCTTCTTCGTGGCGATGCTGCTGGTGGCGTCCCTGGCCCAGGCCCTGACCTACGGGCTCGGCGGCTGGCTGGCGGTCACCGGCGACGTCTCGGCCGGCACCGTCGTCACCCTGGCCCTGCTGCTGACCCGCCTCTACGGCCCGCTCACCGCGCTCAGCAACGTCCGGGTCGACGTGATGAGCGCGCTGGTCTCCTTCGACCGGGTCTTCGAGGTGCTCGACCTGCGCCCGGGCATCACCGAGAAGGACGAGGCGACCCCCATTCCCGCCGGTACGGGCCGGATCGAGTTCCGTGACGTGCGGTTCCGCTACCCCAGCGCCGACCAGGTGTCGCTCGCCACCCTGGAGGACGTGACCACCCTCGACCGGACGGAGAACCCGGAGGTCCTGTCCGGCATCGACTTCACCGTCGAGCCGGGGACGATGGTGGCGCTGGTCGGCCCGTCCGGAGCCGGCAAGACGACACTGTCGATGCTGCTCTCCCGGGTCTACGACGTGTCCGGCGGTGCGGTCCTCGTCGGCGGGATCGACGTCCGGGACGCCACTGTGGACTCTTTGCGGGACACCGTGGGCGTCGTCACGCAGGACTCGCACCTGTTCCACGACACCATTTCCGAGAATCTGCGGTACGCGAGACCAGACGCCACCGAGGAACAGATGTGGCAGGCGCTGACCGGAGCCCGGATCGCCGCCCTGGTGCGCGCACTGCCCGACGGCCTGGAGACGGTGGTGGGGGAGCGTGGCTACCGGTTCTCCGGCGGTGAGAAACAACGTCTCGCCATCGCCCGGCTGCTGCTCAAACAGCCGTCCGTGGTGATCCTCGACGAGGCCACCGCCCATCTCGACAGCGAGTCCGAGGCGGCCGTGCAGCGGGCCCTGACCGAGGCGCTGCGCGGGCGGACCGCGCTGGTCATCGCGCACCGGCTGTCCACCGTCCGGGAGGCCGACCAGATCCTGGTGCTCGACCAGGGCCGCATCGTCGAACGCGGCCGGCACGAGGAGCTGGTCGCGGCGGGCGGGCTGTACGCCGACCTGTACCGGACGCAGTTCGCCGTCACCGGGACGGTCGTTCCGGCCACTGTCGTCGAGCCATGACGGGGTTCGTGGTCTTCGCGGTCGTCTTCGGGCTGATGCTGTGGGCGTTCGCACGGTTCGGCACGTGGGCGAGACGCAAGGGTATCGGCGGCGGCATCATGGGCCCGATCGACTAAGGCGTGTTTTAGAACTCGGTGAGGTTGATCGATGTCACGCGTGGCGGTGATCGATAACTGAAGAGGTCTCCGGTATCTGGTTCTGCGACCAAGCAAGAACTTCATACCGGAGACCTCGTGTCCAGCGTAGCGGTGACGAGGCGGCACGACCTGACCGACCGG